>NZ_AYWU01000003.1:0-347079 GCF_000502375.1 Mesorhizobium sp. L48C026A00 | reverse complement strand
TGTCTGGCGCGACCTGCTCGCGCAGATGAGCCAAGGGCAACTTTTCGCTCTCTACGGTCGTTCAGTTGCGAGCGTTGCATGACGCGATCTGACCCCTTGCTGACCTTCTTGAGCCGGTGCTCTTGCCAGAAATCAGACATTGGCCGCGACCAGTGCTCATGATCCGTTCCTGACCTTTCCTACGAGGTAGGCCGGGGTCGGGCTGATAGACTCGTTCACGAAGCGTCGGTACACTGCCGGACTGCTTTCAAATGAGAGCAATCGCCGCACATGACCGACGAACGCATCCAGCGTCGACTCGCCGCCGTAATGGCGGCCGATGTCGTTGGCTACAGCCGCCTCATGGAAACGGATGAGGCCGGCACGCTGGCCGCGCTCAAGTATCGACGTAAGCAAGTGCTGCAGCCGTTGGTCGCCAGGCACCATGGCCGGGTCTTTAAGGTGACTGGCGACGGCGTGATGGTGGAGTTCGCCAGCGCCGTCAATGCTTTGCAATGCGCCATAGACGTGCAGCATGCGATGGCTGCGGCCAATGCCGCTCTGCCTGAGAAGCTCCGTATTGTGCTGCGCATTGGCGTCAATTTGGGTGATGTGATGGTCGAGGGCAGTGACCTTTATGGCGATGGCGTCAACATCGCTGCGCGACTGGAAACCACCGCCGAGCCAGGCGGCATCCTCATCTCTGGAACGATCTACGACCACGTCCGAAATAAGATCGAGGTTGGTTTCGAGGATCTCGGGGCCCAGACCGTGAAAAACATTGCCCTGCCAGTTCGCATCTACCGCGTTTCCGGCACGCCGCCTGTTGTGACTTCCACATCCAAGGCCATCACCGACAAGCCTTCGATTGCCGTTCTGCCATTCACGAACATGAGCAGCGATCCCGAGCAGGAGTACTTCGCTGACGGTCTGGCGGAAGACCTGATCACTGACTTGTCGAAAGTGCCTGGTCTGTTGGTGATCGCACGCAACTCCACATTCGCTTACAAGGGGAGGTCAGTCGATGTCCGCTCCGTCGCCAGGGAGCTGAGGGTGCGCTATGTGCTTGAAGGTAGTGTCCGCAGGGAGAAGGCGAGGGTGCGGATCAATGCCCAGCTAATCGACGCGACGGACAGCAGTCACCTCTGGGCTGATCGCTTCGATCGCGATTTGGCGGACGTTTTCCTGTTGCAGGACGAGGTCGTCAGCACGATTGTAAGTGCCCTGTCCGGCGTGTTGCCGGCCGCGGTGACCACCAGCACACGTAGGACAGCAAGTCTCGAAGCGTATGACCTCTTCGTCCGCGGCCGCATGCTGGTGGTTCAGTCGCCCGAAAGCAACAGGGCCGCTCCCGTGCTCTTGGAAAGGGCCATCGAACTTGATCCTGGCTTCGCCGATGCTCATGCTTGGCTTGCGATGAGCCACCATTTTGCCTGGGCGTATTGGCTGGATGCTCCAGAGCGCCATCATTCGCTGGCTCTGGCGGCAGCCCGGCGCGCCGTATCGCTTGATCCGGAAAATGCCGTGGCCCATGCAATCCTCGGCGACGTGCTGATCTACGATGGCAAGCCGGATGAAGGCGCGGCGGAGCTGGCCACTGCCCTTCGGGTCAACCCCAATCATGCTGATGCCTGGGCATTCCTGGGGCAACTGAAGGCATTCGAGGGAAAGGCTATCGAGGGCATCGGACATTTGCGCCACGCCATTCGCCTCAATCCGCACCCGCCGGGGTGGTACTATTGGCTTCTCGGGCTCGCCCAATACGCAGCGGGTCAATACGCCGATGCCGTCGAAACACTCCGGCATGAGGCAACGCACCGGCTCGGCTCGCAACGTATCTTGGCTGCAAGTCTGGCACGGCTGGGGCATATGGAAGAGGCCAGGGAAGAAGCAAGGCAATTCCTCGCCTCGAATCAGGATTTCTCGATACAGCACTGGGCCAGCACACAACCGTTCCTGCACGAGGCTGATCGACAGCATTTCATCGATGGCTATGAAGACGCCGGCCTGCCACAGTAGGGCCGGACGTGGCCGCAACCCCATCCGTGCAAATTTGGATATCTAGCCTTGCTGACCATTCGCACAGCCACACTTGCCGACGCAGACGCCATTTGGAGCATACTCGAGCCCATCTTGCGGGCAGGCGAAACCTACGCGTTGCCGCCTGACTGGAGCCGATCCGACGCGCTGTCATACTGGTTTTCCCCGGATCACGAGGTGTTCGTCGCAGAGACGGACGAACTGGTGATGGGAACTTATTATCTGCACGCGAACCAACGGGGCGGCGGTGCCCACGTCGCCAACTGCGGTTATATAACCGCGCCGGACTCGGTCGGCCGGGGTATTGCAACGGCGATGTGCCAGCACTCTCTGGGTCGCGCGGCTGCGCGAGGCTTCCGGGCCATGCAGTTCAACTGTGTTGTCAGTACCAACGAACGCGCGGTCAAGCTTTGGCGTCATCTTGGATTCGACGTGGTCGGAACCATTCCGCAAGGTTTCGAGCATCCGGTTCTGGGGTTCGTGGACACGCTGGTAATGCACCGATCGCTCTGACTGCCTTGCGCAGGCGCATAGCAGCCCTAACACGCTGGTCAGATCGCGTCATGCAACGCTCGCAACTGAATGACCGCAAAAGGGTCGAACTCGGTCGTTCAGAGTGATTTGGGTTTTGGGGATGAGAGCGGCCGGCCATGAGAACTTCCCGAAATGTGAACGAGGGTGTCGGTAGCGCGCGCCTGATAGGGGCCACAAGCCACCCCACCCCCGCCACCGACGAACCCGGGCGGGGCGGGTGCCGGGAGCTACCAGCGCGACCCGAGCGGTGTCCGCGTTGCGGGCTCAGCGGCCTCTTGTTGCAGTTCTGCGGCGATTGGTTCGAACGTCGACGATGATGATTTGGCGTCGACCTTTCGTGGCGTGGTGCGCTTACTTCTCCTTGATACCAGCATCCGCGAGACGGCAGTGGGCGTGTAAGGCTTTCCGGCACTCGACAGATATCCCGCCCCAGCCAGCGCCTTAGCGACGTCGGCCAGGGTGCGTTGGCGGCCATTGACTGGATACCGATGCAGCTTCTTTGCGAGCGCAATCAGCTCAAGTCCGCCATCGAGTTAGCGGGAACTCCCGAGAATCGACGGAGGACATCTGAGCCATCCCGGGGACGCATTCGCTCCGATAATTGTATCCCGTACCGCTCGTGTTTGCAGCGTCGCGCGCGGTTGGCAAAGCAAGGCGCGATCCGAGCCGAATTACTGCAACGTTGCCGCCTGGAGCCGTCTATGGATCAAAATTCTGATGTGCCGACCTTATGCCAAGCATTGGTTCACTGTGGCGTCCGCGAGGCGCTCGATCCGCGGCAACTGGTGGGATTCGCCAGGACATCCTCGAAGGCGCGCCGTCGCTGCGGACGTTCAAGCGAAGGGCGAGACTCCGAACAGCCAGCCGTGCAGCCAGAGCCCGAACAATGCGAAAGCAACCAAGCCGATGCCCACAGCAATCAGGTCGCTACGCGGTCGCACGACCGCGGGTGCCGGATCGCCGCGTGGAATGACGGCAATGAGATCGACAATCGCGTAAACCAGAAACGCTCCGAAGACTAGGAGCGAGGCAAGGTCGCCATTGGCCAGGAGGTGGCCGATGGCCCAAAGGATGATGCCCACCAGCATCGGGTGCTTCAGCCGATGCTTGATTGAACCCGTGGGCAAGTAAGCGGCTGCCAGAAAGACGAATGCGGCGAGCACCAACACCGACGCGACATGGCGGCCCCAAGAGGGCGGCTCGTAGATCTCAGGCGCATTGGGCCGATAAAGACTCCAGCCCCAGACGATCAGCACGAAGCCGATGATCGATAGGAGCGAATAAAGTCCCTTCCAGCGCCGCTCGTTTGTGGCGATTTGCGCATCACGAAAGCTGCCGGCGGCGATCCGAACAGAATGGATTCCGAAGAAGATCACGAGGCCGAAAACCAGTACTAGCATAACACCTCCGAGGTTCGGCGCGTCGGCGGGAAGGAAGGCTTGCTTACGCTCTCGCTCGAGTTGCCGGCTGCATATGCGCAAAACGGATTCTGCGAACGAGATGGTCAGAGTAATATATCAGGGACCCGCAATCTTGGAATGGGCGAAGCTGCCGATTGGCACGGCACAGCGGCATCGCCTGCGCGCAGGTTCTTCGCGTTCAGCACGGAACCGCCGCGGTGAATGCCTGTGGCGACGTTCCGTTCACATAAATTGCATGAGGGCAACGGGCGGGCGGCGCTGTAGCGTTCGATATGCCCGTTCTCGTCGTCACGGCATCCAAGGCTGAGCGGTATGCTGCTTCGACCTAATTGCCGCCCTCCGCACATGGTACATGAAGGTCCGGAAATGGTCGAACACGACCTTGAGTTTGACCAGCCTATAGATCCGTTTCTGGCGCTAGTTGCCCATTCCGGTGGCCAGTTCGAACGGTAAAACCTGACCCAATCCCGATCTTCCTGCGTTGGAATCTTTCCCAAAAGCCGACGTTGGGTGCGACCGGCGCTCATGACGCGATCCGCATCTTGCCACACGCGCCCGGCCTCGTTTTTGAATGCGTTGCCACGAGTGTGAGAATTCTCACAGACGAACCTACCCACTCCTCATATGCTTTGCGCACCGATCTTGTTCTGACCTGTTCGGTTGGGGAGGAAAATATCATGTACAGATACACGGTCCTTGCAGCGCTTTGCGTGACGACGGGCTATGCCTCTGCAGGTGAACTGGACACCCAACAAGGAGGGAGTATCGATCTCGGCGGTTTTCAAGGCGTCGTCTATTATACGAAAGCCGATAACAGCTTCCGGGTGGTCACCACGATCGCTGAAGGCGAGGCGGGCTTGCCTGTGCGCTTCGAGGCAACCCTCGATGAAGGCCAAAGCCTCACGATCTCGGTTCCAGGCAGGTTGGACGAGCGCAGCCAAACCGTCGAGATTTCGCGGGCCGGCGGCAAACTCTTCGTCGCAGGAGCCGAGCCCCCTCCCGAACTCGTTCGTGCCGGCCATTGAATCTGTCGCCTCCGAGGACGAACTCGATCTCCGCGAAGGAACAAGACAATGCTTTATACGCTCGTCATTCTGGCTTGCCTGACATCCGCTCCGGAGGCCTGCGAGTCGCGCGAGTTGATCGTCGGCGATTTGGCCATCCATCCCGGGGCCGCTTTTATACAGGCGCAACCACTTGTCGCCCAGTTGACCGAAACGCATCCCGCCTTTTTCGTACAACGTTGGCGACTGCTACCTGGTCGTGGGACATGAATGCTGCACTCGTCTGCAGTTCCGTGCCGGCACAGGGCACGACCGCACAGCCGATTCGGCGGTCGGGCGTAGGTCGGGATTGCCAACGCTCCGTGAATGTCGGCAAATGGCGCACGTGGTCGGTTGGTGCGTTCCGACTTCAGATTGCCTGATGAGGCTCGGCAAGGTCCGGCTGGGGTGGAAAGCGGCCTTCTGCTGCTCATTCACTTCAACATGGAGCGCAGCGTCAGATACATCCCATATACGCTGATGCCCATGATCATCAGAAATACAATGACAGAGACGCCCGTTTGGGACCTTGATGTGGATGGCCGATTCCGGGCCTGAAACGCTACCCAACACGTGAAAGCCGCAAGCAATGTGCACATGACAAACAGCGCGATAAAGATGCTCTTCGGATAAATGGGCCGCAACAGCAGGCCTGTTATGCCAATCGCAAGGTTTGCGACAATGAGCGTTTTATAACGCCCTGGCAGCCGATAATTGTTCATATCTATACCACCTGATGGGCACTTACACGCGCCACGGCTAGCACGCTTTGGTTGCATCAGAGTTAAGCGGCCGGATAAGTTCGGATGGCAGCTATGGGTCGACTCGAGCCGTTGCGCGAACGGCAGCTATGGAGAAGCGCCAGGAAGGTCGGCAATTGGCGCAACGTCGACCTACAGCGTGTTGCCCATGATGTCCGCTTTCGGGAAGCGGCAAAACTCATCTGTACGGCCGAGATGGGGCGCAAAGCTGCCGTCCACGTCGCGGCAGATGTCAGTCGTCTTTGGGTCAGAACTTGCCGTAGAAGTTCTCCGAACGAAGGGCAGACAAGGATTGAACTCGGTCGTTCAGAGTGATTGGATTCTGCCCTAGTCTGGAAAGACCCGGCCGGCGTCTTCAGCCGAATGTCGCCAGAGGCTCAGTGCGAACCTCAACCCACTTGCCGTCCTAGTTGGCCTGCTAGCCGGCCTGCCTGCGTTCCTCAGAGCGTTGCCAGCCGCGAATTTGTCATGGCCGTTCCATAGGCTTGACGCAGCGTCCGCTTCTCCTCCAGCGCAATGATGACGCTTGTGGCAAAATCCGTCTTGTACATGACGGCGAGCCGTGTCAGCCCGCCTGGCGTGAAGACGTTGATCTCCAGAAGTTTGTCTCCGACGATGTCGAGCCCAACCAGAAACATGCCGTCATTGATCAATTTGGGGCGCACCATCTCGGCAATGCCCAACATCGTGCCCGTTACCTTGACTTTGCGGGCTGTTCCAGCGGCATGGATATTGGACCGGACGTCGCCCTTGGCTGGAACGCGGCGAAAGGCTGCGTAATTGCCGTCGCGCACCAGCGGCAGACCGTTCATCAAGAAAAGACGCACGTCACCAGCCTTGGCCTCCGGAATGTAGACCTGCGCGATGAGATAGCCGTCACCGCTGGCCGCTTCGAAAATCTGGTTGAGGTTGGAATCGGTGGGCGTTGCAATATGGAAGACGTTCTTGCCACCCGATCCTTGGAGTGGCTTGACGATGCAGCCCTTCGAGTGTTTGTCGATAAATGCGCGGATCTCGGTAATGCTGCGCGATATCAGGGTAGCCGGCCTGACCGCCTCGGGAAAAGACTGAAGGTAGAGCTTGCTCTGCGCCTGTCCCAGGCCATCCGGATCGTTGACGACAATCGCGCCGCGAGCCGCCGCGAGCCGCCCGAACATAACGCCTGCGTTGGCGGCCCATGGCCGATCGGTGGCGTCCAACGACGGATCGTTGCGCAGAAACACGATGTCGATATCGCTTATCGCCAAAGTCTTTTTCTGCTTCGCTGCATCCTTCAGGGCAGCATGCAGTCTGTCGGATGTCTTGTAGGAAGCATCCGGCAGAACCGCTACGCTGACAGCCAGACCGTCATCCGGACGCAGTATGAAGTCGCCTGGTTCAACATAGACAACGGAATGGCCGCGCTGGACGGCGGCCAGCGCCAACGCTGTCGTCGTGTAGGCGGGCGTCTCGCTCTCAATGGAATTGACAAAGAACGCAATGCGCATCGAGGAGACTCCGCTCAAGTTTCAACCATATCGATCGGACCGATTCCCGCCATCGCTTTCTTGAGACGCGGACGCGCCGCGTCGGAAGAGAGGAACGCGGGCTCGAGGCGCGGCGCCCGCAGCAAGCCGCGCGCGTTGAGTTCCTGGATCGCTCCGAAATGCGCGGCGGAGATCTTGCCGATCCAGAACGGCGTGAGGCTGCCGCCGTCCTTCAGATGATCGAGGATCTGCACCATGCCCCGCAGATAGATGGCGTCCTTTGCAAGGCCCCCGCCTCGATAGACACGCAGAACGACGTTGAAGGCGCCGCGATCGTCGAGACCGAAATCCCTGTGGAGGATGCGGAAGGTCTCCTCGAATGTTGCTCCGTCGAGCATCGCCTGACAGGCAATAACCCTGGCCGCGATCAACCTCAACCGCGCTGCGGTCATGCCGCCGACCAGATATTCCGCCAGCACGGCCAGTCCCTCCTGCATGCCCTCATAGCCGGCGAGCCCGTTGCGGAAAATGGCGAGCCCCTGCGCATCGCCGTTGAAATAGGTCAGCAGATGGACACCGATCTCGTGACTGAGCAGCGCAGTCAGACGCTCCGGTGGAAGGTTGGTATCGCGTGAAACCAGCAGCCGGTTTCGAGAGACGAGGAGGCCGGCCGGCAGGTCGCCGCGGATCTCCACGGAGGCATCGAATTCGGGATAGGCTGCCCGGTAGCCGGCGATCATGTCTCGCGCGGCCGCGGCGACAGCGTCGGCGCCCAGGCCCTTCTGCCGGGTGGCCGACGCAACGTTAGGCGCCTTTTCGAGAATGGCGCGTGCTCGCGCCGCCAGGCTCGGCTCGACGCTACCATAGAGAGCTCGTCCGAGTTCGACGAAGCGGGGCGTTTCGCGCGCCGCGAGCATCGACAGCTGGAGATCGAGTTCCTGCTGCTTTTGCGAGAGCAGCGTGGTCAGCAGCGGATCTTCCAGATGATCGAGCGAGACCGAATAGAGCTTCCGTTTCTGGCCGGCGACCTCGAACTCGAGCGGCCTGTAGAGCAGCACGGGCACACGCTCGAAGGCGCCTGCCTGGAATTCCAGCCAGGCTGGTTCGGCATTGATCGGTGTGACGGCAAGCAGAAAATCGAATGTCGACGCGACGTTGTCGATCGCCCGATCAGCGCGCACCACTGCGTCGATATAGGCGCGCCGCCCCAGCGAACGATGGGTTGCCGGCTGTTCCAGCCTTGATGCCTTCAGGAAGGCGCTGACGGCCTGAAGCGCGGAATCGACCATGTTGGCGACGACAAGGTCGTGGAGTTCGGGGTAGACGCGCTTGGTGCCAGGCACCCGGTAAATCGGTGCGAAGCGTACCGTCAAGCACGCCGCATCACCGAGATCATCCAGAAGCCGTGCTTCGGCGCGTGTCGTGGGGTTGAGTTCGTCGACGCGGGGCGTGCGGTATTTTGCTTCGCGTGCGGACGCAGCGGTGGCGAAGCGCTTCAGTGCCGCCTTCTCCGCCGCCGTGTCGCCGCAGGCCAGCGCAATCTCGAAGGGCGGCAGGAACGGAACATCCTCGGTCAGGAACCGGTCTTCGGCCAACTCGCCGATGTCCAGCATGAGGAAGGCGCCGCAGTGATCGCGCAGCCTTCGCACTACCAGCCGCGCGGCCTCGCGGGCGAGGCCGATGTCGGCCGCGATCAGATAGGACGCGTTGGCGGAGACGGCATGGAATGCCGCATCCTGATGCGACCCAACATGGACACACAGAAAGGGCAGCGGCCGATCCATGTGCAAACGGTTGCCATTGCCGAAATCGCGGCGGATTGGCTTGCCGTCCCGCAAAAGCGCGTCCAGGTCCGATTCGATTTGCGCCAATGGAGGCGCGGGCTCAACGAGCTTGGGCTTCATCGCATGGCCCGCAGCGCCGACTCCAGGACGGGCACCGTAGACGCCAGCATGGCGCGCAGCCGCTCGATTGTTCCCCAGTCGGGTTCGCCACTCCATTCGTCCATGAAAATCTTCTTGAACTCGACGGCGATGGCACACCCGGTTTCCGGAAAATTGGCATGGACGAAACGGGTCTGTTCGCCCTTGCCCTGGAAGGACACATTCTCGCGCACATCGATCGGCTCGCCGTTGAGACGCTGGCCGCGAAGCGTCTCGATGAAAGCGTCGACGACCGGTGCCCAGCGCTCGCGGTCCATGGAAGACGTACCGATGTTGATGTCGGGCGCGACGTCACGGGACGTAGGCATAGCCTCCCGTCCGTCGCGCCGGTGATTATAACTATGGACGTCGATGAGAACGAACCTGCCATGGCGCTTCTCGATACCGGCAAGGACCCGGTTCAGCTCACTGTAGAAGGCGTCGTGAAAGGAGAGAGACTCCGTAACGGTGTCCTCGTCCGGCTGCTCTCGCCAGACTTTCAGGCCCCAGGACTGGTCCGGCGACCGGTAGACCGCAGCGTCTCGCGCACGGTTCAGATCCACTTGGAAGCGTGACCGATGAACGATGATCTGGGTAGGAAAATCGGCGATGAAACGCTCGGTGAACGGGTCCTCTTCTCTACGCCGGTCGGGATCGGAGAGACACATGAGCGATCGACAAGTCCTGCCAACGTCGGTGCCGCTGTGGATAGCTGTACCGACTATAGGCGACTCTCCGAGCTTGATCGTCCAGCCTGCCGGTGATCCACCCGGATCATTGTTGCCCGGATCGTTGTTGCCCGGATCATTGTTGGAAGTCATCGTGTTCACAGTCCATCGAATGCGTGGAGAGTGTGGACGGTTCCAGTTCATCGAACAAGCGATCGTTGGCTCGCCCTGGATCAGCAGGCTGAACCGTCCAAAAACGTCAGCCGAAGGTGGCCGACGGCTTCAGCCGAACGTCGCCAGAGGCTCAGTGCGGACCTCGACCCACTCGCAGCGCCGGCTGTCGTGATAGAAGGACAGGAAGGGCGGCGGGAACGATGGGTCGGCGAAAGCCCCCACCGGAATGGCGATCAGACCGGGCTGGACATCGATCCGGTAATGGACAGTGGTGCCGCAATCCGGGCAGAAACTGTAGATGACACGGCCGCCTTCGTCGCCAACGCGTGAACTCCGCCGCTCGTCCCTGGATCGACACATCTTTCTCCGCAAACCGCGCATGAAGCTGAACGCGCTGCCGGTGCGCCGCTTGCAAGCCAGGCAATGGCAGACAGAGACGCGTACAGGCTCGCCCGAACAGGTGGCTGACAGCTGACCGCAGGAACATTGGGCGCGGCGCGTGACCATGGCTGGCCCCTTTCAGCGAACATCAATGGGTTTCGGCATGGGTCCTGAGCTCAGCCCTCTTCTCGTCGGAGACGACGGCAAGGTCGAGCACCTTCTGCAATTCGGCCGCGTGGCGGAACGACGGCTCGGCCTGGACGCGGTTGCGCACCGCATCGACAAAACGCTGGTAGTTGGTCGGCACCGTTCCGGCATCGAGAATCTGCCATTTTGCGTTCTCGATGTCCTCGCCCATGCACGCTTTCAGTTCCGAGTCGGTCAGATTGTGCACGACCTCGATACCACCCTTGTCGCCATAGATGCGCAGCCGCAATTCGTTGAGGTGGCCGGTTGCCCAGCGGCTGGCATGGACGACGCCAAAAGCGCCGTTGCTGAAATCCAGCGCCATGGTGAAACTGTCATTGGCGTCAAGCTCGTACTCGCCGATCCGGTTGCCGGGCGCCTTGTCGAAGGACCTGAGGCGGCAGAACACATGGTCGATGTCGAGCGCCGCGCCATAGCTGGCGAAATCGAGTATGTGGATGCCGACATCGCCCAGCACGCCATTGGAGCCGTGGCCGCGTGACAGCCGCCACAGCCATTTCGGATCGGTGCGCCAGTCGCCCCAGAATTTGGAAACCAGCCAACTCTGCAGATAGGACGCTTCGACGTGCCTGACCGTGCCGATCTCGCCGGCAAGCACCATCGCGCGTGCCCGCTGCAGCGGGGCGACATTGCGATAGGTCAGGTTGACCATGTTGATGATTCCGGCTTGCTCGGCGGCATCGGCCATTTCACTGGCCCGCTGGTAATTTTCGGCCAGCGGTTTTTCGCACAGCACCGGCTTGCCCGCCGCGATCAGCATCATGGTGGTCGGATGGTGGATGCGGTCTGGCGTCACGTTCGCCACCGCGTCGAACTTGTCCCATGCGAGCGCGTCTTCCAGCGACGCGAACCTGTTGGGGATTGCGTAGCTGTCCGAAAACTTTTCGACACGCGCGCGGTCGAGATCGACGGCGCCGACCAGTTCGACGCCTTCGATCCTGCTGAACTGCCTGGCATGCTCTTCCGCCATCCAGCCGGTGCCGAGTATCAGGAGACGCATGATTCTTATCCTTAGGATGAGGCCTTATCTTCTTGTTCGATCATGGTTTTTCAGAACCGAAGGTTCGCGACAGCGGTCTAGCGAAAACCGGCTTCGCCCGCGGCATGGAGCTTTCCGCCGCGCTCGACGATCGGCTCGAGCGCCTTTTCCACCGGCACGTTCGGCGCATCGAGGATGGCTGGATGCGCGCCCTGCGGGTTGTGCGCCCATTTCACCGCATTGCGCAGCACCTTTTGGACATTCGCGTCGTGATAGGTCGGATAGGTCTCGTGGCCGGGCCTGAAATAGAAGATGTTGCCGGCGCCGCGGCGCCAGGTCAGCCCCGACCGGAACACTTCGCCGCCCTGGAACCAGGAGATGAACACCGTTTCCAGCGGTTCCGGCACGGCGAACTGCTCGCCATACATCTCCTCGTTCTCGAGCTCGAAATACTCGCTGATCCCGGCAGCGATCGGGTGGTTGGGGCTCGTCACCCAGAGCCGCTCGCGCTCGCCGGCCTCGCGCCATTTCAGCGTGCAGGGCGTGCCCATCAGCGTCTTGAAGATCTTCGAGAAATGGCCGGAATGAAGCACGATCAATCCCATGCCTTGCCAGACGCGGCGCGCCACGCGCTCGACGACTTCGTCGGCGACGGCGCCATGGTCCTTGTGTCCCCACCACACGAGGACATCGGTTTGCGCCAAACGGTCGGCCGGCAGGCCATGCTCCGGTTGCTCAAGCGTCGCCCACGATACGGAAATTTCGGGGTCGAGCTTCAGCGCGTCGGCGATCGTTGCATGCATGCCCTCGGGGTAGATCCCCGCCACCACCTCATTGGTCCGCTCATGGATATTCTCGCCCCAAACGACAGCGCGTATCGTCATGACATTCCTCTTGATCGGTTGAAGCCGCCGCCCCGGTCAGGTCAGTCATAGTATCCTCGGCCGGGATTGAAAACGGTTTCGAGGCTGGCTGCTGACAATTGGCTGGAAGTCGGCGGGACAGCGCCCCTCTCTGTCCGGCAGGACAGAGAGGGCGCGAAGGAGCGCCACATCAGCGGCTTGCTTAGCCGCGCACGACGAGGCGTTTGATCTTGCCCTTCTTGAACGCGGCGAGGAAGCTGGCGTAGTCCTTGAAGACGACGCAGCCGCTCGATTCCCCGCGGCGGCCGCGCAGCAGGTAGGTATGCGCAAGAAAGCCGTCGCGGCCATATTTGTTCTTGCCGTCGATAGGAGTGAGACGCAGCGCCTCCACCCCATGGAAGCGCGATTCACGCAGCCTCAGATCGTAGGTGTGGGGCGGCGTCGGGCCGGCATTCTTCCGGTTGGCGTAGCGCGCCTGGTCGGCCATCGAGCCCAGTCCCGAATGCGCCTCGAGCCGCGAGCCGTCCGGCATATAGACGGTTTTCGCCGAAATGTCGTAGACGGCGACGCCGCTGCCGGGCTTGGTGAACAGGTTGCCGAAGACCCCGCCGCCGCCCGCCGGGCTGTCGGGTTTGGCATAGGCCAGCATGTCTGCGGCCTTCGACCGCTTGGCCGGCTTGCCCTGGCTGCTTTGCATGCCCCGGCTGCCCTGCATGCCCGGGCTGCCCTGCATGTCCTCTTGCATGCTTGGTTTCGCCGCCGGTGACGAACTCCTCGGCGACAAGGCTGGCGCCCGGGGCATCTGCGGCGCGGCGGCGGTCTCCACCCTGTTGGCTTTGGATGGCTGAGACTGGGCTTTGGCGGCCTTCGATGCCTGGACCTTGGGCGCATTGGCCTTGGGTGCCCTAACCTCGGGTGCCTTGACCTCGGGCGCCTCGTCTGACTGATCGATTTCCGCCTGCGGACGCCAAGTCGGCAAGGGAACGCTGCCGGGCATTGCGTCCTGCGGCGGCAGCGACGCCATCTGCACCTCGCCCTCTTGCGTGGCAGCAGAATCGGCCGTCGTCGCCTGCGGCAGCACGTCGATCATCGCTTCCGGCAATGCATTCGCAAGCGCCAGCGCCAGCGCCAGCCGGGAGGATCGGTCGATTTCCGCAATCTCGGGCCCGAAGCGCACCGACGCGGGACCATGCTGATCGGCCAGGCGCACCGGCTCCGCAAAGCGCTGGCCCGTCGGCAGACTGACGACCGCAAACGGCGCGGCCCCGCCGGAGGCGCGGGCAAAGGCAGCAGCAATCTTTTGCGGCGATAGCGCCGCATTCGCCACCACCCTGTCGAAGCGCGATTGCGGTGAGATTTCGGCGACAAGCTGCACAGCATCCGGCCGCGCTAACGGCTTGAGACGCGCTACCTTGCCTTCATGCTCGAAGCTCGCGGCGGCCTGCGCGCAGCCGGCATTGCATCGGCCGAGCAGCGACGCCTGACGCTGCCGGCTTACCAGTGACGGCGCCCACGAACTGGCCCGTGGATTGACAAGTGTGTGTCGGGGATCGGCGAGCGCCATGGAGCGCGGCGCGAGCAGGTTTTGCGGAAGACTGTTGGAGGCGGCGGTGAGCGAAGTTCCCACCGAATGGAGGCCGGCCACGGTCGCAGCCGACCACAGCGCGATCGCAGCGCCAACAACGGGAATCGCGACCCAGCGCAGTCCGGGCCTCATCGAGGGCAATCCACTATCAGGATTGTCACCCCGGTTATTCAAACGCATCAACGCCATACAACCAAACCTCAATCGGCCTTGCGGCATGCGGGCTCGCAGCCGTCACAATCACAGTCGCCTGGTGCCCCCCGGCACGCTTCACGTCTGTTGCCGATTGAATCAAAAGATGGACAAACTTGGTTAACCAATCCCTCTACCGATCGCCGATTAGGCGAAGGTCTATGTCAAAAAAGGCTCCCTCCAAAACTATGAAAATAGCGGAAATGCCCTCCATGCCAGGCTTTGCTGCCCGTTTTTGCAGGCCGAGTCAACAAAGCGAAAGGATTAGACCTTGCCTGGGCGGCGTCAGCTAAAGGCTGACACCTGCCAGCGCATGATCCGAAACGAGGCCCGCGTCCTCCGTTGGAGGCGCAGGCCTTGTCATACCTGCGCAGACTATGCGGCACGCTGCGCTTCCATCGGCCGCAAATTCTGGTTCATGCGGAACAGGTTCAGCGGATCATATCGCTGCTTGATTTCCAGCAGCCGCCGATAGTTGCCGCCATAGGCTGCTTCGACCCTGTCGACCTCGTCCCCGGGCATGAAGTTCACATAGGCCGTGCCCGCGGCATAGGGCTTGGCTGCTTCATAGAGACCCCGCGCCCAGTCGATGCAGGCCTGGTCCATTTCCGGTTCGCGCCAGCGGGCGTGGACATTCATGACGTAGTGCGCGCTGCGTTGCGGAAACGCCGTTGCATCCGCTGTCACCCGGCCCGCGGCACCGCCGACATGGCCAATGAATATCTCGCATTCGGGGCCGGGGAGCCTGGGTATCGCCGCCGTGACGACCTCCACCGCGCTGTCGGAAAGCTCGGTGAAGTCATGGCTCTTCCAATAGTTGCGGGCGCCAGGCGTCAGCAACGGATCGAATGCCTGCTGCCAGCCGGTGAACGGGTTGGGACCGACCACGTCTGCAATCGGTGTGCCGATGGCGCGAAGCCTCTGTGTCGCCTTCTCACCCTCCTGAAGGTCGCCGCAATAGCACATGGCCAGGACCAGCACCTCCTTGCCATGCCATTCGGCCGGCAGGAACGGCAGCGGCGGCGCCTGCCGCATGACCGCCCAGCAGGTCAGCTCATTGGGCGCTGCTTCGAGCGCCGCTCGGTATTCCCGCAACACGTTTTCGGCATCGGCGAAGGGATGAACGACAAGCCCCGACAGCACCTGCGGACCGACTTGGTGGAGCTTGAACTCGAAAGCCGTGACGATGCCGAAATTGCCGCCGCCACCGCGCAGCGCCCAGAACAGATCCGGATTCTCGGTCTGGCTGGCGCGCAGCAGTTTGCCCTCGGCGGTAACCACGTCAGCGCAGAGAAGATTGTCGATAGTCAGGCCGAACTTCCGCGTGATCCAGCCGAAGCCGCCGCCCAGCGTCAGGCCCGAAATGCCGGTGGTCGAGTTGATGCCGGTCGGCACCGCCAGTCTGAAGGCCTGTGTCTCCGCGTCGACATCGGCGAGCGTCGCGCCAGGTTCCACCCATGCCCGCCGCGTCGCCGGATCGACCCGCACCGACTTCATCTGCGACAGATCGATCATCAGCCCGCCGTCGCAGACGGCGCTGCCGGCGATGTTGTGGCCGCCGCCGCGAACCGCGACGAGCAGCCTGTTTTCCCTGGCAAAATTGACGGCGGCGATAACGTCGGCGGCACCGGCGCAGCGCACGATCAGCCCGGGCCGCCGGTCGATCATGGCGTTCCAGATGCTGCGTGCCTCGTCATAGGCGGCGTCGCCTTCCCTCAGCACGGTGCCGCGCAATTGTGCCGAAAGCGCCTCCAGGGCCGCGGCATCGACCGTCGTCTTGCCGCGATCAAGCGTGGTGAGGCTCATGCTATCCATGGCTTTCCTCCCGATTGTTTTTGAGCCGTTTTCCCTCCACCCGTTTCCAAGTCTGCCTTTATATTAGAAGTCGCGCAAGTTCATGATCGCTCTGGCCGGCATTTCGCAACCCGCATAACGGTCAGCTCTCATTGAGCTAAAAGCCGCCGGCAGGCTAAGCCGAAATGAGTGCTGGATCGCTCTAGACGATCTCGTCGGTTCGATCGGAGGAACTAAGCAGCGGTCCGCGGAGTTAGGCGTACAGCAACCAGTGCAGAGGAGAACTCTGATGGCACCGCGCAGAAAACCCGACGATCCATCCGAAGGCCCGACCATCGAACAGCAGGATTGGGACGCGATCAAAGGCAGTAAAATTCTACCAGACAGCGTGCCGGGAAACGGCGACATCCGTTACGATCTCGACAAAGAGGCTGAACTGCCCGAGGAAGACGACGACAATCCGTACCAGGACAGCGACGAGGCGCTGCCGGACGACGAAGAGGAACGCGCCCTCTCGCGCAACCCCTCGAGGCAGGATATCGACGAGCCGTGAACGGCAGCAGTTCAATACCGTGGCAGCCGCACGGTTTCGGCCAAATCCGTGAAAGTTCCTCCAGCGACAGAAAGGCCCGGCGGGGAGGAAGCGCCGGGCCTTTGTCCGAATGCCGTGCGATCGGCTGTCACAGTCGCTAGAGTAGAACGACTGCGCTTCCAACCGTTGCCGGTGGTTGTTGTTCCATCGAAACCGAAAACATGGCGCGGTTCGCCAGCATTGCTGCTTGGATCGCCTTCGGCCCGACCTTCGATCACGATTTCTGTCTGACGGAACAACTCCAAAAAACGCTCGTTGGATAATCATCGCAACCAGCGATGCAGCTCTAATGGAGACCGACCATGATGAAAAAAATTCTTTCCGCAACCGCACTCAGCATTGCCCTTGCCACTTCGGCGATGGCGCAGTCAAACGGCACTGGATCCGGCACCAACGATCCGGGAGCGGCCACCGGGACAGGCACTGGCACCATGGCTCCCGGCACCGATAATGCGACTCCTGCCGATCCAAACGTAACCGGTTCAACCACCGACGGCGCCGACGGCATGAGTGATCGGTGCAAGGACGTAGTGGAGGCCGATAAGAACACTGCCAGTGGCACTGCAACTTCGGATAGAGAGGATTGCCCCGAGTAACGGAGCCAAGGCCCCCTGAGGCCGCGGTGGCGCGCCGCGCCACCTGTCAGACAAAGCCGGGAACCGGCTTTGTCTTTCCGCTCAGTTGCGCACCCCACGTCAGCGCCTGCGGTAAATTCCGAATAATTGCCGCCATCAAGGAGGCGCTGCTTGGATTAACGGCAATCGCGGCAACTGCAGCGGCGGCGTAGAGCCGTGTTGAAAACAGACTTTTCCAGGCCGCCTCGTAGCGTCTGCCGGTTATCTCGCGCCCTGCACTGCCGCTTGGCGCGCATGAGAGTTCGCAGGCCAGCAGCCAGCCGGACTGAAGCGCCATCGAGATGCCCTCGGCGATGACAGGGTGAGACTCTCCGGCCGCATTGCCGACGCGAAAGATGTCGCGTTCGTAGCAGGAGCGAATTCCCGGCCGGATCGGACCTGCGGCAAGCCAAGGCCCGTCGGCGTCAGCAGACTCTAGCGCATCCCTTACTCCCCGGCATGATTCCATCAGATGACGGGAGACCGCCTCGGCGGCCGACAAATGGCTCTGGTGTCTGGGGTGTTTGCGCAACCGTGCGAGCATATCGCGCCGAATGCAGCACGAGATCGACAGCCGGCCATGATCCGCCGAAACCATGCCGCCATAACCGCCAGGAAACACCAGCAGAGGCATCAAATCAGGCGCCAGGGACGACCCGGTGAAATGCGCCTTGAAGCCGAACAGGTCCGAAGGGCGGTTGGTCTTTCCGAGCTGGCTGGGCAGCGGTCCTGGCTCCCAGGAGCCGTGTGCGGCGACAATCACCGGCGCGCGCAACATCGTCGTTTCGTTTCCGGCTTGAATTCCCACCAATTGCGCCTCGCCATCTGGGTCGATGGCGACGGCGCGGCAAGGCTGAAAGATTTCGACGCCCGCCGATCGCGCCGCCTGCAAAAGTAGACAGTCGAAAATATCCCGGCCAAGCGCCCGGCCGAAACCATCTTTTTTCTCGCGGGGCCTATCTTTTGCAGGAGGCCCATCTTTTGCGGGAGGCCAGTCTTTTGCAGGAGGCCCGTCTTTTGCAGGAGGCATTGCCGCCTCGGCGCAGGTCTCGCCGGAAAACAAGCCGACGCGGCGGATTTCGGGGCCGGCGTTGGCACGCCACGCTTCGCCGATCTCCAGCTGGTCCAGAAGCGCAAGATTGCTTGCCGATATATATTCGCCGCAGACCTTGCGGCGCGGGAACACGCTCTTTTCCACAATAGCCACGGCCCATCCGCGCCGGGCAAGCGTCAGCGCGACGGACGTGCCCGCCGGGCCGGCGCCTATGATGATCGCGTCATGGGTCGACAATCGCGTCATAGGACATGACCGGCGCTGGCGCCGACGAAAATGTGGGAAAAAAGGCCGGCGCGCCGCTCCTCGACCGGTTTGCCGTTTGCCGCGAGCCAGAGACCGGAAAGCTCGCTGCCGCGAAAGCCGGCACGCACACTTTGAGCCGCGTCGTTTCGTGTGACGTCATTGGCGCCGATCGCCGGGAGAAGGCGGGTCGCGGCCAATGCGAATTTGGCCCGCAACGGCTCTGTCGCCAACAGCAGCGGAGCCTTCGGCTCCATCAGCGAAAACAGACGCACGAGCTCGGCATCGTCGAAATGATGCAGAAACAGATTGACGGTGATCGCGTCGAATCGCGTGCCCGCATTCTTTCTCGCCCAGTCGAAGACATCGGCGGCGACGCCTTCGACTGTCCATCCCAGCCCGGCGAAATCACCACGCAATTGCGCGGTGATGAGGTCGACGCGGTCGAGCATTACCAGTTCGACCCCAGGCCAATGCCCGGCCATGCGCCGCGCCAACGCCAGCATGAAGGAGCCATCGCCAGCGCCGATCTCCAGAATCCGGCGCGGCGGCCCTGGCACAAATTTCTGCAGCAGCGACGCCATGATCCTGGCCTGAAACATCAGCGCGTTGATGCGACGGAGGTCGCGCCGCGCCGCAAGCGCTCGCGGATCGTCGCCCGCAAGCCCGTCGAGGATTTCCGGCGCAAGCTGGCGGTGCTCCAGGCTGCTCATGACGCCGTTCGGAAAAGCATGGTTTCGGCCGCCAGCCCGGGTCCGAACGACATGCCGCAGCCGAGCATTCCTGGTGGCGCCTTCAACATCTCTTTCATCACGAACATGACGGTCGCCGACGACATGTTTCCATATCGGCGCAACACCTCGCGCGAAGGCTCCAGCGCGGTGGGCGCGAGTTCCAGGGCCCGTTCGACGGCGTCGAGCACCGAACGTCCCCCCGGGTGCACGGCCCAGAGATCGATCGCCTCGGTCGGCCGACCGCCGAGGATGGCGTCGTGATTGCTCCGCAACGCTTCGTGGATTGCTGCCGGGACCTGGCCGGAAAGAACCATTTCGAAGCCGTGGTCACTAATGCTCCAGCTCATCAGATCCCGCCGCTCGTCCGCCACGATGCCGTAGAAGCTTTCGAGCTCGATGCCGTGCGGCTCGGCAGTGACGAGCGCAGCCGCACAGCCATCGCCCCAGAGGCAGAACGACAGCAGCTTTTCCAGTTCGCTGGTTTCCCGCAGATGCATCGTGCAGAGTTCGATATTGACCAGCAGGACCCTGGCCTGCGGGTCGGAGCGGACGATGTGGCGGGCAAGCTTGAGGCCGTTGATCGCCGCGTAGCAGCCCATGAAACCGATCATCGTGCGTTCGACCGTGTCCGGCAGGCTGCATCGCGCAACCAGCTCCAGGTCGATGCCTGGCGCTGAAAAACCGGTGCAGGTGGTAACGATGAGATGGGTGATGCGGGAAGCGCCGCCACCAAGCTCCAATCCGTCGACGCCATTTTGCGCGAGAACAGGTGCGGCATGACAGAACATTGCCATTCTCTCGGCCGTTCCAGGAAAGGCGCCCCGGATGAACTTCCCGGCCAGATCTGCTGATGGTCCTTCGGGGTCGCCGGCAGGTGCAAAGCAGGAATAGCGGTGCTCGATGCCGGAAACGTCAACCATGCGTTCGAAAATTCTTCGGCGATCGGCCGCAAGCATGGAGGCGGCGAAACGCAGATAGAATTGATGAACCTCGTGCTCCGGCACCGCTGTCGCGATCCGGTTAATATACGCTTTGGCCGGCATATTCGCTCTCCTCGGCGTCGCGCTCGGCATTTTTTTGGACCACCGCCGGAGGTTGTTTGGTCATCGGCACCAGGTGTCGGGCAGCAGACATTGAGTGTTGCTGATGAACGTTTCTGAGAACTGATTTCATCCCACCTTTGCTGTGGCCAGGCGATGCTGCGGTTCGCCAGCATTAGGAACATAGGCACCATTACCGAGGAGTCCACAGAAGTGCCCGCGCTTCGGGCCGAGGCGCCATCGCTTCCGGCCCTCGGTAGGCGCGGTATTTTTCTGAGCGATGGAACATTAGCGCATACTAACGATTGTAGGGTGACAGCGAATATCTCCCGGATGTTGGCTGCTGGACCGGGATCCCGGTCGGCCCGCGCTCCTCCAGAGGCGCGGGCCTCCGGTCCAAAGAGTAATTGGCGGCTTAGGCTCAGTTTGGAACGAGAACGCCGTGGGGGCGTTCGCCATAATTATCGCGAGCCGCCACAGGCTCGCGGCAAAGATAAAGGAGAGCTGTCATGAACAATATCATCTGGCTGGTCGGGGCCGTCGTTATCGTAATTGCGATACTCAGCTTCCTTGGCCTTCGTTAGGTTCGCCTTCAGCGACGCCTACGCCGAGCAAGTCGTAATTTGGGTCGTCTCTGGAAGCCTCAGGTTTGCAGGCGTATTGGCGCTAGCGAAACGACCCCGCTCTTTCACCGGCGAAGTTCCTTGCCTGATCCATACTCTCCCAGACGCAGCGCTCACGGCGATGAGCGCTGGCAGCCCGCTTGGCAAGCGGCCGGCTTCAGGTGCTGCCGGACGAGATCGCGACTGGCCGGGTGCGGGCGCCGATTGACGTTGCTGTGCCTTTTCTTCATTCTCCTTTTGCTGCCTGCTCCGAGATTCAGCAATGAAGCGCAGTCTCGCTTTCGGTGTGATTGTGATCGCCGTCGTCGGCGTGCTGGGCGGCGCCGCACTTTTGATTGCCGGCCAGTCCAGGGTTTCACAAGACGCGATCCAGTCGTCGGTTACCCGCACCGCTGAATTGATCGACAGCGCCTGGAAGCTGCCCGTGGCTGCCACGTTCAATGCCGACGTCACATGGCAATCAAACGGATCAAGGTGTGGCCCGGCAAGTGTCGCCAACACATTCCGCTCCATCGGCGAGGAGGAGACAACCGAAGCCGAAGTCCTCGCTGGAACCGGAAAGTGCTGGTCCGGCTTTTGCATCATCGGGCTCACGCTGGACGAGCTTGCCGAGGTCGCTCGAACGAACACCAAGCGGAAAGTCTCCGTGCTTCGGGATCTGAGCGCCGATGCATTTCGCGAGCACATGAAGCGCGCCAACGATCCCGGCCGCCGTTACATCGTCAACTTTACCCGTGAGAAGATTTTCGGCGCCGGCGCTGGCCATTTTTCCCCGGTCGGAGGATATCTGGAGGCCGAGGACATGGTTTTCGTCCTCGATGTAAACGAGGACTACAAGCCCTGGCTGGTCGAGCGAGAGCGCCTGTTCTCAGCCATGGACACAATCGATAGCGATGGCGACAAGAAACGCGGCTTGCTGCTGATCGAGTAGCATTGTCGCAAGCAGTGTCGATTGCCTCGCCTTCAATCGACCAGCACGGCGACCACGGCGGTGCAGTCGCCCGCCTTGACCAGTCCGGGGAAATGGCGGGCAGCCAATAGACCCGACATTCTTGCCCTGATTTCTTGAGGTGCGGCACCGGTGCGGCCAACTGAGTGGATGCGCGCTAGAACCTGGCCCCCTTCGACAGGCTCGCCGAGATCGATCATCGTTTCGATCATCCCGTCGTCTTCGGCGAACGAGAAGCAGTCGCCAGACGGCATGTCCAGCCAGCGGGTCGGCTGCATCTCGACCGCACCGGCGACGATGCCGGCATGGCGCAGCACATTGAGCACGCCGCGACGCGCGATCCGCACCGTTTCCGCGCGGGAGGTGCCACCGCCGCCAAGCTCCGTGGTGATGAACAGCTTCCCCATCTCTTCGGCGGCAGTGTCGAACATGCCGACCGCATCGATCTCCAGCATCTTCATCGACCACGGCGCCGAGAACGCTTCGACCGCCGCGAACCCCTTCGCCTCCAGCACTTTGTCGGGCCGGATATGGGCGGCGCAGAACGGCACGAAGTCGAGCGTCTTGCCGCCGGAATGGAAGTCGAGCGCGATGTCTGCGCGGGGGAGCAACTCTCGTTGAAAATAGTCCGCGATCTTCTCGGTCACCGTGCCGTCGGGCCGGCCGGGAAAGCTGCGGTTCAGATTGCCCTTGTCGATCGGCGAGGTGCGGGTGCCGGCACGGAACGCCGGATAGTTCATTGCCGGCACGATGATGACCGTGCCGATGACTTGCTTGGGATCGAGCGTGCGGGCGAGATCGTAGAGCGCCAGCGGCCCCTCATATTCGTCGCCATGATTGCCGCCGGTGAGCAATGCGCTTGGCCCGCTGCCGTTGCGGATCACGCAGATCGGGATCATCACCGATCCCCAGGCCGAATCGTCACGGCTGTAAGGCAGCCGCAAGAAGCCGTGCTGCACGCCGTCGCGGTCGAAATCGACGGTGGGCGTGATCGGCGATGGACGAAGGCTGGACATCGGGCTCAATTCTTCACCACCAGCTTGCGCGGCACATTGGCCAGGCACTCGACCCCGGTCTCGGTGATCAGGATGGACTCGGTGATCTCGAGCCCCATCGTCTCCAGCCACAGGCCGGTCATGAAATGGAACGTCATGCCGGGCTTCAGCTCGGTGCGGTCGCCGGGGCGCAGGCTCATTGTGCGCTCGCCCCAATCCGGCGGATAGGAAAGCCCGATCGGATAGCCGGTGCGATTGTCCTTGACGATGCCGTATCTCTTCAGCACCGTGAAGAAGGCGTTGGCGATGTCCTCGCATGTATTGCCAGGCTTTGCCGCGGCCAACCCCGCTTCCATGCCCTCCAGTGTTGCCTTCTCGGCATCGAGGAATTCCTGCGTCGGTTTTCCGAGGAACACAGTCCGCGAAAGCGGACAATGGTAGCGGTTGTAGCAGCCGGCGATCTCGAAGAAGGTGCCCTCGCCCGATTTCATCGGCTGGTCGTCCCAGGTCAGATGCGGCGCCGACGCATCGGCGCCCGACGGGAGCAGCGGCACGATCGCCGGATAGTCGCCGCCAATCTTTCCCTCTGGCCCGTCGACGCCGCGGGTGCCGGCATCATAGATCTCGGCGACCAGATCGCATTTGCGCATGCCGACTTCGATCTTGTCGACGATGCGCTGGTGCATCGCTTCGACGATCCGGGCGGCCTTGCGCATGTAATCGATTTCGGTCGAGCTCTTCACGGCGCGCTGCCAGTTGACGAGTGCCGTAGCGTCGACGAAGCGGGCATTGGGCAGATGTTTCTGCAGCGACGCGAAGGCAGCGGCCGAGAACCAGTAATTGTCCATCTCGACACCGATGCTGAGCTTGCCCCAGCCACGATCGGCCAGCACCTGCGAGAGAAAATCCATCGGGTGGCGTTCGGTCGACTGCACATAATGGTCGGCATAGCCGACGATGTTGTCGTGCGCGAGATAGGCGGTGCGCTTGGCGCCGTTGGCGTCCTGGCCGCGCCCGTACCACACCGGTTCGCCCGACGGCGGCACGATGACGGCCTGGTGCACGTAGAAAGACCAGCCGTCATAGCCGGTCAGCCAGGCCATGTTGGACGGATCGCTGACAACAAGCAGATCGACGCCCTCGGCTTCCATGGCCTTCCGGGTCTTGGCGAGGCGATCCGCATATTCGCCGCGCGAGAATTTTAGATTGGGCTGCATTGTTCTTGGTCCTCGTTTGTTGGGCCTTGCGGCCGGCATCAGCTTTCGAAAATCGTACCCGTCTTGGCCGCCCGGGCACGGTCGCGGGCGAGCGTGGCGATCGCCGTGTCCTGCACGCCGGTGCCGGTGAGGTCGGCGATGGTGATGTCGCTGGCCGAACGGCGGCCATGTCTATCGCCGGCGATGATCTGGCCGAGCTCTGTGATCTCGGCATCGGCTGCCATCACCCCCGTCGCGATGGCATGATGCAATTCGCCCAGCAGCCGCGTCTGCTTCGCGCTGTCGGCGACGTAGAGATCGGCCATGCGCAGGATCGCCGGCGCGATCTCGTTCTTGTGCTCGGCGTCCGAGCCCATCGCGGTGATGTGCTGGCCGGCCGAGACGAAGCCGGCCTTGATCAGCGGTTCAGTCGACGGCGTCGTGGTGACGATGATGTCGGCGCCGACCGCCGCCTCTGCCGCGTCGGGCTCGGCGAGCGCGACGATGCCCAGCTTTTCGCGCAATGCATCCGCCGCGGCTTCGGCCTTGGCGGCATCCCTCGCCCAGATCCGCGCCTCGGCGATCGGCCGCACCAGCATAAGCGCCTCGAGCTGCAGTCCCGCCTGAACGCCGGCGCCGAAGATCGCGGCGATCGAAGAATCGGCTCGCGAAAGATGTTTCGCCGCGACCGCTCCGGCCGCCGCCGTGCGGATGTCAGTCAGATAGCCATTGTCGAGGAGCAGCGCCTCGACTAGTCCGGTTTTTGAAGACAGCAGCACCATCATGCCATTGACGCTGGGCAGGCCGAGCTTCGGATTGTCGAAGAAGCCGGGACTGATCTTGATGGCAAAACCGTCGATGCCAGGCACATAGGCGGTTTTGACGTCGACCTCGCCGCGATGCTCGGGAATGTCGAGCCGCAGGATCGGCGGCATCGCCACCGGCAAGGTGGCAAGCGCGCGGAACGCATTTTCGACGCAGGCGACGGCATCGAGATCGAGCTTCACGATCCCGCGCAATTCGGCTTCGGTCAGTATCGTCATCCGGCTCATGCGGCGCTCTCCTCAAATGCTTCGCCACAAACGACTTTCCTGTGCAGCGTCATGTCGATGTTGCGGCCCGAAAGAATGAGCACAGTGGGGCCGCTCGCCCTGACCTTGCCGGCAAGCACGGCGGCGATGCAAACCGCGCCGGCGCCTTCGACGATCTCGCGCTCCTGATCATAGGCATGGCGGATGCCGGCGGCGATCTCGTCCTCGCTGAGCAGGATAACATCGTCGAGCAGGTCGCGGCACATCGAGAAGGTCAGCCGGTTGTCGAGGCCGATACCGCCGCCGAGCGAATCCGCCAGCGTCGGCAGTTCCTCGACCAAAACCGGATCTCCGGCATCGAGGCTTGCCTTCATCGCCGCGCCCCGCGCCATCGAAACGCCGATGACCTTCGTGCCGGGGCTGACGCCCTTCACGGCAGCGGCGACACCAGCCGCCAGCCCGCCGCCGGAAAGCGGCACCAGCACCAGGGCGGCGTCCGCAACCTGCTCGATGATTTCCAGCCCGAGCGTGCCTTGCCCGGCGATGATATCGGGATGGTCGAAGGGCGGCAGCATGATCAGGCCGTCTTCCGCGACCAGCCGGTCGACCTCTTGCTGCGCATCGTCCTGGCTGTTGCCGACGATGTGGATCTCGGCGCCGAGCCGGCGGATTTCGTCGAGCTTATTCTGCGGCACCAGTCGTGACATGCAGATCGTCGCACGCATGCCTTCGAGCTTTGCCGCATGAGCCAGCGCCCGGCCGTGATTGCCGGTCGAGGCGGCGACCACGCCGCGCGCCTTCTCCTCGGCGTTCAGCGAAGCAATGGCGTTCGAGGCGCCGCGCAGCTTGAAGCTGCCGGTGGTCTGCCGATGTTCGAGCTTGAGATAAACAGGCGCGCCCAAGTGCCCGGAAAGACTCGGGGAAGGCACGGTCGGCGTGCGCTCGACCTTGCCGGCGATGTGATCGCGGGCGGCGCGGATATCCTGAAGGGTTACAGACATGCCTGTTGCCAGAGG
Organism: Mesorhizobium sp. L48C026A00; assembly: GCF_000502375.1. NCBI lineage: Bacteria > Pseudomonadati > Pseudomonadota > Alphaproteobacteria > Hyphomicrobiales > Phyllobacteriaceae > Mesorhizobium > Mesorhizobium sp. L48C026A00. Next base: position 320,983 of record NZ_AYWU01000003.1, on the reverse strand, counting down.
GGGGTGCTCGCTCATGCCGGACATCGCCTCATTGTCTCAACGGCAGGGTCATCAGACGGCCGAATTCGGCGCGCCGCTCCTCGTCGCCGCAAAGCCGCAGGCAGTTCCAGGCCGTTGCCTGATTGCTGGTGACGACCGGGCGGCCGATCGCCTCCTCCATGCCGACGACGGCAAGTGCTGCCCGCAGCGCCGTGCAGGAGACGAACAGTGCGTCCGCTTGCGCGTCGGTCGTCTTGGCTGCCAGATCGACCAGCGTGGCCGGTGCAATCCGCGCCATCTCGCGGTCGTCGTCGAAGCCGAGACAGGTGAAGCTGGCGATCTCGAACCCGTGCGCCGCGAAATAGGCGGCCATCGGCCGGCTGGTCTCGACAGTATAAGGAGTGAGAATACTGATCGTCCTGGCGCCCAGCGCTTTCAAGCCGCGCACCCCTGCCATCGGCGGCGTAACCATGGGTACGCCCGGCTTGGCCGCCTGCACCGCCGCCTCGATTTCGGCATCGCCGATGACGACCGAGGCCGAGGTGCAGGAATAGCAGACCGCGTCGAGCGGCTCATCGGGCAGGATGAGCGCGGCGCCCGCCGTCAGCGACGACTGCATCTTGCGCAAATTGTCCGGCGTCGTCGGATTGGCGTAGGGAATGCGCGCGACATAGACGCCGATCCGGTCGCTTGCCACCATGCGGCGAAAATCCGGTTCGGTCGTATGGTCGGTGGCAAGGATGATCAGGCCGACGCGCTTTTCCAGCGGACGCGCGTCGAGCGCCGGCCGTGTCGAGTGCAAGCGGATGTCGACTGGAGCGGTCACCATGCGCTCCTTGCCAACGGTTTGGTCGAAAGAACTGTCATTTTTCAATGCGCCCGTAGCGGCGTTCGAGCCAGCGCAGCAGCACGACCGAGAACAGGCTGATGACGAGGAAGAAGGCGCCGACCAAGGTCATCGGCTCGACATAGCGGTAATAGGTGTTGGCGACGCTCTTGGCCTGGTTCATCAGTTCCAGCACGGTGATCGCCGAAAGCAGCGGCGTCTCCTTGAACATGGCGATAAAATAGTTGGCAAGCGCCGGGATCATCGGCGGGATAGCCTGCGGCATGATGATGTGGGTCCAGGTCTGCCTGGCGTTGAGATTGCAGGCCTTGGCGGCCTCCCACTGGCCGCGCGGCACATTGTCGATGCCGGCGCGATAGACCTCGGCCGTGTAGGTGCCGTAATGCAGCCCGAGGCCGATGACGCCCGCCACCAGCGGCGGCAGCAGGATACCGATGTCCGGCAGCACGTAGAAGATGAAATAGAGCTGCACCAAGAGCGGCGTGCCGCGGATGAACTCGGCAAGGAAGCCGACGCTGCGCGAAAAGCCCTTGTTCGGCGAGCGCCGCGCCAGCGCGATAGCCAAGCCGACCATCGCTGCCAGAACCGAGCCGAGCAGCGTCGCCAGGATGGTGATCTTCACGCCCTCGATCAGGGTCGGCATGATCTCCCAGACGAAATTCCAATCCCATTCCATTACGAGGCCCGATCCATCAGACGCGCACCCCGTCGAGGCCGCGCGCCATGCGGCGTTCCAGCGAACGCACCCCCCACGAAATGATCAGCGCAAGGCCGAAATAGATGACGAGAATGGTGGTGAACGGCACCAGCGTGTTGCCGGTCTGCGAGCGCACGACCTGGGCCTGGAAGGTCAGGTCGGTGAGCGAGATCAGCGAAACCACGGCGGTGGCCTTGAGCAATTCGATGGCGTTATTGCCGAAGGTCGGCAGCATCACCAGCAGCGCCTGCGGCAGGATGACATGGCGCATGGCTTGCCAGCGGCCGAGATTGACCGCGGTGCAGGCCTCGTACTGTTCGCGGCCGATCGACTGGATGGCGCCGCGCACCACCTCCGCGCCATAGGCGCCGACATTGAGGCCAAGCGCCAGCACGCCGGCCTGCAGCGGCGTCAGCGAAATGCCGATGAAGGGCAGCACGAAATAGGCCCAGAACAGCTGCACGAAGATCGAGGTGCCGCGGAAGAATTCGATATAGGCGGTGGCCAGCGCCCGAATGGCGAAAAAACGCGACAGCCGCCCCAGCCCGGCGAGAAAGGCCATGATCAAGGCAAGCACCGACCCCATCAGCGTCAGCTCGATGGTAACAAGCGCTCCCTGCAATATCAGGCCGAAATAGCCGGACCATTGGGTCATGAAGTTCGAATTTCCAGCGTTTTACGGTTACAGTCTTGGCATCTTCTCCCCGTTCACGGGGAGAAGATGCCGGCAGGCAGATGAGGGGCAGAGCCAATTTGGCAGAACTGGCGCTGCCCCTCATCCGTCACTTCGTGACACCTTCTCCCCGTGAACGGGGAGAAGGAAAAAGGCGCCTATTTTGCCGAGCAGAGCTTGTCGCGGCTCGTCGACATCGCCGCCGCGGCCGAAAAACCGTAGGGCTCGATGATCTTGGCGAATTCGCCGGACTCCTTCAGCTTGGCCAATTCCACGTCATAGGCGTCGCGCAGCGCCTCATCGCCCTTCTTGAACGCCGCGCCGTCGCAATAGACCGGCGCGCCGACCACCGGGGCGACGACTTCGAGGTTCGGATCGTTGGCCTTCTTGACCAGATCGTTGATCGACAGCACCGGCAGGGAATAGGCGTCGATGCGGCCGTCCTGCAGCATCTTCAGGCCGCTCTGGCCGTCCGGCACGACGATGACGCGGTCACGCGGCACGCCGGCAGTGAGCGCCAGCTTCTCCTCGGTGCCGCCGCCCGGCGCCCCGATCGTTGCGGTGGCATCCTTGGCGACATCCTCATAGCTCTTGAAGCCCTTCGGGTTGCCCTTCTTGACCAGCATCGCCTCGGCGTCGCACAGCACCGGCTCCGAATAAGCGACCGCCGCGCAGCGCTCCGGTTTCATGAACAGGCCGGCGGTGACGACGTCGAAACGGCCGGCCTGCAGGCCAGGGATCATCGCGCCATATTCCGAAATCGAGGCGACGATGTCGTTGACACCAAGACGCTTGAAGATTTCACGGGCCACATCGGGTGCCGCACCCGAAACCTTGCCGTCGGCCGCAACCGCCGTATAGGGCGGCTCGTTGGCGATGGCGACACGGGCGAAGCCCTGTGCCTTGAGTTCTTCGAGCTTGCTGTCGTCGGCCGATCCCGCGGTCGAAGCGGCCAGGATTGCGGTCAGCGCAACACCGGCGACGCCGGCCAGAATGCCAAGTTTCTTCATTGTTCCCAACTCCTTGTTTCTCTTTTGGTTTGGTCGTTCCACGGGACGGCTTCGCCGCCCTGGGAGGACGGCGCTGCCGCCCGGGGCATGGCAGTCAGACGCGATGTCCGGCCGCGATGATCTTCTTCAGGAAAGCTTGCGTACGCTCCTGCTTGGGGTTGCGGAAAATCTCGTCCGGCTTGCCTTCCTCGACGATCTTGCCGCGGTCGAAGAACAGAACCCGGTCGGCGAAATCATGGGCAAAACCCATTTCGTGGGTGACCAGCAGCATGGTCATGTCGGTCTCGGAGCAGAGCCGCCACAACACGTTCAGCACCTCCTCGACCAGTTCCGGATCGAGCGCCGATGTCACCTCGTCGAACAGCATGATCCTGGGCTGCAGCGCCAAGGCGCGAGCGATGGCAACGCGCTGCTTCTGCCCGCCGGAAAGCTGCGCCGGCATCGCTTTCGCCTTGTCGGCCATGCCGACCATATCGAGCAGTTCCATCGCCCGTTTTTCGGCGGCGGCGCGCGGCATGCCCTTGGTCAGGATCGGCGCCAGCGTGACGTTGTCGATGACGCTCTTGTGCGGAAACAGGTTGAACAGCTGGAAGACCATGCCGATCTTCTGGCGCATTCTTGCCAGATGCCGTTCGTCGGCGGGCAGCAACTGGCCGTTGCGCTCCATGTGGTAAAGCTGCTCGCCGTCGATCTGGATGTGGCCGCTGTCGATCCTCTCCAGCGTCATCAGGATGCGCAGGATCGTCGTCTTGCCGGAGCCGGATGGGCCGATCAGCGCCAGCTTCTCGCGCGGCATGACCTGCATCGACAGTCCGTCCAGCACCTTGAAGGTACCGAAGCTTTTCGAAATGGCGTCGATCTTGATGATGGGCGCGGACAAAGAATTCCCCCGTGCTGGAGAAGCTGTGCCTTAACGATGCGGAACGCGCCAAATCATGTCAATCAGGAAAATAAACTCATGACAATGTTTCTGACTCCGCAGAATTTCGCGGCAATGCTTGCCTAGATCGCCAGCAGCAGATGCTCTGGGTCGCCGAGCAGAAGTTTAGTGACAACACTGAGGCCGGCGCGCAGTTCCCCCTCGGTTGTCGAGCCCAGCGAGATGCGCACTGCCGGCTGCCAGGGCGCCGCCGAGATGCGGAACGATGTGCCTGGTGCGATCGCCACGCCCTGCAGGCGGGCCTGTGAGACGAAGCCCTCCTCGGCGCGGTCGCCGGGCAGTTCCAGCCACAGATGCAGCCCGTCGCGATGGACGCGGTAGTCGACCCCGGCAAGCACCTGGGCGGCGATCTCCTGCCGTCGCCGCAGCGCCGACCGTTGCCAGCGGACGAGTTCCATCGCCGTGCCGTCGGTCACCCATTTTGTCGCAATCTCCGCCACCATCGGCGTCGCCATCCAGTTGGAGACGAGATGCCGGTTGGCGACGGCAGCGACATAGCGGTCGGGCGCCGCGAGATAACCGATGCGCAGGCCTGGCAGCACGATCTTGGTGAAGGAGGTGACGTAGAGCGTGCGCTCGGGCGCGAAGGCGGCGACCGGCGGCGGACGGCCCTCGACCAGCGGCCCGAGCACGTCGTTCTCGATGATGGCGATGTCGTGCCTGCGCGCCACCGCAGCGATCTGCTCGCGCCGCGCGGCATTCATCAATGTTGCAGTCGGATTGATCACCGAGGGCTGCACGAATACCGCGCGGATGTCGGAAAGCCGGCACGCCTCGTCGAGCGCCTCCGGGATCAGGCCGTTGTCGTCGATCGGCAGGCCCTCGAGGTTGAAGCCGAGATAGCGCGCCAGCGGGATCAGCGTGTGATGGCCGATCGCCTCGGTGGCGACGGTCGAACCCGGCGGCGCCACGCTCATCAGCGCCACCGTCATGCCGGCCGTGGCGCCGTTGGTCAGGCTGACATTCTGCGCCGACACGTCGAGACCGCACAGCCGCAGCCATTCGACCGCCACTGCACGGTGGCGCGGAAACACCATGTTCGGCCGAAACGACAGCGCCGAGGTCGACGGCAGGTTCTCGGCGAGCCAGCCCAGCGCCTGCTTCAGCCTCTCCAGATGCATCGGCTCGCAGACCGGCTTCAGGATCGACAGATCGATGACCTCGCCAAGGCGCTCCGGCAGATAGGGCGGCTCCGGCTCGCGGCGCTGCGTCTGCACGAAGCTGCCGCGGCCGATCTCGCCGGAGACCAGGCCCCGGCGGATCAGTTCCTCATAGGCGCGGCTGACTGTCTGCACCGAAAGCTTCAAATCGTCGGCCAGCCGGCGATGCGTCGGCAGCCGCGCGCCGTTGGCCAGCCGTCCGTCATGAATGGCGCGCGCGAACTGGTCGGCGAGCGATTGATAGGCCGGCCGCCGGATAAGCGCGGGATCTGGACGCCACAATGTCATGACATATTAGAGATCGAAATCAGTGCAATTGACAATCTAAATAATGCGCCGTCATGGTGTCGCGGAAAAAAGTGGACGCTCATGGCCGCATTGAGACTGGATCAGATCGACCTGAAAATCCTCGACGCGGTTCAGCGCGACGGGCGCATCACCAAGCTGGCGCTCGCCGACAAGGTCGGCCTGTCGCCGACGCCGTGCTGGATGCGGTTGCGCAAGCTGGAAAAGGCCGGCATCGTCTCCGGCTATCACGCCAGGGTTGCAATGCGCGCCGTCGCGCCGGTCGCCACCGTCCTGATGGAGGTGACGCTGGCCAGCCACCGCCAGGCCGATTTCGACCGTTTCGAGCGCGTCATCCGCGACGTCCCCGAAATCGTCGCCTGCTGGTCGGTGGGCGGCGGCGTCGACTATCTGCTGAAAGTGATGGCGCGCGACATCGACGCCTATCAGCGGCTGGTCGACGCCCTGCTGGAACGCGAGATCGGCATCGACCGCTATTTCACCTACATCGTCACCAAGACGGTGAAGGAGGAGGTCGCCTTGCCGGTGGCCGATCTGTTGCCGACGCCGTCGTGAGGTCTGAGCAAATCGCAAAGAGCCCCTCATCCGGCCGCTTCGCGGCCACCTTCTCCCCGGCGGGGAGAAGAGAAAGGTGCCGGCGCTGCGATCTCCTCTCCCCTCGGGGGAGAGGTCGGATTGCCCCGAATTGCCCTTTGCAATTCGGTTGGCAATCCGGGTGAGGGGGCACTTCCTCGATGAGATAGCCCAGCCTATAAGCTGAACAGATTGTCTGCCCGAGCAGCCCAATAGAGACAATCTCTCTACGCGTGCGCTCCGAAACAGCCTCTCTGTCTGCGCCGCGCGCATAGTCTCTCCGCATCACTGCGAACCGGGAGACCTCGAACATGTCCGCGCATTTTGCCCGCCCACAACGCCACGAAGCGCTTGACCGGCTCGCCGACCGCCGGCTGCTGCGCCAACTCGCCTATGTCGACGGCCACTGGACGGCGAGTGAAGCCGCCGAGAGTTTTGGGGTGGCCGACCCTGCTACAGGCGCCACCGTTGCCTGGGTTGCCGCGCTCGATGCCAGGCAGACGAGCAAGGCGATCGACGCGGCGTCGCGCGCCTTTCCCGCCTGGCGCGCGGCTCTCCCACAGGAACGCTCAAGAATCCTGCGAAAATGGTTCGATCTGATCATCGCCGCCAAGGACGATCTGGCGCTGTTGATGACGCTCGAACAGGGCAAGCCTCTCAAGGAATCGCTTGGCGAGATCGACTACGCCGCCTCCTTCGTCGAATGGTACGCCGAGGAGGCAAAGCGCCTCAACGCCGAAAGCGTCACCAGCCATTTGCCAAACGCCGAGATGATGGTACGGCGCGAACCGCTCGGCGTCGTCGGCGTCGTCACGCCGTGGAATTTTCCCGCAGCCATGCTGACCCGCAAGGCGGCGGCCGCCCTTGCCGCCGGCTGCACCATCGTCGCGCATCCTTCGTCGGAAACGCCGCTGTCGGCACTGGCGTTGGCCGAGCTCGGCGAACGCGCCGGCCTGCCGGCTGGCGTCTTCAACGTTCTCACCGGCAAGGCCTCGACCATCGTTGGGCGGATGTGCGAAGATCCGCGCGTCCGCGCCATGAGCTTCACCGGCTCGACCGAGATCGGCAGGCTGATCGCCGCGCAAAGCGCGCCGACGATTAAGCGGCTGGTCATGGAGCTTGGCGGCCATGCGCCGCTGATCGTCTTTGCCGACGCCGATCTCGACAAGGCGGTGACCATCGCCGTCGACGCCAAATTCGCCACTTCCGGCCAGGATTGCCTTGCCGCCAACCGCATCTATGTCCAGCGTCCGATCTACGATCGTTTCTGCGCCGCTTTCGTCAGGCGCATCGAGGCGCTGCGGATCGGCAATGGCCTGGCCGAAGACACCGACATCGGGCCATTGATGCATGAGCGCGGTGTCAAGAAGGTCGAGGAGCAAGTCGCCGATGCGCTCGCCCATGGCGCGCGCTGCCTCACCGGCGGCGGCAGACATCCGGCCGGGCCGCTGTTCTACCGGCCGACCCTGCTCGCCGATGTCACCGACGATGCGCTGATCATGCGCGAGGAAACTTTTGGTCCGGTCGCCGCGGTGACGCCCTTCGACAGCGAGGACGAGGTCATCGCCCGCGCCAACGCCACCGAATACGGGCTCGTCGCCTATGTCGCCACCGAGAACGGCGGCCGCCAATTGCGCATGGGCCGTGCACTCGACTACGGTATGGTCGCCATCAACCGCGTCAAGATCACCGGCGCGCCGATCCCGTTCGGCGGCGTCAAACAGTCCGGCATCGGTCGCGAGGGCTCGCGCCACGGGCTCGAAGCCTTTACCGATCTCAGATATCTCTGCCTGGACGTAGCGTAAGCCGCGCCGCAGACATTTCCTTAGGAGTAAAAAAATGCTCGACCAGTCCAACGAACTCGCCGCCTGGGACCGCGACCACTTCTTCCATCCCTCGACCCACATGGGCACGCATGCGCGGGGTGAATCGCCGACCCGCATCATCGCCGGCGGCGAAGGCGTCACCATCTGGGACAATAACGGCCGCAAGAGCATCGATGCCTTCGCCGGGCTCTATTGCGTCAACGTCGGCTATGGCCGCCAGAAGATATCAGACGCCATCGCCGCCCAGGCCAGGAACCTTGCCTATTACCACGCCTATGTCGGCCACGGCACCGAGGCGTCGATCACCCTTTCCAAGATGATCATCGAGCGCGCCCCACAAGGCATGTCGAGGGTCTATTTCGGCCTCTCCGGTTCCGACGCCAACGAAACCAACATCAAGCTGATCTGGTACTACAACAACGTGCTCGGCCGTCCCGAGAAGAAGAAGATCATCTCACGCTGGCGCGGCTATCACGGCTCCGGAGTCATGACCGGATCGCTGACCGGGCTCGACCTGTTCCACAACGCCTTCGACCTGCCGCGCGCGCCGATCCTGCACACCGAAGCGCCCTACTATTTCCGCCGCGCCGACCGCTCGATGAGCGAGGAACAGTTTTCCCAACACTGTGCCGACAAGCTCGAAGAGATGATCCTGGCCGAGGGCCCGGACACGGTCGCCGCCTTCATCGGCGAGCCGATCCTCGGCACCGGCGGCATCTTGCCGCCGCCCGCTCTGTACTGGGAAAAGATCCAGGCGGTTCTGAACAAATATGATGTGCTGCTGGTCGCCGACGAAGTGGTCACCGGCTTCGGCCGGCTGGGCACCATGTTCGGCTCCGACCACTACGGCATCAAGCCCGACCTGATCACCATCGCCAAGGGCCTGACCTCGGCCTATGCGCCGCTGTCGGGCGTCATCGTCTCGGATAAGGTCTGGCAGGTGCTGGTCCAGGGCTCCGACAAACTCGGCAGCTTGGGCCATGGCTGGACCTATTCGGCGCATCCGATCTGCGTCGCCGCCGGTGTCGCCAACCTGGAACTGATCGACGAGATGGACCTGGTGACCAACGCCGGTGAGACCGGCGCCTATTTCCGCGCCGAACTGGCGAAAGCCGTCGGCGGCCACAAAAATGTCGGCGAGGTGCGCGGCGACGGCATGCTGGCGGCAATCGAATTCGTCGCCGACCGGGACGACCGCGTGTTCTTCGATGCCGCGCAAAAAATCGGGCCGCAGGTCGCGACCGCGCTTGCCGAGCTTGGCGTCATCGGCCGCGCCATGCCGCAAGGCGACATCCTCGGCTTCGCGCCGCCGCTGTGCCTCACCCGTGAAGAGGCCGACATCGTCGTGTCGAAGACGGCCGATGCGGTGAAGAGCGTGTTTGCCAGCATCTAATTATCGACCTTGGTGCCGCCCCTCATCCGCCTGCCGGCACCTTCTCCCCGTGAACGACGGGGAGAAGGGACAAGCTCCAGCGCTGGCGACCCCCTCTCCCCGTTGTTCACGGGGAGAGGGTAAGGGTGAGGGGCAGCGCGAACCTGGAATATCTGGAAGCAACATCAATGACCTCCAAAGCCCTCCCCGCCACCATGGCCGCCGTGCTTCTGACCGGTCACGGCGGGCCGGAAAAGCTTGTCTATCGCACCGATGTGAAAGTGCCCTCTCCCGCCCCCGGCGAGGTTCTGGTCAAGGTCACGGCGTGCGGCATGAACAACACCGATGTCTGGGTACGCCAGGGCGCCTACGGCACGGAAGAAGATGCTGCCGCCGTGTCGACCTGGCGACGTCAGGGCAATACGCTGACCTTCCCGCGTATCCAGGGCACCGACACGGTCGGCAACATCGTTGCCGTCGGCGAGGGTGTTTCTTCGGCCCGCATCGGTGGGCGGGTGATGGTCGATTTCTCGATCTACAACCGCGACGATGATTCACTCGCCGACATCGACTATATGGGCCATGGCCGCGACGGCGGCTATGCCGAGTTCCAGACCGTGCCGGCCGAGAATGCCCATGTCGTCGCCACCGACCTGACCGACGTCGAGCTCGCCACCTTCTGCTGCGCTTATCTTACCGGCGAACAGATGCTCGAACGCGCCGCATTGAAGGCCGGCGAGCGTGTGCTGGTCACCGGCGCGTCGGGCGGCGTCGGCTCCGGCATCGTGCAGTTGGCGCGGGCGCGCGGCGCCATTCCCTATGCCGTCGTCGGCAAGGGCAAGGAACAGGCGGTGCTCGACATCGGCGCCGAGGCGGTGATCACCCGTGGCGTCGCCGATCTGCCCGCCGCCGTGAATAACGCGACCGGCGGCCAGCCGATCGACGTGGTTGCCGACCTCGTCGGCGGCGGCATCTTCAATGACCTGTTGCGCATCCTTCGGGCCGAAGGCCGCTACACCACCGCCGGCGCGATTGCCGGCCCGGTCGTGCAGCTCGATCTGCGCACCATGTATCTCAAGCAATTGCAGCTGCACGGCTCCAGCCAGGGCACGCGACACGACTTCCGCCGTATCGTCCGCTACATCGAGGAGAAGAAAATCCGGCCGCTGGTCGGCGGTGTCTACAAGCTCTCCGATTTCCACCGCGCCCAGGCGGATTTCATTGCCAAGGATTTTGTCGGCAAACTGGTGGTCGTTCCGGATGCCGTTGCGGATCGCCGATAAGATGAAGCACGTAGTCTCTGCATAGAGAATTTGGTTCTTTGACTGAGCCTGAAAAGGCTGTGGGTGGTCGCTGCCCGACCAGACTGCAGCCGATCTCCAACGCTGGCGATTGGCATAAGCCTTCGCATTCCAGCTAGTTTCCGTCCATAATGCTGCGGCTCAGAATAAAAGCGCTCTGTAGCGATCCTTCGCGCCCCCCTCTGTCCTGCCCTCTTTGCCAAAATTTGGCATCTCCCCCACTTGGGGGGAGATTGGCAGCTTCGCGGACAGCGTCCCTTTTGCAAGGTTGATGGTTGGCGAAATCAGTGATCAAGGCCAATCTCCCTCCTTGTGGGGGAGATGTCCGGCAGGACAGAGGGGGGCGCTGTCCCTCCGCGATCAAAGCGTTCTGCACCGCAGCAGCGCTCCGAGGTAACGGAATGGGTCCCAGGGTCTGCGCGCAAAACCATTCTGATTTGGCCGCACGACGGCAACAAGGATTCCTGAACCTCTCCTGCGGCGTTATAAGTTTTTCGCAATTTTCTTATAACGCCGCTTGCGGACGACCGTCTTCATGTCAGGCGGCTCCAGTTATAAGAAAAATGCGGTTCTCTTATAACGGCATGATCTCGAGCGAGGCGCGCCAATTACAGGACCTGCTTGGCCGCGGCTTCAAGCGATCTTTCAAACGCGTCGATCACGTGATCGACCTGGGGCTCGGTGATGATCAGCGGCGGGCAGAAGGCCAGTGCATCGCCCATGTTGCGCGAGATGACGCCGTTCTGCTGCATGAAACCGTTGACGAGCCCGCCCAGGGCGCCGGCCGTCTCCCATGGCGTCTTGTTCGCCTTGTCGCCGACCAGTTCGACCGCCGCGATCAGGCCGACGCCGCGCACCTCGCCGACAAGCGGGTGCGAAGCGAGCTTGCGCAGCCGCTTCTGCATATGCGCGCCGACCGTGCGCGCATTGCCGACGAGATCGCGCTCCTCGATCAGCTTCAGGTTCTCCAGCGCGACCGCCGCCGCAACGGGATGGCCGCCGCCGGTGAAGCCGTGGCCGAAGGTGCCGATGCGATTGCTTTCGTCGGCAATCGGCTCGAAAACCTTCTCGTTGATCAGCAAGGCCGAGATCGGCAGGTAGGACGAAGAGATCTGCTTCGACAGCACCATGATGTCGGGCCTGATGCCGAAGGTCTGCGAGCCGAACATTTCGCCGGTTCGGCCAAAGCCGCAGATCACCTCGTCGGCGACGAGCAGGATGTCGTATTTCGACAGCACCGCCTGGATCTTCTCCCAGTAGCCGGCCGGCGGCACGATGACGCCGCCGGCGCCCATGATCGGCTCGCCGAAGAAGGCAGCGACGGTTTCCGGGCCTTCGGCCAGGATCAGCTTTTCCAGATCGTCGGCAAGCCGGCTCGAAAACTCTCCTTCGCTCTCATTCGGCAGCGCCTCGCGCCAGTGGTGCGGGGTCGAGGTGTGCAGCACATTGGCGATCGGCAGGTCGAAGGAATTGTGGTTATTGGGCAGCCCGGTCAGGCTCGCCGAGGCAATGGTGACGCCGTGATAGCCGCGAATGCGGCTGATGATCTTCTTGCGCGCAGGCTGGCCGAGCGCATTCGACCGGTACCAGATCATCTTCATGGCCGTATCGTTGGCCTCGGAGCCGGAATTGGTGAAATACGCCTTGCTCATCGGCACCGGCGCCATCTGCACCAGCTTCTCGGCGAGATCGATCAGCGGCGAATGCGATTTGGAACCGAAGTCGTGATAGTAAGGCAACTTGGACATCTGGCGCACCGCAGCGTCGACCAGCCGCTTCTCGGAGAAGCCGACCGCGACGCTCCAAAGCCCGGCCATCGCCTCGATATAGCGGTTGCCGGCGAGATCCTCGACATAGATGCCGTCGCCCTTCTCGATGACCAGTGGCCCTGCTTCCTCGTGCTTGCGGGCATTGGTGTAGCCGTGCATGTGGTAGCTGATGTCGCGGGCTTCGGGAGAATTCGGTCGAGCGTCCATGATGGCTCCTGTCCTGCATGCCGGGACGTGCGTCCTGCCGCCGTTCGGCGTGCGCATCGGCCTCTGGATTAATGCTGTTTGCTGCATCCGTTTCTTGTAAGGGTGTCAAGACCTTTCGGAAGGGCCGGCGGATGGACGGAAGACATGCAGAATTTCAGCTTCGAGGCTGCTGAACGCGGGAACCTGCGCCAAGCCGGCTGTGCGCATGGCCAAGACTTGATCCCCGAACGGCTCACCAGCAGGCACAACAACAAGGCTGAGGTGGCCTGATCGTGGACCATGTCGACTGCATCGTCGCCGGCGCCGGCGTCATTGGCCTCGCGATCGCGCGAGAGATGGCGCAGCGCGGCATGGACACCCTGATCCTCGAGGCCGAGAACGCTATCGGCACCGGGACGAGTTCGCGTAATTCCGAGGTCATCCATGCCGGCGTCTACTATCCGGCCGGATCGCTGAAGGCCCGGCTCTGCGTGGCAGGCCGCGAAAGGCTCTACCGTTATTGCCAGGAGCGGGCGGTGCCGCATGCGCGCTGCGGCAAGCTCATCGTCGCCACGGATGCCGAACAGGAGCCGATGCTCACTTCGATCCTGACCAACGCCGCTGCTTGCGGCGCGGGCGATTTGACGCCCTTGACCGCAGCAGAGGCGCGCAGGCTGGAGCCCAAGCTGCGCTGCACGGCCGCGCTTTTGTCTCCCGCCACCGGCATCATCGACAGCCACGCGCTGATGCTTGCGCTGCTGGGCGACGCCGAGGAGCACGGGGCGGCGCTCAGCCTCAACACCCGCATCGTCTGCGGCCGCATTGAAAATGGGCGCATCGTACTCGGCACGATCGACGGCACCAGCGGCGAGCGCTTTGAAATCGCCACCGCGCGCTTCGTCAACGCCGCCGGGCTCGGCGCCACGGCACTTGCCGGCTCGCTTGACGGGTTCGACCGGCAATTCGTGCCAGAACTTCGCTACGCCAAGGGCAATTACTTTTCGGTCGCCGGCCGGGCGCCGTTCTCGCGGCTGGTCTATCCCGTGCCCGAACCCGGCGGGCTCGGCGTCCATCTGACGCTCGACCTCGACGGCGTCGCCCGCTTCGGGCCTGACGTCGAATGGACCGATCAACTCGACTATCGCGTCGATCCAATACGTGGCGAGCGCTTCTACGACGAGATCCGCAAATACTGGCCGGACCTGGCCGATGGCAGCCTGCGGCCGGCCTATAGCGGCATCCGGCCGAAGCTCTCCGGTCCCGGCGAAGCCAATGCCGACTTCGTCATCCAGGACGCGGCGGTGCATGGCGTGGAGGGCCTGGTCAATCTGTTCGGCATCGAGAGCCCCGGCCTGACCTCAAGCCTGGCGATCGCCGACCATGTCGCCCAGCGCCTCGCGCCGAAGGCGGCTAGCCGAGGGCGACCCGCGCGAGCGCGCCCGCTGCCAAAGGCATAATCCAAACGCCCGTAAGCCATCCATAAGCCGGGATCGCGGAACCTCGGTCCGACGATCACCGGGACCATCGATATGAAGATCCGTTTCGAAGCCATACCGAACCCAAGCTGCCGGTTCGAGATCTGGGACAATGAGACCGGCGAGCCCGTCGTCCATCACGATCGGCTGCTGACTTTCGCCTCGGCGAAGTCGGCGGCAAGGATCGCCGACTTCCTCAACGACAGCCGCAGCCACCGGCGCCGCGCCCGCACCGCCGAATGGCGCGTTGCGGATCGCGATCTCGGCTGGGGAGGATGATCGCCAGGCTGCTCCACCTTGCGATCAGCATGGCGGAGCTTGCGGCTCGTCTTCCAACGAAACTTGGCGCAGGATCGAACGCTTTGCTACCGAGCGTCGGAGGAGTTTCGCCATGACCGATGAAGCAAGCCGCGAGCCGGCGCGTGATCCCCAGGATCTGGAGCGTCTGCTGATCTCCCGGCAGTGGGTGGGAGACATCGACGGCATGGCCGCGCTTTTTGAGCCGCATGCCGTCGTCGACAGCGGTGACGGGCGACTGACGCGTGGCCGCGAAGCGATCCGGGCACTCTTCGCCGACATCACCGCAACGGGCCGAAAATATGCCGCCGGAAATCAGGCTCCGGCTGTTGTCAGCGGAGATTTGGCACTGACGTCAACCCATCTTCCCGATGGCACCGTAACCGCCGAGGTCGCCCGCCGCCAGGGCGACGGGACATGGCTGTGGGTCATCGATCGATTCTCCGTATCGTAGCGTCGGCCCGGATGATCCCGGAAATCGATTTTCGCTGGGAATCATGCGCAAACCAAGTGCTCGCGCGTCCGGGCGTGCGGCCCTGTAGCGCAAAGGAGTGACTCCAGTACGGTTGTGGATTCGAAGTTCCTGAACGCCGATGCCGTCGATCGAGCAGGAACTTCAAATCTGTTTATGATGCATCAGTGCGCCGTCTGAGAATGGTCGCCGCCCGGCTGCGAAATGCCGCCCAGCGCTTCGCCGGCCCAGGCGGGCTCGCCGTTCGTGGCGAGGTCGCCGAGCGAGACAATGCCAACCAACCGCCGGTCGCGGCTGATCACCGGCATTCGCCGCAGTTTGAGATCGCGCATATTCTGAAGGACATCGCCGACTTCCTGGTCGTCAAAGCAGCACTGTACCTCCGCGCTCATCACATCCCTGATCTTGGTGTCGGGACCTCTGCCCTCCGCGATGCCACGGACGGCAATGTCGCGGTCCGTGATCATGCCGACCAGCCGCTCATTCTCACCCACGGGCAGAACACCGGCGTCAAGATCGGCCATGGCTCGTGCGGCATCCCGCAAGGACTGGTCCGGACTGGCGACCTGAACTTTCCGTGTCATGCACTCGCTGATTCTCATGGCTTTCTCCTTGAGCTGCAGCGCCCCGCCGATCCTGTGATGAAGGTGTGATCAGGGGAGAATGAACGCCTGTCGGAATCGTTCTATCTTTCGACCGCTCGCGCCAGGATAGGCTCCACCATGGCCATATCCGTGACGGACGGGAACCATAATCCGGGACAATGGTTGTGTGGTCACCAGGTGATCCTCCTCGAGCAAAACGGAAAACGGAAGGAACGATCATGCGCATATTGACGACAATTGCCGCCCTTTCGGGATTGGCCCTGGCGCAGCCGATCCACGCGCAATCCACCGACCCGCAGCTTCCCCAAATCGCACCCCCGGCTCCGGAAGCCCTGCCCGATCCAAGCTTGCCCAACCAAACGCCTGACCAGGCCCTGCCTGACCAAGCCCTGCCGGATCAAGGTTTCACCGACCAGAATTTTACTGGCATTGCCATTGTCGCCCTCGAGGATTTGCCGCCGGAACTCAAGACGCAAGCCGAGGCCGTGATCACCCAGACCAGCGTTGAAGATCTGCTTACTCTGCAGAGCTCGATCGATGCCTCGCCACAGGCAGCATCGGTGCTGGCGGCGAACGGGCTGGATTCGTCGCAGGTTGTTGCCGCCAACATCGACGGCGACGGCATGCTGACTCTGATCATCCAGACAACCACGTGATTGGCGGGCACGTGATTGGCGGGCACGTGATTGGCGGGCACCTGATCGGTGGTCCGGGCGTGGCGGGCCGGAGCACTGGGCTTCGGCCCTGAAACCCGGTACAG
The DNA here is from genome assembly GCF_000502375.1 of Mesorhizobium sp. L48C026A00. Lineage (NCBI taxonomy): Bacteria > Pseudomonadati > Pseudomonadota > Alphaproteobacteria > Hyphomicrobiales > Phyllobacteriaceae > Mesorhizobium > Mesorhizobium sp. L48C026A00. Next base: position 304,735 of record NZ_AYWU01000003.1, on the reverse strand, counting down.
CGGAGCAGCGTCATGGTCGAAGCCGCAGTTCGCAACTTCACCATCAACTTCGGACCGCAGCATCCCTCTGCTCACGGCGTGCTGCGCCTGGTGCTCGAACTGGACGGCGAGGTCGTCGATCGCGCCGATCCCCATATCGGCCTGCTCCACCGCGGCACCGAAAAACTGATCGAGTACAAGAACTATCTGCAGGCTCTGCCCTATTTCGACCGGCTCGACTATGTCGCGCCGATGAACCAGGAGCATGCGTTCTGCCTCGCCGCCGAGAAGTTGTTGGAAATCTCGGTCCCGAAGCGAGGACAGGTCATCCGTGTTCTGTTTTGCGAAATCGGCCGGCTCTTGTCGCATCTCCTCAACGTCACGACACAGGCCATGGATATCGGCGCGCTGACGCCCCCGCTCTGGGGTTTTGCCGAGCGCGAGAAGCTGATGGTGTTTTACGAGCGCGCCTCCGGCGCCCGCATGCATGCGAATTATTTCAGGGTCGGTGGCGTGCACCAGGACCTGCCTCCGAAGCTCCTGGACGACATCTGGGCTTTCTGCGATCCGTTCCTCAAGGTTTGCGGCAACCTCGACGAGTTGCTCACCGAAAACCGTATCTTCAAGCAGCGCAACGTCGATGTCGGCGTGATCGGCCTCGACGACGCCTGGGCCTGGGGCTTCTCCGGCCCCATGGTGCGCGGGTCGGGCGCGGCGTGGGACTTGCGCAAGGCACAGCCATATGAATGCTACCCCGAGATGGATTTCGACATTCCCATCGGCAAGAACGGCGACTGTTACGACCGCTATCTCGTCCGCATGGAGGAAATGCGCCAGTCGGTGCGGATCATGAGGCAATGCCTGGAGAAATTGCGATCGCCCGAAGGCCAAGGGCTGGTGGCAATTCCGAACCAAAAGATCACGCCGCCGCCGCGGGCGACGATGAAACGCTCGATGGAAGCGACCATCCACCATTTCAAACTCTACACGGAGGGTATTCGCGTGCCCGCCGGAGAAGTCTACGCCGCGGTGGAGGCGCCGAAGGGCGAGTTCGGCGTCTATCTGGTTTCGAACGGCGGCAATACTCCCTATCGGTGCAAGATCCGCGCGCCGTCCTTTGCCCATCTGCAGGCGATGGATTTTCTGTCGCGCGGGCACATGCTCGCCGATGTCGCCGCGATCATCGGCTCGCTCGATATCGTGTTCGGCGAGATCGATCGCTGACGAGGCGCGGGGTGTTTCAGATTTCGAGCAGGGCGTAGGGACGGCCGGTCGGCTTCGCCACGTGCATGGCGACGTTGTAGACCGGGGCACCGCCGGGCGTGCGACCTTCATAGATGCCGCGATGCGCGTGGCCATGCACCACGGCGCTGACCTTGAACCGATCGATCGTCTCCGCCAGCCGCGACGAGCCCAGGAACGGAAAAATCTCCAATGGCTCGCCAGCGACCGTCTCGACCACCGGAGCGTAGTGCAGGACGACAAGCGTACGATTGGTGCGAACCTGCCGCATTGCGTTTTCGAGCCGCATCGATTCGCTGACGCTTTCGGCGACCATCGCCTTGATCGCCGGCTCGCCGAAGGAGCCGAGCATGCGTGATCCAAAACCGCCAATGAACCCCTTCACGCCGACAAAGCCGACGTCCTTGATTTCCGTGGTCTGGCCGTCAAGAAGATGGACGCCCGCCTGCCGAAGGATGTGGGCGACGTCCTCGACCGCGCCGGATTCATAGTCATGGTTGCCGAGCACGGCGACGACCGGGATTGCGCAGGCGCGCAAATCCTCCGCAAGGATTTCGGCCTCACGCGGCTTGCCGAGATTGGTGAGGTCGCCAGTGAGCACGAGGACGTCCGCTTCGCGCGAAACTTCGCCGAAGAGATCACGGCAGGAGGCCTGGGCGTCTTCCCGCACATGCAGGTCGCCGATAGCCGCAATCCTCACGGTGCCGCCGTTCCCAACCCTTGCCGTAGCAGCCTCGTTCCTCTCAGCCATCACGAAATTCTCCTGTTCCGCCGACGCCGGCAAAACCCCACTCCTTGACGTCGATCTCGTAGTCGGTCGGCGAAAGCAGGCGCCCGCGGCAGATTTTCATTCGGGGCGTAGGCAACTCCCGCTGCTTGGCGAGCCGGTCAAGCAATTCGTCGAGCAGCCAGGCGGGAACGTGATCGCGCTCGCTCGGATAGATCCAGCGGAAATTGAGAAGCTGCATCAGCAGCACCTCCCAGTGGACTTCGAGGTAGGAAAGCAGCCGGCGCCAATCGATCTGATCCTGCGCCTTGAGGATGGTATGAGCGATGTCGGCGCCGTCGTGGCGGCTTCTGTCCTGGATGAAGCATTTGGACCAGATAAGCTCGGTCGGACCGACGATCCGCACCTGACTGCCCAGCAGCTCGATTTGCCGCGCATGCTCCAGCCACTGATCGCCGACCGGCATGGTGCCGTTCGCCGATGCGAATATGACGTCAAAAAAATGCGTGCTCTTGAAGACCTTTCCAAGCCACCGGTCGTCCACGATCTCGACCGCATAGCCGGCTTGCTTGAAATGCGCCAGAATGCGCGCGTAGTCGCCGGCCTTGCAGAAAATGTCGAGGTCTTTGGTCTGGCGCGTGACGCCCGTATAGGCGCTCACCGCGTAGGTGCCGGCGACAAGAAAGGGGATGTCCGTTGCGGCGAGTTCGCGGATCGCCTCTGTATAAAAGACCTCGGCCTCGGCGTGTTGAAGCGTCGGCGCCGCTTTCGGATCGATCGTCGGAACGGATGCCGGGATGGCGCCTCCCGTTGGAGAATCGTTGGTCATGAAATCGTCGCTCCGAGGCCCAGCAACCTGCAGCTGTCCGTCTTTTAAACAAAGCCGCCGCCGCATGGTTCCGTTGCCGTCATAAAGCGTAAAATGTGATGGCGGAGCCTTTCTCGCCGCTGGTGAGTTGAAGGTGTGAACAAACCAACTGCACGGAGGCGACCATGGAGGACGGGCGCAAGGCGGTACGCGTCAGACTGAGGGGAAGGGTGCAAGGCGTCTCGTTTCGCGTGTGGACACGGACTGAGGCCGAGAGGCTCGGTCTGTCCGGGTGGGTTCGCAATGAGGAGGATGGATCCGTAACGGCACTGATCGTCGGAGCCGAAGGCGCGGTTTCGACCATGTTGGACCGGTTGTGGAAAGGGCCGACCGGAGCGTCGGTCTCCAGCGTGACATCCCAGGACGTCGATGCCGGCCAGGAGCCGAACGGATTCAGGATCATCGGCTAGGAGTGTGTACCGGCTTGAAGGCCAAGCCTCCGCGACGTTGCCTTGCGCGGGAGCAATCGACAGCCAGCGGTTCCGCAACAGGTCAAGGAAAAGGCGCTTGCGGAGGCAGCGGCTGTCATCGAGGATGACGATAGCTCGATCCTCATGGAAAGCCGCGCCGCCATTGCGGAAGCAGTCCATCGTCGCTACACGGCGCCCGCCGACTGAAATCCGCGCATCCCTGTGGTATCGAGCCTATGGTTCGAGCTTCGCCGATGGCGGATCGCCGTCGAAACGGCCTATCCGCTCATCAACGACCGCTGATGCGAGGCGTGGAAATCACTTCGCCGCCCCATCACCCGAACATGCCGGCCCCCAACATAAATGCCGGCAGCGTCAATGCCCGTAGCGTCAGTGCCCGAAGCGTCAGTGCATGAATATTCCTCGCAGCCAGGCGAAGAAACCAAACCTTTCGGACATTGCCGAACGGACGCGAGAGGCAGCCCATCGCGCTCGTATCGAGGCGCCGACATGGCAATGGCAGACGATTTCGTGCAGCTGCCAGTCGGTCAGTTCGAAGAAGCGCTTGGCTTCACCGTAGGTGTCATCTCTCAAGCCTTGCGCGCGAAAGATCGGGTCCTCGAAGGCAACCGTGAGAGGCGAGTCGTTGTAACGCATTTTCTCGCGTATCTCAGGGGACTTGTATTCGGTGCCGGTCAACGCTTCGAGACGTCGATCGGGGTTTTTCTCCAGCAGTTTCGCCCAACGTTCGAGACGCTGGCTTCGAGTCGCTACGAGGTCTGTTGCTTCAGCGTGAACGTCGGCAACGGTATGCAGTTGGTCAAGTGTTTGGTGCTTCACGGCCGCCTCCTATTCAGCAGGTGAGTTCGTCCCACCCTGAAATGGAAATTATGGCGCTCCACGACGCCGGCAAGGCCCTCATGCGCGGACCAATCGATCACTTTTCTGACGGCCCCGTCCGGCCACGAATGCCGATGCCTGCGGGATCATCGGAGGCTCGCGTCGGAACCATAGGCATGCGTGGTCGTTCTGCGTGCGTCAGCCCGAGCGAAAACCGATCGAAACGGGTGGCTTCAAAAATCCCAGCCGACGTCGGTGACCCGCCAAGGCAGAGTGCGAGCGGAAGGAAATCACACCATGGCCATTCTTCCCACTCCCGAACCAACGCCCACTCCCGCGCCCACACCGCCGCCGTTTCCTGAACCGAAGCCGGTGCGTGAGCCGGACCCGGACAGACTTCCCGACGAAGCTCCTGTCCCCAATCCGGATGAGAATGATGCGCCGCTGAAAATCAGTCCCAAAGTTCCCGGGAGTTGACGGAGCGGAGACGCTCGTTCCAGATCGCCCAGATCCCGCATGGATCCGAGATGGCGTCGGCGCGTTGGCTCACTGAGCGGCCAGCATGCGGGCTGCGTCGCCGTCGTCTCGGTGCTGTCAGTGGTGATCAGGCGCGGAAAATGACGACGGAAATGCTCATCGTCGCGGACATAGCAGGCATCAGATCGAGCGCTGCGGCGAAGCGAACTCGGATGCCTGCCTTAGATGCTGGCGCAGCAGCGCCTCGGCCCATTCGATCTCGCCCGCCTCGACGGCATCGAGGATGGCCAGATGTTCCCGGCAGGACTGCTCGATGCGTTCCGCCGGCAGTTCCTCGAAACCCGCCGACTCCTGCAACCGGCGCAGATTGTTCTGCTGGCGCACCGCATCCGCCAGGAACCGGTTGCCGGAACAGGCCGCAAGCCCTTCGTGAAAGGATGCGTTGATCCGGAACCATTCGTCGCCGCCGATCAGCGTCTTGCCCGTCGACACGATCGCCAGGATGCGCTGGTGAGCGCGGCGGACCGGCGCCAGTTGCTGAGGATCCGCATTGAACATGGGTGACCGCAGCGCCGCGCATTCGACGGCCGTCCGGAATTCATAGCTTTCCCGGTAGGCGTCCTCGCCGACCAGTGTGTCGGCGAAACGCCAGCCATGCCCCGGCAGGCGCTGCACCAGCCCTTCGGCAGCAAAGCGGAGCAAAAGCTTGCGCACGACGCCGCGCGACACCTGATAGCGCGGCATCAGTTCCGCCTCGGACACCTCTTGCGGCAGCTGGCCGAGCGCGCGCTCACGCATCATCCTGCGGTAAAGCTCCTCGAGCGGTGAACTGGGCAGGATATCCTCAGGGTCGAGGTCGGCGACCTCGCGCGCCAATTGCAGCCCCCTCGTCTCGAACGGGCTCAAGATGCCCTGGGCGACCAGCAGCTCCAACGCCGCGCTGATCGGAGAACGCGAGACGCCGAAGGTGCGGGCAAGGTCGGGCACCGAGACGCGGGTTCCAACCGTCCAGCCCGAATCCCTGATCCGCTCCAGGATCCGCCGCGCCAGATCGATCTGCAGCGGACTGGCCGTCTCGCCGCGTGCCGGCCGGTCGATGATCGTTTCATTCATAGGCACTTCCTCAGGCGTTCGCATCTTCGCATTATAGATATGCGCCACGCAGTTCGAACTGGCAATCTATCGAATTTTCCTGCTTTTCATTCAATCAAAATGCATTAGTATCCGAACTCAACGAGTTGAGGCTTCCCTTGATGACAACAGTCGCACCTTTTCCGCTTGTCGAGATCGAAGGAGCGCCGAAAGCGCGCGGCATGGCCTATGGCGAACAGGCGCGCGGTCGCATCGGCGCTTCGGTGGCGCTCTACGCCGGGCAGCTCGACCGGTTCGGCTTCGGGCGGGACGATGTCGCGCGGTTTTCCGAAATCTTCCTGCCTCGCTTGCGGCAACGGGCGCCCGATCTCGTCGAGGAAATGGAAGGGATCGCGTCAGGCGCCAATCTCGACCTGTCCTCGATCGTCCTGGTCAACGCGCGTACCGAAATCCTGCAGCTCGCCCGGCGCGAGAAAGGCATTTCCGACGACGAGCCCGACGGCTGCACGGGCGCTGTGATCTTGCCGGAGGCGACCCGCAACGGCAGGCTCATCCATGGCCAGAACTGGGACTGGAAGGCCGAATGCGCCGAGACCTCGGTGGTGCTGCGCATCCGGCGAACGGACGGGCCGGACCTCCTCACCTTCACCGAAGCCGGCGGACTGGCGCGCAGCGGCTTCAACGCGGCCGGCATCGGCATCACCGCGAACTATCTCGAATCGGACCGCGACTATCGCGAGATCGGAATTCCGCTGCCCTTCATCCGGCGCCGGGCGCTTGAAGCGCAGCATTTCGCGGACGCCATCAAGGTGGTGGCGACGACACCGAAATCCGGCTCCAACAACATGATCCTGAGCACCGCCGAGGGCTTCGCGGTCGATTTCGAATGCGCGCCGGACGAGGCCTTCGCCATCTATCCGGACGACGACATGATCGTCCACGCCAATCACTGGCAGAGCCCGGTGGCATTGTCGAAGCTGCGCGAAACCGGGCTTCGCGACGTGCCGGACAGTCTCTATCGCGACCAGCGCGTGCGCCGTCGCCTGTCGGCGCGGCATGGGGACGTCACGATCGACGATTTGAAGGAAGCCCTCTTCGACGATTTCGCTTCGCCGTTCAGCGTCTGTCGTCCGCGGATCAGGAAGAAAGGCGGCAATCTCTCGGCGACGGTGGCGATGATCGTCTTCGAACCAGCCGCCGGCGTCATGGAGATCGCACCGTTGCCGGCCGAGAACCGCGAATTCACCCGCTACGAACTCACTCTCGACGACGAGGTCCGCGAGCGCGCCGAGAAGGCGATGCTGGCACGGGGGCGACCTTCGATATCAGCACAGGAGAAACGATGGTCCGCTTTGTCCTGACCCGCATCGCCAGCGCCATACCGACCCTGATCCTGGTGTCGGTTGCGGTCTTCGTGATGATGCGCTTCATCCCGGGTGATCCTGCGACGCTGATGCTGGGAGACCTCGCACAGCCCGGACAGGTCGAAGCCATGCGGCATCAGATGGGGCTCGACCAGCCCGTGGTGGTGCAATATCTGATCTGGGCCGGCAACGTCCTTACAGGCGATTTCGGGCGCTCGATCGGCAGCGGGCAAGAGGTGCTGCCGCTGATCCTCGACCGTTTTGCCGTCTCCTCGATCATCGTCCTCCTGGCCGTGCTTGTCGCCTCCGTCATCGCCGTGCCGGCCGGCATGCTGGCCGCCTGGAGACAGGACAGTCTTGGCGACATCACCGTCGTCGCCACCTCGACCATCCTGCTCTCGATCCCCAGTTTCTGGCTGGGGTTGATGCTGATGCTGATCTTCGGCCTCTATCTCGGCTGGCTGCCGATCGTCGGCTACGTGCCCTTCAGCCGCGACTTCGCGCAAGCCGCTCTCTATGTGATCCTGCCCGTGGTCACCCTGGTGCTCGTCGAGTCCGGCCCGATCGCGCGCATGGCCAGGGCCAGCACGATCGAGGTGGCGCGGCTGGAATACATCACCCATGCGCGGGCAAAGGGACTTTCCGAAAGCGCTGTGATGTGGCGCCATGCTTTCAAGAACGCCTTCGCGCCCACCTTGACCCTGATCGGCCTGGTGCTCGGCAGCCTGCTTTCCAGCATCGTCGTCATCGAGACCGTCTTCACCATTCCCGGCCTCGGCCGGCTGCTGGTCGACGCCATCTATGCCCGCGACTATCCGGTGATTCAGGGAACGATGCTGTTCATCGCCTTCATCTATGTCGTGGTCAACCTTCTCGTCGACCTCGTCTATCCGCTGCTCGATCCGAGGGTCGCCGCATGATCGCCCGTGCGCTCGGCCGGCCCGGCCTGAAATTCAATGCGACCTTCGGGATCGCCGCCACCGGGGCATTGATCCTTCTGGCTGTGTTCGGTCCATGGATCGCCCCCTACGATCCGCTCAAGCTTGATCTGCCGTCGCGCCTCAGCGGGCCGTCGCCCCAGCACCTGCTCGGTGCCGACGAGTTCGGGCGCGACGTGCTCAGCCGCCTCGCCAGCGGCGCGCGGACCAGCGCCTGGATCGCTTTTGCGACAGTCGCCTTCGCCTTGATCCTCGGCATCGTGTTCGGCGTTCTCGCCGGTTTCCTGCGCGGCTGGGTCGATCGCGTCGTCATGATGGTCAACGACGCCTTCCTCGCCTTCCCCGGCCTGCTTCTGGCGCTCGGCCTGATGGCGGTGATCGGCGCCAGCCGCGAGGGTATCATCGTTGCGCTCGGCCTTGCCTACATGCCGATCGTGGTGCGCGTGGTGCGGGCCTCGGTGATGTCCATTCGCGAGCGGGAATATGTCGAGGCCTCGCGGGTGATGGGCAACAGCGAGATCATCACCATGGCGCGGCACGTGCTGCCCAACTGCGTCGCCCCGATCATCGTGCTCGCCACCACCATGTTCGGCTGGATCATCCTGTCGGAAAGCGCGCTGAGCTTTCTTGGACTGGGCGTCCCGCCTCCAGCGCCGAGCTGGGGCAACATGCTGTCGACGGCTCGGCCCTATATCGGCCAGGCGCCGCATCTGATCATCCTGCCGGGTCTCTGCATCTCGATCACGCTGCTCGGCATCAACATGCTGGGCGACGCGGTGCGAGACTGGCTCGACCCGAAAATGTAGGTCCTGGAAACATGCTCGTGCCGACCGCGGACAACAACACGATGCTTTCAGTGCGCAACCTGTCGATCTCGGTCGGGCCATCGGGAAAGCGGATCGTCGACGGGCTGAATTTCGACCTCGCCCCCAGTGACATGCTGGCGCTGGTCGGCGAATCCGGTTCGGGCAAGACGATGGCGGCCCGCTCGATCGTGAGCTTGCTCCCTGCCCCGCTGGTCACGACGCCGGACAGCAGCATCCACTTCGAAGGACAAGAGCTCACCGGCCTCGCTCCAAAGGCGCTGCGCCAGATACGAGGTGCGCGGATCGGCATGGTTTTCCAGGAGCCGATGGTCTCGCTCAATCCCGCCGTCACCATCGGCGAGCAGATGGCGGAGGGTCTGCGCCTGCATAGCGCCATGTCGCGCGCCGAGATAAAGGACCGCTCGCTGGCAATGCTGGAGAGGATCCAGATCAAGGATCCCGGCAAATGCCTTGCGGCCTATCCGCACGAATTCTCCGGCGGCATGCGCCAACGCATCATGCTCGCATCGGTCATGCTGCTCAAGCCGCGCCTGCTGATCGCCGACGAGCCGACCACCGCGCTCGACACGCTGGTGCAGCGCGACGTGCTTGACCTGATGGTCGAGCTGACGCGGGAGAACGGAACCGCCGTCCTGCTGATCAGCCACGACCTCGGCATGGTGTCGCACTATGTGAACAACGTGACGGTGATGTGCGAAGGCAAGGCGGTCGAACAGGGAAGCAGCACCCAAGTGCTTCACGCACCGCAGCACGATTACACGAAGCGGTTGGTGGATGCGCTTCCCAAGCGCAGCGCCGGTGGATCGAGAAAAGCCGTCGACGGCCCGCCCCTGGTCGAGATCAGCAATGTCGTCATCGACTATCCGGGCCGTCCCAGGCTGTTTGGGCGCGCGCAGCCGAAGCGCGCCGTCGACGGCGTCGACCTGACCATCCGGCGCGGCGAAACCCTGGCGCTGGTCGGCGCGTCGGGCTCCGGCAAGACGACCCTCGGGCGCGCCATTGTCGGTCTCGTCAGGCCGGCCAGTGGAACGATCTCGTTTCTTGGCACGGCGATTGCAAACGATCGATCCGCTGACGCGCGTGCGCAGCGTCGTGACATGCAGATCGTCTTCCAGGACCCCTATTCGTCGCTCGACCCTCGCCAGTCGATTGCCGAGATCATCACCGAGCCGCTGAAGCTCGACACCGAATTGGACCGCAAGCGGCGGACCGCGCGCATGGATGAGGTCATCGAGGAAGTGGGGCTGACGCGCGACCTTCTCAAGCGTTTCCCGCATCAGCTTTCGGGTGGCCAGCGCCAGCGCGTCGCGATCGCCCGGGCGATCGTCAGGCGACCGGCCTTCGTCGTCGCCGACGAGCCGGTCTCGGCGCTCGACATGACGGTGCAGAAACAGATCCTGCTTCTGATCCGGTCGTTGCAGGAACGCTACGGGTTCGCCTGCCTGTTCGTCTCGCATGATCTGGGTGCGGTGGAGCAGGTTGCCGATCGGGTCGCCGTCATGCAGGACGGAAGGATTGTCGAGATCGGCGACCGCGACGACGTCTTCGATCGACCGCGCCACGCCTACACACGCGCCCTTCTCGATGCGGCGATGCTGATCGATCGCCATTTCGCCGATGGCGCGGGCGCACGCAAGGCAGTGGCTCGATGAGGACGGCATGGCTCGTCGCCGCACCATGACAGCGTTTGGCCGTATCACGGAGATCTGGCGATACCCCATCAGTTCGATGGGCGGCGAACGGCTGGACGGGACCGAGCTTGCGGAGGGCGGGATTCCGGGCGATCGGATCTGGGGCATCATCGACCGGCGCGACGGCGCTGTTGCCGCGCCGGAGAAGCTAAAATACTGGCGACCGCTGCCCAACCTTGTTGCAAGGCTGAAGGGTGACCGGCCGGAAATCGGCTTGGACGGCTCCTGGATCGATGCCGGCTCCAGCCTCGCAGGCGAGCTGGTTTCGGCCTTCCTCGATTTCCCGGCGGCGCTGCACCCACATGTCCGCTTCGGCTCGGAAGCCCAGGATCATATCGCGCCACGCTATCAGCGCGCCGACCTCCACATCGTCACGTCAGCCTCGATGAACAGACTTGCCGGCCTGCTTGAGGATCCTTCGCAAGTGGATTCCAGGCGGTTCCGGCCCAACATCGTGATCGAAACCGACGTTTCGCGGGGAGGTTTCGTCGAGCAGCAGATCATCGGGAAAGTGCTGGCGATCGGCAAGGCGCGGATCGTGATCTCGGAACCGTGCGCGCGCTGCACCTTCACAGCGCTGGCACAAGGCGATCTCGCCTTCGAGCCGGCAGTGCTGCAAACCATAGCGCGCCATGGCGAAGGCGGCTTCGGCGCGCTCTGCCAAATCATCGAACCGGGCAAGATCAGGCTGGGCGACCAGGTCACCTTGAACGAAGCCTGACCTTTGTCCAGCTTTCGACGCCGGGCGGCGGCACGTCGTGACGCTAGAGGTGAACATCCAACGCTTGGCGCCGGGGGCGAATACAGCTCACGACCACTTTTCTCCCCTTCCGCAGGAGAGTCCGAAGGGGAAGTGGTGACCCGAAGCAGACGGTCGTGATGCCATAAAAGATGTCGGCCTCGCGCCGATCTCGGACGCTGCGATCGGTTTGACCGCTTCCTGAAGCCGACGTCCCAGCGACCACAGTGACAGCCGCGGTTGTGCCCAATTGTGGACCTTGGCAAAATCACCGCCTTGAAGATCAGCCTAACCATCATCGGAGCATTGCCATGATGAGCTCGGACCAGAGACCAGCGTCAGCCTAGCGAACTGCCCCCTCCCTGCGCAATTTCGAGCGCCTTTACGCTTAGTCGGAAGCCGTCTACTATTCAGCTGAAGGCAGGGTCTTAGACATGGACCGCAAGCTTGCTGCCATTCTGGCTGCTGATGTGGTCGGCTATTCCGCTCAAATGGAGCGTGATGAAGCGGGGACTTTTGCACGGCTGAAAGCTGGTCGCGCAGAGCTTTTCGAACCAGAGATTGCGCGGCACCACGGTCGCATTTTCAAGCTCATGGGCGACGGCTTGCTGGCCGAGTTTGCCAGCGTGGTCGATGCGGTGGAATGTGCAGTCTCGCTGCAGCGTGGCCTAACCGAGCGCAATGCGTCGCTTCCCGAGGCCGAGCAGATCTTGGTCAGGATCGGAATAAATCTTGGCGAGGTGATAATCGACGGTGACGACCGTTACGGCGACGGGGTCAATATTGCCGCCCGGCTCCAACAATTGGCGGAATCCGGCGGCATCTGTGTCTCCGGTAAGGTGGCCAAGGAGGTCGAGAAAAAGCTTGCCTTCGGTTTCGAACCTTTGGGCGAGAAGAAGGTCAAGAACGTCACCGAACCCGTGCAGGTTTTCCGCATAACGCTTGAAAAACAGGGCATCCGCCATCGCTCAATACGGTCTCCTCCGCGGTGGGCGCTAGAGGGGATGGCGGTGGCCGTGGCCCTTCTGCTTGCCGCCGCAGCGGCTTGGCAATTCTGGCCGGCGGCGCCGGTGAGTGCCAGGCCATCGGTAGCGGTGCTGCCGTTTGAAAATTATGGCGGCGACGAGGCTACTGGACGGCTGGCCGACGGCCTCACAGAGGACATCATCACTGACCTTGCACGCTTCCCGGAATTGGAGGTGGTGGCTCGCAATTCGACGCAAGTCTACAAGGGCAAGCCGGTGGATGTGCGCGAAGTCGCTAAAGCGCTCCATGTCGGCTACGTGCTCGAAGGCTCGATCCAGCACCAGGGCGGCCGCGTCCGGATCACCGCGCAACTGATCGATGCCCAATCCGGCAATCATCTGTGGTCGGAGCGCTGGGACCGGCCCACCGAAGATGTGTTCGCAGTCCAGACTGAGATATCTGAGCAAGTCACCAACCGGCTAGGCGGCGGCGAGGGGCTGATCCAGAAAGCTGGCCGAGCTGCGGCCAAGCGCAAGCCGCCAGAGAACCTTAGCGCATACGAGCTTTATCTGCTTGGCACCGAGAAGCTTGCGCGGATCACCAAAGACGATATTCAGCAGGCCATCGTGCTGCTCAACCGCGCCGTCGAGCTGGATCCCGGCTTGGCCCGCGCCTGGGTCGAACTTTACCACTCTCACTCGCTATTGGCGAACTTCGGCGTCAATCCCGAGACAGAAGCAAAGGCGGCTGCCGATGCAGCCGAACGCGCCGTGCGACTTGATCCGAGCGACGCTGAAGCTCACGCCGCGCTGGGCATGAGCTTAGGCGAGCGGGGCGAGCTTTCGCGCGCGAAAGCTGAGCTGCAAATAGCCCTGAGCCTCGCGCCCGGTTCGGCTGAAATCCTGACCTTCTATGCCGGCTGGGCCGCGTCCTTCGGTGAACCAGAACGAGGTGCCGAATTGGTCGATCGGGTGATCCGGCTCGATCCTAACTACCCGATGTGGGCCACCGGCCTCTTCTCTAACGCTTACTTTATGGTGGGGCGATACGACGATGCGCTGAAAATGATGGAAGGCCTGACACCTGACAACTACAACCAGTGGAGATGGATGGTGCGCAGCGGTTCGCTCGCAGGCGCGGGCCGGATGGAAGAAGCGCAAGCCTCAGTCAAGGAGGCGCTCAAGCACTACCCGGACATGACCGTCGAAGGTATGGTCAACGCGCCGGGGATAAGCCCCACCGAGCGCGAGCGCTACTTGGAAACCTTGGTCCTGACCGGTTTCCCGCTGTGTGCATCCGACGAGCAACTGGCTAAGATGACTGTTCCAAAACGTCTTCCCGAGTGCCTGAAGTAGCCCTTCAGCGAGCTTCCCTGACGACCGAAATAGCTCGTGTCGCAGTGGCGTAAATTTCAGATGTATCTGCTCAACACCGCAACCGGCCCATTGCCGTCATGTCCGAAGTGTGTCTGATTGGCCGCTTCTGGCGCTGGTTGCTCGTTCTAATTGCGAAGGTACCTTCAATCGAACGATCGGAGAGCAACACGCCTCCGATCTTTCGGCGACAGATGAACCGCCGGCCTATTCGCTTTTCCAGACACCCCATACATGGGGGTTTGCCGCGGGCCATACCGAATAGCCCTNTGCATGGAGCTGCTTGAACAGTGCCTTGCGTTGCCCGGCGTCGGTCGTGGCCATCGACTTCGTGTAGAGATCGAGGGCCTCCTTGCTGTCCCACTGCGCCATCGGGTCGGTCGCCTTGTCGCCATGTTACTCAGCCCGCTTGGGCGCGGTGAACGTCCATAGGGGGCGATGCTGACGTCGCGACTTTGCCAAGCTGGAAGACCTCCGTCGCCTCGCCGCGGCCGCGCAGCCGGTGCTTGCCCGCCGGGATCCTTTCGAACCTTTCGTCGAGCCGCGACGCGGTCTCGCCGGAAATGGCGATTGCGGCGGTGGCGCCCGGTTCGAGCTGCTTGCCGAGGTCCTGCAGCCTCTGGCTGACGTTCACGGTGTCGCCGACGATCGTATAGTTGACGCGGTCGGATGCGCCGATATTGCCGACGATGACGGAGCCCGTGTGGATGCCGATGCGGACATGAAGTGGAGGCCGGCCTTCGCCAGCCGCTTCCAGATTGTCCTTGTCCAGCTCCTCGCGGATCGCCGCGGCTGCGCGGACGGCCGCGGCGGCATGGCCCTTCAGACGATCCGGCGCGCCGAAGAACGCCAGCATGCCGTCGCCCAGGAACTTGTCGACAGTACCGCCATGTGCATCGACCGCGCCGCACAGGATCGCGAAGTGGTGGTTCAGCAGCCTGCCGCGGCGGCGGCGTCCATCTGCTCCGACAGGGTGGTGAAGCCGGCGATGTCGGTGAACATGACGGTGACGACCGCTTCGCGCGGTTCGGCGATGCCGATCTCTCCGGTGCGCACCAGCTTGGCCACCAGCGAGCGCGGAATATAGGTCGAGAATGCACGCAGACCGATCAGCATGGCATTGAAGGCCGAAGCCTGGTTGTCCAACTCCAGCACCCTGCTGCGCGGCAGGGGGGTCACGCCGTCGAGATCGAAATCGGCGACGCGCGTGGCCTGGCCGGCAATCGCCTGGATCGGGCGCGACAGGCGCTTGCCGAGAAGAATCGCGACGATGACCGCCACCGCCATCGCGCCAAGTCCAAGCATGGCCGATCCCATGACGCGCTCGATTTCGTCACCGATCTGACTGGTCTTGAAATATGCGCCGAGCGTCCAGGGCCGGTCGCCATAGCCGGTGATCTCACGGGTAATAGCGACGTAAGTGTTCTCTCCGTCCCATGACGTCGAACCGTCCTTGTCGTCAACCTGGATTTCGGCAACCTCGATATCGCGGGTACGCTGCGTGCTGAACTCCGCTTCCGGTTTGCGCGCCTCATATCCGGCGAGAACCGGATCGCCGAAATTGGCGAGCGGCGTCAGCGGCAGGATGCCGTTCTTCAGCGCATCCGGGGAAGCCAGCCGCTGGTCCGCCAGGATGGATCCGTCGCCATCCAAAATGAAGGCATGCGTGCCGAAGCGCGACGACAGTTCCTGCGTGATTTTGGACAAGTTCTGCAGTTCCACCGCGGCGATCACCCAGGCCTTCGTGGCGCCATCGCGTGACAGCGGTGCCGAGACGTTGGCGAACAAGCCATATTCGTTGGCCACGAAGGCGCCCCACCTGCGTCCGTCGACCTGCTGGCGCTCTTCAAGAACGGCGCGCACTTGCGGCGATTTCTCGGTCTCGGCGGGGAGTTTCCGGATCGTTCCGGCAGGATATTTGGCGTCGTTGTCCCCGGTCACCGCCGCCCCCCTGCAAATCAGGTCGGGTGTGCAGATCAACATTGCGTTCACCCCCGGCGCTGCCGCCAGCGCACTGGCAAGTGCCGCCGACATCGCCTCGTCGTCGATCTGGAACTCGCCCTGCTTGTAGAGCTGCGCGACGCCGTCCACGGCGCTCTCGGCGCGCCCCATCTCGGCGCGCAGCAAATCCTCCATCGCATCGATCAGGAGCGTCGACTGGGCGCCGAGCAGGTCGAAAGTGTTGCGAAGGTTGGCGCCGACCGACAATGCGAGCACGCCGCCGACCGACAGGAACACGAGGCTGCCGAAACTCATCGCCATGATGACTGCAATGGGGATGCGACGCCGCTTCTTTTCGGGGCGGACCAGACGCACTGGTTGTGCGGACGTGCTCATGCGGCCAACGTCATAATGCGCCACCGCATTGCAAGCCCGGTGACGGCTTTAAGGAGAGGACGCGCCGAAGCATTCGCACCAATGTGGCGCCGATGTTTCCAGCGCCGATGATTCCGATCCTCATAGGGGTGTTCCTTTCGTAAACATGGAAGAGCGCCCGCCTCAGTCGCGGACGCGGGCGCCTCGAAGATGCGCCCCTTTCTCGCGCAGTGTCGAGAGTGTCAACTCCCGGAAAGGCGCATGCACGACACGATCGTCGCCGCCATGCAGGAGAACCGGGCGATCATCAAGTCGCATATCGAGCGAATGGTGACGATCTTTGTGCCGATCATTCGCGAGGGGACCGAGGCGGGCGAACTCAAGGTCGAGGACCGGCAGAAGCCGCCCGTGCGGTCAACACCGCGTTCACGCCGTTCTTCCACCCGATTCTGATCGAGCACTGCGTTCAACACGGCGAAGACACCGACGCGGGCCTGCGTGAGCAGATTCGGTTTATCCTGAAAAGCTCTCGGCAAGTCGGCCTAAGGCGCAGCGTGCCATATATGCAGGCACTGTGGTTCCGGAGAAGGGCGCGCGAACACAAGGTTTGCGTCGAAGGCCAACTCATCTTCAAAACCACGGCGCAAACGTTGCACGCGGCGCTGGCCGAACAGGGAATAACCTATGTGCAGGAAGAGATGGCAAAACCCTACCTCGTGCATATGATCTGACCAGGCGAATCCGGGCAGCCATACCGTCCGACAGTCGGCTCAGGATCGCCGAGCTGTAGCGCGAACGTCAGGTTTGGAGGAGGGCTACGAATGACTGGAATTGGCGCTGGTTGCTCGTTCTAATTGCGAACGTGAACGCAAAATCCTACCCAGAGAGGTCTTCCACGACGGGTACCAACCGTCAGGTTTTCACCACCAGGTACCTTCAAACGAAAGATCGGAGGGCAGCACGCCTCCGATCTTTTGGCGACAGGAGAACCGCCGGCCTATTCGCTTTTCCAGACACCCCATACATGGGGGTTTGCCGCGGGCCATACCGAATAGCCCTTNCAAACGAAAGATCGGAGGGCAGCACGCCTCCGATCTTTCGGCGACAGATGAACCGCCGGCCTATTCGCTTTTCCAGACACCCCATACATGGGGGTTTGCCGCGGGCCATACCGAATAGCCCTTTACTTTCGGCGACACGGCATCGAGGGACGGCTCGTAATAGAGGCCAAGGATCGGCACATCCTTTGCCATGAGTGCATGGAGCTGCTTGAACAGTGCCTTGCGTTGCCCGGCGTCGGTCGTGGCCATCGACTTCGTGTAGAGATCGAGAGCCTCCTTGCTGTCCCACTGCGCCGTCGGGTCGGTCGCCTTGTCGCCAAGGATGACGCCATACATCAGCGACGGATCGAGACGAGCCGAATAGCCAAAGGACTGGATCTGGAATTTGCCGACAAGGTAGTTGTCGAGCTGTGCCGCCCAATCCAGCACTTCGAGCTGGGCGTTGAAGCCTGCGGCCGTCAGCATCGCCTGCAGCAGCACGGCGTTCTCGTACATGCCCTGGTAGCGGGTGTTGGTCTGGATCTTGATCGGCTCGCCCTTGTAACCGGCTTCGTCCAGCAGGGCCTTGGCCTTGGCCGGGTCGTATTCCGGCCATTTGAGGAAATCGTCGTCGAAGAACGAGCTCGCCTGGGCGACGGCCGAGGGACCTCCCGTGGCGGCACCGCTGGTGCTGGCGGCGGCGATCTGGTTGATGTCGGCGGCATGCGCCAGCGCCTCCCGTATTTTGACGTTCGACAGCAGCGGGTCCTTGGTCTGCAGCAGGATCACCGTCCACGACAGGCCTTGCGTCGACAGCACCGTCATGCCGCGCGACTTGGCTTCCTCGGCACGCGATGATTCAAGATCGGGCAGGACATCGAGTTCGCCGGCAAACAGCGCGGTTTCCGCCGCCGCCGTGTCGGGGATGACCATGAAGCGCACCTCGTCGACATAAGCCTCACGGCTGCCGGCAAAGCCGCTCGGCGCCTCCTTCACCGGCTTGTAGTCTGCAAAGCGCTCAAGCACCAGATACTGGCCCTTGACCCATTCCTTCAGCGTGAACGGGCCGGTGCCGATGGCGGAATCGGCGAGCCACTTGCCGTCGGCGCCGACATTCTTCGGGCTGGCGACCCAGCCATTGCATTGGACACTGGCGAGTTGCGCCAGAAAGAGCGCATTCGGCGCCTTGAGCGTGAAGACCACGGTGCGTGGATCAGGCGTCGCCACTTGCTCGACCTTGAGGCCCTGGCTGCCGTCGAAGAAGGGAATGCAGAACCACTGATTGGCCGGGTCCATGCGGCGGTCCCAGTTCCATTTGACGTCGGACGAGGTCACGGCGTCGCCATTGTGGAAAACCGCGCCGTCGCGCAACGTGAAAGCATAGGTCTTGCCGTCGTCCGATACTGTCCAGGATTCGGCCAATGCCGGGCCGACCGTGAGATCGGCGCGATAAGCCACCAGCGTCTCAAAGATATGGTGCAGCACAGTGTCGGTGTTTGCGTCGCGATTGAGACCGTCGGTGGCGCGGATGTCTGCGTTGATGCGGACCTTGAGCGTGCCGCCGGTTTTCGGCTGCTCCTGCGCCATCGCCGGCAGTGCACAAATCATCACCGCGATTGTCGCCAGCACCTGAAACAATCGTCTTCCCATCATCAATCCTGTTCCCATTTTTTATCTCCAGTTTGACCGCAGTTTTTCAGCCGGGCGCGGCATTCAATGTCCGCGCAAAGAACTCCTTGACCTTGGCGATGAGCGCGCCGTCGTTGTGAGCGATGGCAGGCACGACATCCAACTGCACCTCGACGCCATGTCTCTCCAGGCTGCCCTTCAACGATCTGATCCGGTCGTTGCGGGTCGCGCCGGCGAGATCGGCGCCGGGCATCCACCAGTCATCCTCCGGTTTGATGGTGATCTCCCAGGTTTGGAGATCGTCACCACCGATCACCATCTGCACGGCGACCGTGCGCATGGCGTCGAGGTCGATGGTCTTGCCGAACACTTTCTCGAAGTCGCGCACCCCGACCCAGAAATCGTGATCGAAGTCGAGCAGGGTCACGACGCCCGGCGCACCGATCGATGCCGCCAGCAGACGTTCGGGATGGAGGAACAGGAAACGATGGGTGAAATGGCCGCCGCCGGAGAAGCCGTACATCAGCACGCGGTCGCCGCGGATGCGATAGCGCTCGCGCATCTCCTCGACCATGTCGAGCAGCACGGCATCGTAATGGAGGTCGCCCTGGCGCAACATCTTGTAAGAGGAAAGATCGCCCGGAAAACAGATATTCGCCGGGAACAGCGGGGCGAGCACGATCACGCCGTTCTGTTCGGCGAAGTCGGCGAAGGCGTCCCGGTAGGCGAGCATGCCGCGCTCGGTGCCATGCACGATCACCGCCAGCGGATAGGTCTTGTTGCCGTCCTCGTCATAGTCGTCGGGGACATAGGCGCAATAGGGGAAGCGCTGGTCGAAGCGGGAGGCGTACACCGTCGTGTGCCCGAAATCGTAATAGGACAGGCGCTTGCCATGTCCGCTGACGTTGCGCATCGAATTTTCCCTGATCTCAATTTCATTGTTTCATCATTTTGTGTGACTGAAAAGCATTTGTTTATCCACATCGTCAGGAAAGTACGTATTTTACATCGCGTAACGCCTGACATCATCGGGCAAGCGTGAGCAGCTATCCGGGCCGTCGCGCGTCAAGCCCAGCCGAGCGGCACGACCAACGACATTGTGAAGTTGTGCAGGTTGACTCGGTTGTCTGCTCGCCTAACTTCGCGGTCACATGATATTTTCCCGCATCCGCAGGCTTGTCCCTCTTGTTCTCCTGGCCGGCAGTTCGATCGTGTCCTCCTGCGTCGCGCCTGACGACACGTCGAACCACCCGAAGGAAGACGCCACAACGGCGGCGGCCCGCAAGGAGATGGTCGGTCTCAGCGAGGCGGACGTTCGAATGTGCGCCGGCTTTCCGACTGCCACCGCTGATGCGGGGGGAGGCCAGATCTGGACCTATCAGCGTACCGTTCAACGCGGCAATCTCAACGTGGTGATTCCAACCTTGGCCGTGGGTGCGATCCCGACGATTGGAGGATCGCTCAATGTCGATCCTGGCGGCTATTGCAACACGCAAATCCGAATGGTCGACGGCCGTGTTGCCGAGGTTGCCTACGCCGGCGACAACAACACGCCGAACCACCGCGATGCGCTCTGCGTCAGCACGGTAGACGGCTGCGTGGCCTATGCCCGCCAGCGCCATCAAGTCAGGACAAGAGCCAGCCCCAGGTAACCCGGCCAGCAAATCGGGTTCCAGCTAATCGGGCTGGCTGGCGCAACCCAGGCCCTGCAGCATTCGTTCCTGTTTCAGGCAGACGTTCCATATCCGAACCGTTGCCAGAGACGACCGCCGGCTCCCCGCCGATCGGCCCTTGCGGAAAGCCGGTCGGCCGGAACCATTCTTGGGGTCGGGAGTACAAGAGGTCGAAAGGACAGGGATGGCAGACGATGATCATCACCCGCAGGACATTCGTTAAGGCTGCCGCCGCTTCCGGCGCGGCTCTGGTGTTGCCGGCAACCGCGCCCGGCGCGCCGCCCGCGCCGGTGATGCGGACCGTGCCCTCCTCGGGAGAGATGCTTCCCGCTGTCGGCCTGGGCACCTGGATCACCTTCAATATCGGCGACGATCCGGTGCTGCGCGACGAGTGCGCCGAGGTGATGGCGGCCTTCTTCGCGGCAGGCGGCCGCATGATCGATTCCTCGCCCATGTACGGCTCCTCGCAGCCCGTGATCGGCTATGGCCTCGAAAAGCTCGGTCGGCCCGAAGCGCTGTTTTCCGCCGAAAAGGTCTGGACTTCCTCCGCCGACGGACCCGCGCAGATCGAGCAGTCGCGCCGCTTCTGGGGTGTGCCGCGTTTCGACCTCGTGCAGGTCCACAACCTCGTCGCCTGGGAGACGCATCTCGAAACCCTGTTCGCCATGAAGGCGGACGGGCGGATCCGCTATGTCGGCATCACGACGTCCGAAGGACGGCGGCACGACTTATTCGAACAGATCATGCGCGCGCATCCGCTCGACTTCGTGCAGCTCACCTATAACGTCGTCGACCGTGAAGCGGAGGAACGGCTGCTGCCGCTGGCGGCCGAGCGCGGCATGGGTGTCATCATCAACCGGCCGTTTCGGCAAGGCGCGCTGACGCGCCAGCTCCAGGGCGAGACGTTGCCGGACTGGGCGGCCGGGATCGGTGCTGCGACCTGGGCGCAGTTCATACTGAAATTCATCGTTTCGCATCCCGCCGTCACCGTCGCCATCCCCGCCACCACCCGCGTCGACCACGTGCGCGAGAACCTGTTGGCAGCGACCGGTCCCCTCCCCGACACGGCCATGCGCGAGCGGATGGCGGCCTATGTCCGGGACCTCTAAGCAGGCATTCGTCGGCTGGCCCACGAATGCCTGCCTGGATTCTGTTGTTTGTCGCAGGTTCATGTCGCAAAACCGTGGGAGGCTTTTGTGGAACCTGCTTGGATGTCGGAATGGTGGACCTACCGGCTGGAGGATTTCCTGCTCTTCTCGCCGCGCGTCTATTGGCGCATGTTCGAATTGGCCAATGCCGCGTTCTGGCCGCTGCATCTCCTGACGCTCGCCGCCGGCCTCGCCATTGTCCTGCTCGTGCTTAGGCGGCCGCGTCGCCATGGTCTGTGGATAGCGCTCGTCCTCGCGGCGCTCTTTGCCTTCGTCGGCTGGTCCTTGCTGTGGAGCCGCTATGCCGCGATCAACTGGGCGATCGCCTATGTCGCGCCGGCCTTCGGCCTGCAGGCGCTGCTGCTGGTGATCGGCGGTGCGCGCGGCGGCCTCGCCTTTGACCGGCGGGACCTCGCAGAGCGGCTCGGGCTGCTGATCGCGGTCGCTGGCCTCGTCGTTTATCCCCTGCTGCCGCCGCTCTTCGGGCGGCCATGGGCGAGCGCCGAGGTCTTCGGCATCGCGCCGGACCCGACGGCGATCGCAGCGCTCGGCGTCCTGCTTGCCGCGAGCGGCGGGCTTGTGCCGCTGCTGTTGGCGATCCCGCTGCTGTGGCTGCTGCTCAGCGGCCTGACGCTGCACGCCATGGGCGATCCGCAAGCCTGGCTGCCGCTTCTGGCAGCGGCCAGCACTGTCGCTGCTTTGACCCTGCGCCGTATCGCTCGGTGATGCCGGCACGATCGAGAAAGTCAGCCGGCTCCGGCCAAATAATACAAGTTCAGATGTAACCGAATTTTCTCCCTCTGAAATCGTAGCGTAACGCCGCACCGCCAGATTCGCACTTCAGCAGACCGCAGCCACACGCTCGCCGCGTGGATTGTCACAAGCCAGCCGGTTGCGCCAGCCGGTTGCAGTCGTGACTTGCTATGAAAGAGGAGGTGATCATGGCCAGTCAACTTTCGCGGACAGCGCCTCAGGCCAAAGATGCAACCGTCCAACCGATTGCCGCCACGCCGGAACTTCCTTCCGCCGTCCCGCTGATGGCGCTTTCGACCGGTTTCTGGGCCTTCAAGACTCTGGCCGCTGCGCATGAGTTGGACCTCTTCAGCCGCCTTGCGGGCGGCGCCGGCAAGATGGTTGCGGAGCTGGCGGAAGCGCTCAGCCTGCATCAACGCCCGGCCGAGATGCTGTTGACCGGCTGCGCTGCACTCGGGCTCCTGGAGAAAACCGGCGGCCGCTATCGCAACACGCCGTTAAGCGAAACCTATCTCGTGCGCGGAAAACCGTATTACTTCGGCGGCTTCGTGCAGATGCTCGACAAGCGGCTCTATCCCGGCTGGGGCAGGCTTACCGAGGCGCTGCGCACGAACCGGCCGACCACGTGGGACCCAGCTGTGCGATCCTCGGCGTTCGACGGCGAAGATCCGATGATGCTGGCGCTGTTCTGGGAGGCGATGCATTCGGTCTCCACGATGACCGCGCGCAAGCTCGGCGAAGCGATGGATTTCGGACATTTCCGCCGCCTCCTGGACATCGGCGGCGGATCGGGGGCGTACAACATCGAGCTTTGCAAACAGTATGGGGCGCTGCGTGCGACCGTGTTCGACTTGCCGCATGTCGCCGCGATCGCCGCGGGAAAGATTGCCGAGGCCGGTTTGACCGACCGGATCGAGACCGCAGGCGGCAACTTCTTCGAGCAGCTTCCCGGGGATCACGATTTGCATCTCCTGTCGATGATCCTGCACGATTGGGACGAGGCGAAGAACCGCGCCCTGCTGCGCCGGTCGTTCGGGGCTTTGCCGAGCGGCGGCGCAGTCGTCATCAGCGAGCTTCTCGTCAATGACGAAAAGACCGGACCGGCGCCGGCGGCGCTGATGAGCCTCAACATGCTGATCGAGACGGAAGGACGAAACAACACGCAGGCCGAATATTCGGCGTGGCTCGAGGAAGCCGGATTCCGGCACATCGAGACGGTCTGGTTCGAGGCACCCGGCGCGAACGGCGCCGTGATCGGCCGCAAGCCGTAAGGCGCAGTGGAACAGGCGCCCCGCAGTTCAACCCTGCGCGACAATGATGATGGAGGCCGAAATGGCTCACACGCAAACCCGCGTCGATCGTCACCGTCTGCTTGGACTTATGCTGAAAACCACAGCAACCGCAATCGCGGCGCTCAAGACCTGGCAACAGACCGTCTCAAGACGTCGGGCAATTGCTGGTTTGACCCCCGAGCGGTTGCGGGACATCGGTCATGCCGAGGCACCCGCGCCTGCGCTTGAGGTCAAGGCAGGTCTGGTCACGAACCTGATGTCGATGAGGTAAGTGAATTCGGCCGTCATCGCAGGTACACGGCCAGCGGCCGTCATGCATTTTTGCTCCTTCTCACAAGCTCAAGCAACTGGGCGCCTTGCCAGCAGCAGCCCGCATCCAAGCATGATCATGGCACCGCCCGAGCCTTCACGAAGACGGCGAACGAGATTCCCACGCGACGCCGCGCCATCGCGAAGTCTTCCGGCTGCAAACGCCACGACAATATCGGCGAGCGTGTTGAGGGCAACTGAGATGGCGCCGAGGATCAGGAACTGCAGAACGACGTGATCCGACGATGTATCGACAAACTGGGGAATGAAGGCGAGGAAGAATGCGGCCGTCTTCGGGTTCATCACTTCGACAAGAACGCCATCCCTGAAGGCCCGCATCGTGCCGACGGGCAGCTCCGAATGACCCAGCGACTTGTAGTCGAGCCTGGCATGGCGAATGGTTCGGTATCCCATCCAGACCAGATAGAGCGCGCCGACCACCTTGAGCGCCGTGAACAATTCGGCGCCTGCCAGCACGATCGCCGAGACGCCAAGGCTGCCGGCCACGACATGAAACAGCCCGCCGAGACCATTGCCAAGGCTCGAAGCGATTCCTTCCGAGCGACCGCCGGAAAGGGTTCGGGCGGCGACATAAAAAATCCCCGGACCCGGAGTAATCGCCAGCAGGAATGCCGTGAACAGGTAGACGGTGAAGGCGTTGGATTCCAGCATGGAAATGTCCTGATTAAGACTGTCTATCGAGCTTGCATACAACCAGCGGAGAAAACCGCATCGAGATGGTCGAGAGCGGCGGCGACGCGCTGCCGTGCCTGGTCCTTCAGCGGGAGGACAGGGCGTGGCGGATCGACGTCGCACAGGTTCAGAAGCCTGGCGACGACATACATCACCCTAAAACTGCCGAATTCCTTGAACAGCGCCCAAAGCGGTCCGAATGCGGCGTCGAGTCGCTCGACGGTCGCAGCGTCCCCGGCTTGCGCCGCTCGCGTCAGGGCCAGGGCCTGTGACGGCAGAAGTCCTGCGACGACGGAATACCAGGCGTCGCTCCCGGCGAGCAGCGCAGGCGCGCCGCCCCAGTCGCCGCTGTAGCCGATCCTGAATGCCGACCCGGTCGCAGACCGGAGGGAGGCAAGTTCGGACGTGAAGTCACCACCGGACGGCAAAGGCATCTTCACGGCTTCGATGTTCGCCACCTTCGACAAGCGGGAAATGAGGTCCAGGCTGAAGGTGAACCTGGTCGTGCCGGGATTGTTGTAGATGCAAAGCGGGAGTTGCCCCGCATCGGCGACTGTGGCGAAGTGTTCGAAGACCTCGTCGTCGACAAGCGGCGTATAGGAAACCGGAGCGAGGAGCAGGCCATCGGCGCCCGCAGCCTTCGCGTCACGGGCAAGGTCCACGGCATCGCTGGTCCGGATCGCTCCGACGCCGACAATAACCGGGATTTTGCCGCCGACCGTGTCCATTGCCGTTTCGATCGCCCGTCGACGCTCTTGTCGCGTGAGGAAAGCATAGGCGCCGGTACTGCCGAGCAGTCCGATGGAGTCCGCTCTCGCCTCCTCGATGTTCCTCAGAAGGCGCGCGAGGGCGACGGGGTCGAGCCTGCCGGAAGCGTCCGCCGGGGTGATCGGGAATGCTGAAAGGGCTTGGAAGAGTGACATGAAGGAACCTTTTCAGATGCGGGTCAGGAGAAGCTTTAGCCCGGCAAATCCGAAGAATACCGCCAGCGTGCCTTCGATCCAGCGCCGCGCCCGCCGATACAGGGCGACCATGGGAGCGGTCGAAAAGACGATCGCGTAGCCGCAGAAGATGGTGACGCTCAGCACCGCGCAGCCCGCGAGGATCACGAGAACCGTATGCGACGACGACCCGGGCCCGAGTCCCAGCGTCATCAGCGCGATCCATGCCAGGATCGATTTCGGATTGGTGAGATGCATCAGCAGTCCGCGCTTGTAGAGAGTGGCCGCCGTCGCCTTTCGTTCGTTGGTCGGGCGAAGCTGATCCTTGCCTGAAGAAAGCGCAGCCTTGCCCGCTTTGAAGGCGAGATAGAGAAGATACAGGCCTCCAACCAGCTGCAGGACCACGAGTGCCTGCGCGTATCGGCTGAGGATCGCCGAGACGCCTGTCGCCGCCATCAGGCCCCAAAAGATCGAGCCACTGACCACGCCGGACGCGATTGCCAGCGCGGCCCCGCGGCCGTCGTTCATGGCGACGGCCATGATACGCATATTGCTCGGCCCGGGACTGCCGGCAGCGATGACGTAGGCGGTAAAGACGATGATGAATTGGTCGGCCAGCATTTTACTTCCCAGGAGGTGCAATCTGGCGTCATCAATACAAGCACAACTGGCCCTGACCTAGAACCAGTTTTGAATAAAAAGCGCTGGTCCAGTTGGCCTCATGCCTTTGCCTGGCTGATTTTCCCGGTAATGTCTGGATCAACGAAACGTCTTCATTTGGGTAATCGCGAATGGCCCAGTCCAGCAAGCAGAATTCGTCGTCGGGAAGTTCGTCGTCGGGATTGGGCGCGCGCGGGATCTATGAGAACCTGCGGGAACAGATCGTGGCGGAGGTCTACGGCCGCGGAGACGTGCTTCCGTCGGCTCGTGCACTGGCGGTCGAGCTTGGCGTCTCGCGAACGACTGTGACGTCCGCTTACGAACAGCTCGCCGCCGAGGGGTTCGTGGTCATTCGACATGGCGCGCGGCCACGGGTGGCCATCAAGGTCGCGCACAGCGAGCCGGGAGACCTCGTTGATACAGCCGCAGAGCCACACAGCCTCTCCGCTTTCGCAGAAAGGCTTCGATCCCGAGCCATCCCGATGCGGGTTGCGTCGGAGAAGCTCGTCGCCGACTTCCGCTACGGCGACATGTCGGCCTCTGACTTCCCGACCCTTGCCTGGCGAAAGGCCATGAACGATGCTGCGCTGGGACGGCCGCTCAAGCTGTCCTATGGCGACCCCTGTGGCTTGATCCGCCTGCGTGCCGCCCTGCAGGGCTATCTATGGCGAGCGCGCAGCATCCGGTGCGAGGTGAGCGAGATCGTCGTCGTCAACGGTTCTCAGCAGGGACTGGATCTCTGCGCCCGCCTGCTTCTCGATGAGGGCGACGGCTTCGCCATCGAAGAGCCCTGCTACCCGATGGCACGGAGCGTCTTCGAGATGACAGGAGCCATCGCCGCCCCGGTGGAGGTCGACGCCGAAGGCATCAGGGCGGACTTGCTGGCGGATGTTGACGCGCGGCTGGCTTACGTCACGCCTTCACATCAGTTTCCCCTCGGAAGCGTAATGTCGATGGGTCGACGCCAGCAACTGCTAGGATGGGCGAAAGAGAAGAGGGCCTACATCGTCGAGGACGACTACGACAGCGAATATCGTTTCGACATGAACCCGATACCGCCGCTTCGCGCGCTGGGAGGCGCGTCGAACGTCATCTATATCGGTACGGTCTCGAAGACACTGTCGCCGTTGCTGCGGATCGGCTACGTCGTCGTTCCGCGTGAGTTGCAGGAGGTTTTTGCCCATGCCAAGCGGCTGACGGACAGGCATGCCCCCAGCCTCGAACAGGAGGCGCTTGCGACCCTGATGGAATCCGGCGTCTACGAAAGCCACGTGCGCAAGGCCCGGCGTCAAAATGCCCGCCGACGTGCAGCGCTCCTGGACGCTCTGCAGGCGGAATTCCGCGATCTCGTCCGGGTCGAAGGCGCAGAGGCCGGTCTGCACGTCGTCGTCTGGTTTCACGACACGCCGCCCTCCATGGCGGCATCGTTCATCGATAAAGCCGCCGCGCTCGGAGTTGGCATCTATTCGATATCGCCGCATTACTTCGACCAGACATTGGGTCGCAGCTGCCTCGGCCTGGTGATGGGATACGCAAGTCTGACCGAGGGCCAGATCCACAGAGGACTAAAGCTCCTTCGACGTGCTTACGAGGAGGCAACAGGCTGCGGCGATGTATCGTAGGTGCTCTACGGCCTGCTGAGGGAACAGGCGCGCGCGACGCGAAGGCAGCCTCGGCACCGCGCGGGTGGTGATCTGCCGCTAGAGCGCTTTGCGTTTTGGTGGACCAAAACCGCGCTCTAACTCCTTGGTTTACGCATTTTGTTGGACGCCAGACCAAGATTTTTGGCTGCAAAATGCTCTAGAACCACCGCCGTTCAGGCTCGGAGCTCTTTGCAATCACAATTCCCAAAAGAACGCCGAGCACGCCGCCAAGCATCATCGCCGTAGAGATCGTGCCTGGGTTCTGCTGGACGGTTTCGGTCACGGTGTGTGCCTGGCTACGCAATTGCCGGGCTGCGCGCGAGGCCCGTTCGGCGGCGCTCTCGTACCAGCCCTGTGCCTCCTCGGCACGGTCGGAAAGGGTCCGATTTATGGCGATTTCGCGACGAAGCTCGGCGATCTGTTTCTTCATCGCTTCCTGCGCGTCGTTTGCCGCCTTTGAGGTGCCTGCCATATTGGTGGTCTCCGCCATTGGATTTGTCCCTTTGGTAATCATCCCCCATGGTCATCAGATAGGGGAAACGGTCGCGGACGCGCAGGGTTCCTTGCCCCGAAAACGCGCCGCTGACTGCGTTATCAAGCATCCCCTCGCACCCGCGCGTGGCGGGCAATGATGCTCTCCTCGTCGGTCGCGACGACGCGTATTTCGACCTTGCTGTCAGGTCGGCTTATGATCCCGGCATGGGCGGCATTGGATGGCTCGTCGATCGCCACGCCAAGCCAATCAAGCCTTTCGCATATTGCCTTGCGGACCGGCGCCGAGCGCTCGCCGATGCCGGCGGTGAACACCAGGCATTCGAGGCCGCCCAGCGTGTTGGCGAGCGCGGCAGCTTCCCGTGCCGCCCTGAAGGCAAAAAGCTCTACAGCTTCGCGGGCGTGGGGGTCGTCGCTCGCTTCCAGCGTGCGCATGTCGCCCGAGATGCCGGATATTCCAAGCAGCCCGGATTGCTCATAGAGCATATGCTGCAGAGCCTCTCCGGCGATGCCTCGTTCCAGGACGAGGTACAAAAGCACGCCCGGATCGATGGCGCCGCAACGCGTGCCCATGACCAGCCCGTCGAGCGCGGAAAAGCCCATCGTCGTGTCGAAGCTTCTCCCGTCGCGCATGGCGCACAGGCTCGCCCCGTTGCCGAGATGGGCGACGATCGTCCGCTTCGCTGCAAGCGCCGGCGATATCGCCTTGAGCCGCCCGGCGATGTACTCGTAGGAAAGACCATGAAACCCGTAGCGGCGGATTCCGTCCGCATCGTATTTGCGCGGCAGCGCGAAGCGGCTGACGATCGGATCGATCGCCTGATGGAAGGCGGTGTCGAAGCAGCCGACCTGCGGCAGATCCGGCCGCAGCGCCGCAAGTGTGCGGATCGGCGCGAGACTGCGGGGCTGGTGCAGCGGCGCAAGCGGTGTCAGCCTGTCCAGGGCCTCGATCACGACCGGCGTCAGGCGGACGGGTTCGACGAACTCGCGCCCGCCATGCACGATGCGGTGACCGGCGCAGACCAGTTTCCTGCCGCCAAGTTCGCTCTCGATCCAGCGGAGCAAATCGCCGATGCCCGTATCGCGTGCGTCTCCGGCAAGCCGCCGATCACATTGCGCTGTTCCGTCGGCCGCTTTCGCGCTGAGCCTCGGCGCATCGCCCAGATCCAGCGTGCCACGCGAGACAAGTTGCAGGTCGGCGGACGGCTCAAGATCGTATAGTCCGAACTTGATGCTGGAGGAGCCGGCGTTCAGTGCAAGAATTGCCTGTCGCATCAATCGCCAGCCTTCGTCGCGCTGTTCTCGGGCCAGTTCCACTCCTGGATCTCGGGCATGTCTTCGCCATGCTCGCGGACGTAAGCCTTGTGTTCGGCAAGCTTCCCGTGAAGTTCGGCGGCAAGGTCTTTCGCCCGTTCGGCGAGCCCAGGCACGCGTTCGACCGCCGCGAGCGCCAGGTGGTAGCGGTCGAGCTCATTGAGCACGACCATGTCGAACGGCGTCGTCGTGGTGCCTTCCTCGCGAAAGCCGTGCACGTGCATGTTGTCATGGTTGGCGCGCCGGTAGGTCAGGCGGTGGATGAGATAGGGATAGCCGTGATAGGCGAAGATGACCGGCCTGGCCTTCGTGAACAGCGCGTCGAAATCCTCGTCAGCCAGGCCATGCGGATGCTCTGAATTCGACTGCAGCGTCATCAGGTCGACNGACCGCGACAATCTCTCGATGGAACAGCGCGTCGAAATCCTCGTCAGCCAGGCCATGCGGATGCTCTGAATTCGACTGCAGCGTCATCAGGTCGACCACGTTGACGACGCGTACCTTCAGGTCGGGAAGCGCCGAACGCAGAATGTCGGCGGCCGCGAGCGTCTCCAGTGTCGGCACGTCGCCGGCGCAGGCCATGACCACATCCGGATCCTCGCCCTTGGCAACCGTCCCGGCCCACTCCCAGATCCCCGCCCCCGCCCTGCAATGCACTTCCGCGGCTTCGACAGACAGAAATTGCGGCGCCGGCTGCTTGCCGGCGGTGATGACGTTGATGCGGTTATAGGTTCTCAGGCAATGGTCGGTGATCCACAGCAGCGTGTTGGCATCCGGCGGGAAATAGAGCCTGACCGTGTCGGCCTTCTTGTTGGCGACGAAATCGGCAAAGCCCGGATCCTGGTGGCTGAAGCCGTTGTGATCCTGCCGCCAGACATGCGAGGTCAGCAGGTAATTGAGGGAAGCGATCGGCTCGCGCCAGGCAAGTTCGCGGGATGTCTTCAGCCATTTCGCATGCTGGTTGACCATGGAATCGACGATGTGGATGAACGCCTCGTAACAGGAGAACAGGCCATGGCGGCCGGTCAGCAGATAGCCCTCCAGCCATCCCTGGCAGAGATGCTCGCTGAGCACTTCCATGACGCGGCCGTCCCGGGAGAGTTTTACGTCATAGGGCTCTATCCGCTGCATCCAGACCCGGTCGGTAACCTCGAATACCTCGTCAAGCCGGTTGGAGGATGTCTCGTCCGGCCCCATCAGCCGGAAATTCCCGGCCTGCGCATTCAGGCTCATGACGTCGCGAAGATAGCCCCCGAGAACCCGCGTCGCCTCGGCCTTGGCGCCACCCGGACGCGGCACATCGAGCGCCAGGTTTTTCCAATCGGGAAGCACGAGGTCGCGCTTCAGCAGTCCGCCGTTGGCATAGGGGGTTGCGCCCATGCGCTTGGATCCGGTTGGCGCAAGCGCCGCCAGCTCTGGAAGAAGATGCCCGCTGTCGTCGAACAGCTTTTCCGGTTCGTAGCTCCGCATCCAGTCTTCGAGGATCTTGCGGTGTCCCGCATTGTTGCGGGCGTTCGACACCGGCACTTGATGCGAGCGCCAGAAATCCTCGACCTTCTCGCCATCGACCTCCTTCGGGCCGGTCCACCCCTTCGGGCTGCGCAGCACGATCATCGGCCACAGCGGACGCTCTCCTTGCCAGAACGGCGTACGGGCGCGCTCCTGGATCGAGCGGATTCTGTCGAGCACGGTGTCCAGCTTGGTGGCCATCAACCGATGCATGCGAGCCGGCTCGTGACCTTCGACGAAAAAAGGTTCGTAGCCATAGCCGGCGAACAGGGCGCGCAATTCCACGTCATCCATGCGGGCAAGGATCGTCGGGTTGGCGATCTTGTAGCCGTTGAGATGCAGGATCGGCAGGACAGCGCCGTCGGATGCCGGGTTGAGGAACTTGTTGGAGTGCCATGCCGCCGCGAGCGGACCGGTTTCCGCTTCGCCGTCGCCGACGACGCAGGCGACCACCAGATCGGGATTGTCGAAGGCCGCGCCGAAAGCATGGACCAGCGCATATCCCAGTTCTCCGCCTTCATGGATCGAGCCGGGCGTTTCCGGAGCAGCGTGGCTCGGCACTCCTCCGGGGAAGGAGAATTGCCGAAAAAGTTTCCTCAGGCCGTCTTCGCCCTGGCCGATTTCGGGATAGATTTCGCTGTAGCTGCCCTCGAGCCAGGTGTTTGCGACCATCGCCGGGCCGCCATGACCTGGGCCGCAGATAAACAGAACGTCGAGACCGCGTTGACGGATGACGCGGTTCAGGTGGACGTAGATGAAGTTGAGGCCAGGCGTCGTGCCCCAATGGCCAAGCAGCCGCGGCTTGACGTGTTCGGCTTTCAGCGGCTCGCGCAGCAGCGGATTGTCCATCAGATAGATCTGGCCAACCGAAATGTAGTTCGCGGCCCGCCAATAGCGGTCCATGAGATCGACCTGATAACGGCCGGTTGTGGTCGCAGCTTTCTGAGCCTCGTCGTTCATCGAAAATTCTCCAGAATGCGTTCGCCCGTCGATATCTGGAGTGACATCGCTCTGGAGAAAGGATTTTCACGGAAATAAGTTCGGCTGGAGCCGCCATTTGTGCCCGCCAATCGCTCTTTTGCAGGAACCTGAAAGCTCGCCAATGGTTAAGGAGACTAGCCGCCGGCCATGAGTTGCCGAGGCCGAGCGCATACCCGATGAGCCGTCGGGCACGATTAGGGGACAATCGGGGGCTGTCTGCTCGCAAGAGGAGCAAAAAGATGCTCGATCTTTCCCACGCACGCAACCGAATGGTCGAAGTCCATCTCAGCCGCCGTGGCATCCATGACCGCGAAGTGCTGGAAGCGATGCGCGAGGTTCCGCGCGAGGCTTTCGTCGCTCCCGGCTTTGAAGAATTCGCCTACGAGGACGGGCCGTTGCCGATCGCCGAGGGTCAGACGATATCGCAGCCCTACATCGTCGCCTTGATGATCGAGATGGCGGAAATCGGAACGGGCGACCATGTCCTCGAGGTTGGCACCGGTTCGGGCTACGCGGCTGCCGTGATGAGCCGGATCGTCGAACGCGTCTACACGATCGAGCGCCACGCCGGGTTGGCCGAAACGGCGAGACAGCGGTTCCAAGAGCTTGGCTACGACAATATCGAAGTCCGCACCGGCGATGGCACCAAAGGCTGGCCCGACGCAGCGCCCTTCGACGCCATTCTGGTCGCCGCCGGCGGACCCGGTGCGCCGCTCGCGCTTCAGGAACAGCTCGACGTCGGTGGCAGGCTCGTCATCCCGGTCGGCGACGATCCGCATGATCAGCGCCTTCTCAAGGTCACCCGAACCGGCGCTGCAACTTACAGCGAGGAGGATTTCGGCGGCGTGCGGTTTGTCCCGCTCATTGGCGAGCAGGGCTGGCCCGAGAACGGCAACCGTATCGCGAATGATCGCCCGTCCGGACGCGCACGCACGCGCAGCCTGCCGGAGATGATCGCGGCGGCGGCCGAACCGCTGCCGGATTTCGACGATCCGGCGTTCGGCGAATTGTTCGATCGGTTTGGCGACCGGCGCGTCGTCCTGCTCGGTGAAGCGAGCCACGGCACGTCGGAGTTCTACCGGGCCCGCGCCGCGATCACCCGCAGGCTCATCGAGAAGCACGGCTTCACCATTGTCGCTGTCGAGGCCGACTGGCCTGATGCAGCGGCGATCGACCGCTACGTCCGCCATCGGCCGCCACGCGCCAACGCCGATCCGCCGTTCCAGCGGTTTCCCACCTGGATGTGGCGCAACACCGACGTTGCGGCGTTCGTCGACTGGATGCGACATCACAACGAGCGCATCAGGCTATCGTCCCGGCTAGCCGGGTTCTATGGCCTCGACATCTACAATATGAGCGGATCGATCGCCGCGGTTCTGCAATATCTCGATCGGGTCGATCCGCAGGCAGCAAAGATCGCGCGTGAACGCTATGGCTGCCTGACGCCTTGGCAGCATGAACCATCCACCTACGGCCGTGTCGCGCTCACTTCGGGTTACAAGAAATGCGAGCAGGCCGTACTTGAACAATGCCGCGAGCTCCTTGCCAGGCAGCTCGACTATGGCCAGCAGGACGGCGTCGATTTCATGGATGCCACCCAGAATGCCCGGCTGATCGCTTCCGCGGAACGCTATTACCGGATCATGTATTATGGCGGCGCGCAGTCCTGGAATTTACGCGACACCCATATGTTCGAGACGCTCGAGCATCTGCTGGAAGCTCGCGGGCCGAACGCCAAGGCGGTCGTGTGGGCGCATAACTCCCATATCGGCGATGCCCGCTACACCGAAATGGGGATTGTCAGGGACGAAGTGAACATCGGCCAGCTCTGCCGTCAGCGCTTCGGCGACGAGGCAGCCTTGATCGGGCTCAGCACGCATTCCGGGACAGTCGCCGCGGCCTCCGACTGGGACAGCGAGATGGAGATCAAGCGGGTGCGGCCTTCCCATAGCGATAGCTACGAGCGGCTTTGCCATGATAGCGGCGTCTCGCGTTTCCTGCTCGACATCAAGCGCGACGATACGTTGCGCGAGCGGCTTCTGGAGCGTCGGCTGGAGCGCTTCATCGGCGTGATCTATCGGCCGGAAACCGAACTGCGCAGCCATTACGCGAATGCCTCTCTTGCCCAGCAGTTTGACGCGTTCGTCTGGTTTGACGAAACCGTCGCGGTGACGCCGCTTGGGCCGGAGCATGTCGGAACCGGCGTTCCCGACACCTATCCGTTCGGGCTCTAATGCATGTCGCGCAAAAGCATGCCCTCGGGCCTGACCCGAGGGTGCGCAGTGGTTTTGCGATAACGACATGCATAAAACAACAATCTAAAGCGCGTCGCGTGAGGCCGGCCAAATGCGACGCGCTTTAGCCGCCTCGCGGACAAGGCCCCATCAAGGTGAGTTTCGGCGGAACATTCATCGCGCCCTGCTGTTTCTAGAACAGGACCCTTTTCGAAGGAGTTGTGCCATGAGCGGAACCAAACATCCAAAGTGGAAAAAGCCGAGCGATGCCGATCTGAGGAACAATCCCGGCATCGGCAGCTCCAAGGGCACGATCAAGGAAGGCGACGAACTCTTGCTCGAAGGCGAAAACACCATCGAGGGCGATGTCGAGAACGACACGAACGCCCTTGGCGGGATCAATCCAAGGCAAAAGATGCGGACGAACAAGTAGCGTCGCTGCGCATCCCACGCGCTATTCACTCCCAGCATAAAATGTCGCGGCGACAGCAATCGAGATCAGGCTCAGCATCGCCAGGCCTGCCTTGGCGACGTGCGAGGCTTCCCAAACATCGCGCAAGTCTTTCCAGTCGCCGCTTTGCTTCCGGCGGAGCATTGAAAAAAACGTCGCGGCTGGTTTCGACACTGCGACGTCCTGCACCCAGAAATTGTTGACGGGATGTGTTACCAGCCAATAGGTCGCATGTTCCGCCACCAGGAAGACAAGGGCCGCCAAAGTCCACCAGAATCGACCGCCTGGATAGGGCGTGAGGTAAAGCAGGATGGCGAGTGCAATGATGCCGCCGATCTCGGCAAACCCGCCGATCGTGAAGCCGGGATAGTAGATCTCCTGCACAGATTTGTAGGTGGCCTCCTTGAGGCGCAACTTGCCGGGCAACTCCATCGCGTGTGCGAGCGACAGCGCCATTGCGATTGCGACCAGAAGAAGGGTGACAATCATGAACGCGCGCATGCTGTTCCTCCCTGAACCGTCTTGGCAATACGCGGCGTACATAGCGTGCTCGCCGACACGGTAAAGGCGACGAAGGTGGAGCCGCCGCTCCATTATTCAACGCCGCCGGCATTGAGCCCCACCGCCAAGCCATGGAACCATCGTTCGGCGCGATGGTTGTCACCCTAAATGATCCTCCTCCGAGGAAACGGAAGGAGACACATGCCGCTGTGAACGACCCACGTCTAGGCCGGGGTCGACAGCGAGAACGAGCTATTCATTGGCGCCGGAGCTGTTGAGTGGAAACACATTGGCGCCGAGGAGATGTGAAGCAAGCTTCGGGGAGTCTCCGATGACCGATCCTGATCCAGACCCGAACAATCCCGTGCCGATACCGGATAATCCCAATCCTGAGCCGGCCCGGCCGCCTGCTCCGCCGGAGACTCCGCCTGGTGAGCCTCCGGGCGTTCCTCCGCCTTCGCCTGATCCCGTTCCCAGCCCCGAAAGGCAGCCCGTCGAAATTCCTCCCGATATACCACCGGAGATCCCCACGGAACCGACCTTCCCGGGTCCCACGGCCAGGGCATTGGACCCGGAGCATTGGACCCAGGAGTAAAAACCCGGCTGTAGAACGACGCCGTCGCCGGTCATTCCGGTTTTGGTCATTCCCCGATTTGGCTGGTCGAACGTTCGTTGAGCGTCGCGCCGGTTTGCGCATCGATCGCCGCCAGGCTGACCTCATAGCCCCACAGGGTCCGGATATGGCGCAGCGTCGCGTCGCGACCGGCCTCCTCCAGCATGATGCCGTTCTTCACCTTGTGCTCCAGTCGCAACTGCCGGTCGCCGAGCAGATCGACATCCACAACCTGGATATCCGGCCGGCTCGCGCCGATGTCGTAGCTCTGGGCGAGCCCGGCGCGTATCTTTTCGTAGCCACGCTCATTGTGTATCGACGCGACTTCGTAATGCGGCTCGCTGGCGGCGTCGGCGAGGACAAAGAACCGCCATTTCCGCATCAGGGCGGGGCTCAGATACTGGCGGATGAAAGATTCGTCGCGATGGTTCGCCCACGCGTCGAGCAGGGTTTCGCGCCAATTGCCGTTGCCGGCGACATCGGGGAACCAGTCACGATCCTCGGCGGTCGGCTCGGTCGCTATGCGCTGGATGTCCTGCATCATGTCGAGGCCCAACGCATAAGGATTGATACCGGAAAACCGCGGGTCGTCGAAGCCTGGCTGAAAGATCACGTTCGAATGGTTGCGCAGGATTTCCAGCATCGCGCCTTCGCTGATCAGGCCACGATCGAACAGCATGTTCATCAGCGTGTAGTGCACGAAGGTGGCGCAGCCTTCGTTCATCACCTGTGTTTGCCGCTGCGGATAAAAGTATTGCGCGACGACGCGGACGATCCTGACGATTTCACGCTGCCAGGGCTCCAGGACCAAGCTGTTTTTTTCCAGGAAGTAAAGCAGGTTCTCCTCGGGCAGCTTGAGCGTTTTCTTTCGCTCCGCGATGTTGGAATCCTTTGCCCCAACATTGTCTCCGCCCTTCGAAGGCGGCAGCGTGCGCCACAGATCGTTGTAAGAACGCTCTTCGTACTCCAGGCGCTCACGAACGCCTACACGCTGCCGCTCCGACGACAGCTTCGGCGGCCGGCGATATCTGAAGACCCCCTGTTCCATCAGCGCGTGGGCCGCATCGAGGATCGCCTCCACCGCGGCAACGCCGTGCCGCTCCTCGCAACGGGCAATGTAACCCTTGGCAAAGTCCAGATAGCTCAGGATCGCGCTGGCGTCCGTCCATTGCCGGAACAGATGATTGTTCTTGAAAAAATGATTATGGCCAAGCGCTGCATGAGCTGTCACCAGGGCCTGCAGGGCCATTGTGTTTTCCTCCATCAGGTAGACGATGCAAGGATTGGAATTGATCACCAGCTCATAGGCGAGCCCCCGCCCGCCTTTGCGATAGAGCAATTCCTGGTAGAGGAAATGCTTGCCGAAGGACCAGTGGCGATACATCAGCGGCATGCCGACCGAGGAATAGGCGTCGAGCATCTGCTGGGACGAGATGATCTCCATCTGCACCGGATAGATGTCGAGGTGAAGCTCTTCGATCGCGATCGCCTCGATCGCGTCGTAGGCGCGCGACAGTGTCTTGAAATCCCAGTCGGACCCCGAAAAGAGCAAACCTGATCTGCTGGTTTGGCCTGGTTTGCTGGTTGGGCCTGATTTGCTGGTTTGGCCCGACTTGCTGGTCTGGCCCGACGTGCTGGTCTGGTTCGCCATCGGCTCCCCTCAAGCGCTTTTCTGCAGGACCGGCTGCCTGGCAAAGAGCTGGCGAAAGACCGGATAGATGTCGGCTGCGTTGGCGATACGGCTCATCTGGAAATTCGGCCATCGCTGGTTGACAACGCTGTAGGCGCGCCAGAGCGAGGTCCCATTGTCGGTGGTGCCGAAAATATGGCTCTCACGTTCGTCGATGATCTCGACATAGGCGAAATACTGGCACAGGCGCATGACCTGGCCGTCCATCAAGCCGATGCAGCGCTCGGAATCGGTGACGAAATTGTCGCCGTCCGACGCCTGGGCGGCATAGATGTTCCACTCGTTGCTGGGATAGCGTTGCGCGATGATGCGGTGCATTTCCTCGAGTGCCGTGGAAACAACCGTGCCGCCGCTTTGCGTATTGTAGAAGAAGGTTTCCTCGTCCACCTCCTGCGCCTCGTGCGTATGGCGGATGAAGACGATTTCGGTGCGGTCGTAGCGCCGTTTCAGGAACAGGTGCAGCAGCACGAAGAAGCGCTTGGCCAGATCCTTCTCGCGTTCGCCCATCGAGCCGGATACGTCCATGAGACAGAACATGACCGCATTGGCATTCGGCACGGGCTGGGCGTCGAAACGGTTGAAGCGGATGTCGACGGGATCGACATAGGCGATCCGCTTGCGGCGGCGCTCAAGTCGCTCAAGCTCCTCCCGCAACGCTGCAATGCGCTGGCGTGCCGGCGCCGCGCTCTGCGGCTCGGCCTCCAGGATTGCGAGTTGCTCCGCAATCGCATCGAGTTCCTCCTGCTTGGGGCGCCTTAGCGCAATCCGGCGACCATGGCTGTTTCGCATCGTGCGCCCGACATTGATGTTGGTCGGCGAACCGGTCGCAGCGAACCCGGCGCGGCGCGGTTTGAAGGATAGTATCTCCTTGAGGTTGAGCTTGACCATGTCGGGAAGTTCGAGATCCTCGAAAAAGAGGTCGAGCACCTCCTCGCGCGAGAGCACGAAACGAAAATCGTCCTCCGAGACCGTTTTGCCGGGAGACGAGCCGCCGCCGCCCTGGCCGGGCTTGGGAACCCGGTCGCCAGGGGCGAAATGCTTGTTGCCCGGCAGGATGTGCTGTCGCCGGCCGCTGTCCTTGGCATCGCTGAAGCTCGGCTCTGCTGTGCCCCTCGCCGGCATCGAGACGGTGTGCTCGCTGTCGACATCGGCGATCTTGCCGGTACGGATCCGATCCCGGATGCTTCGCTTCAGCTCTTCGCGCGCACGCTTCAGGAAGCGCTGGCGGTTGCCGAGGCTCTTGTCCTTTGGGTTCAGTCGGCGATCGACAAAGATCGGCATGGAACCATCCCGGCCGGACTCAGCCCGCCTTGTTCACCCGCATGTACCAGTCCACCAGCCGGCGGACCTGGCGTTCGGTGTAACCGCGTCCGACCATCCGATGCACGAACTCGGTATGCCGCTTCTCCGTTACGCTGTCCTGCTTGGAGCCGAAGCTGATCACCGGGAGCAGATCCTCGACCTGGCCGAACATCCGCTTCTCGATGACTTCGCGCAGCTTTTCATAGCTCGTCCACGACGGGTTGCGGCCATGGTTCCTCGCCCTTGCGCGCAACGTGAACTTCACGACCTCGTTGCGGAAGTCCTTGGGGTTGGCAATGCCGGCCGGCTTTTCGACTTGCGACAGTTCGTTGTCCAGCACCTCGCGATTGAGGATCTGGCCGGTATCGGGGTCTTTGTAGTCCTGGTCCTCGATCCAGGCATCGGCATAGGCGATGTAGCGGTCGAACAGGTTTTGGCCGTATTCGCTGTAGGACTCCAGATAGGCCTTCTGAATTTCATGGCCGATGAACTCGGCATAGCGCGTGGCCAGTTCCGACTTTATGAAGTCGAGATAGGCGGCTTCCGTTTCCTTGGGGAACTGCTCGCGCTTGATCGCCTCCTCCAGAATGTACATCAGGTGCACGGGATCGGCGGCCACTTCCTTGGTGTCGTAGTTGAAGGTCTGCGACAGGATCTTGAAGGCAAAGCGCGTGCTGACGCCGGTCATGCCTTCATCGACCCCGGCGGCATCGCGGTATTCCTGAACCGACTTCGCCTTGGGATCTATGTCCTTGAGGTTCTCGCCGTCATACACGCGCATCTTGGTGTAGAGCGGCGAATTGTCATGCTCGGCCAGACGGGTCGAGACGGTGAACCGGCTGAGAATGTCGAGAACCTCCGGTGCACAGGAACTGGAGGCCAATTCGCTTTCGCGCAGCAGCTTTTCGTAGATCTGCCTTTCTTCGGTGACCCGCAGGCAATACGGCACCTTGACCACCAGGATACGGTCGAGGAATGCCTCGTTGTTCTTGTTGTTCTTGAACTGCAGCCATTCCGATTCGTTGGAGTGGGCTACGACGATGCCCTGATACGGGAAAGATCCGAAGTTTTCCGTACCGTTGTAGCTGCCTTCCTGGGTAGCGGTCAGCAACGGATGCAGGACCTTGATCGGCGCTTTGAACATCTCGACGAACTCGAGCAGCCCCTGCGTGGTCCGGTTCAGGCCGCCGCTGTAGGAATAGGCGTCCGGATCGGATTGGCTGAAATGCTCGAGCTGTCTTATGTCGACCTTGCCGACCAGGGCCGAAACGTCCTGGTTGTTCTCATCGCCTGGCTCGGTCTTGGAGATGCCGATCTGGCGTAGCCGCGAAGGCATCAGCTTGACGACGCTGAACTTGGAGATGTCGCCGGACAGTTCGTCGAGGCGCTTGGCCGCCCATGGCGAAATAAGACCGTTCAGCCGGCGCCGCGCGATGCCGTATTTGTCCTCCAAAAGGTCGCCCATGCGGTCAGGATTGAAAAGCCCGAGCGGCGATTCGAAAACCGGACTGATCTGGCCGCCGACCTTCAGCGTATAGATCGGACGCTCCTCCATCAGCTTCTTCAGCCGTTCGGCGAGCGAGGACTTGCCGCCGCCGACAGGGCCAAGCAGATAGAGAATCTGCTTGCGCTCCTCGAGCCCCTGAGAGGCATAGCGGAAATAGCCGGCTATGCGCTCGATCGTGTCCTCCATGCCATAGAACTCGGCGAAGGTGGGATAGACCTTGATTGTCCTGTTCGAGAAAATGCGGCCGAGCCGCTCATCCATGCTGGTGTCGATCAGGGTGGGCTCGCCGATCGCCTCGACCATCCGCTCGGGCGCCGAAGCATACATCGATTTATCCTCGCGGCAGGCAAGGAGATATTGCTGGATGCTTATCTCCTCCTGCGCCGCATTGGTGTAAATCTCCGAAAACAGATCGAAGACGTCGGAGTGGTTCTCGCGCATGGTATTCCTCGCCCCGGCCGGTCTGGTTGCTGTCGCCTGTTCACTCAACTGTCGGAAAGCCTTTGTGGTTCCCTATTACACGTAGTGCGTCCGCGACCGGATGTTAGGGGTCCAGACAGATATCGTGAACGCCTGGAAGTCAGCCAGCGAATGGCTCGCACAATGGAACGTTTCCGAGGGAAGTCCATTCTTCCACCAGCGCTTGCCGAGCGCAACAGCCCGCTGGGTACAAGTTGCCTTTCTGAGGGAATAAACCGCCCGCGTTCAGCAGTTGCCCGCGTTCAGCAGTTGCCCGCGTTCAGCAGTTGAATGGCGAATCACTGGCCATTCGGCGAAGAGAGTTGCACTGCGGTGTCCAACCCTGCACCGGGAGCAACGGTTTCGCTCCTGCTCGGTAACGAAACGAGGGAAAGGAGATGTTCCATGTTCGAGAACAGCATGTGGTTGATCGTCGTTGCTGGCGGCCCGCTACTGCTGGCAATCGTGCTCGCCTACGCACTCCTTACGTGGCGACGCCGTGGGCCTGCAGAGCGCAGAGAAAGCGATCGAGCCACCGAGCGACTGTATCGCGAGGAAAACGATCGCCCGGGCGGAGGCAGTTGAGAACCGCATCGGCAGGCCCGACTTTGGTCTTGCTGCTAGACTCCAACACTTTCGGGCCAAAGCGCCCGGATCTGCTTCGGCAACGCGTCCCGCACCTTGGCCGACTGGCCGAGGTCGACATGCCTGGCGAGTACCTTGAACACGGATCTCGTCGCATCCTCGGGATTCACCGGTGGAGTGGATTTCATCTCCTCGGCCACCCGCTGCAAAAAATCCTCCAACGAACGGCTGCTCGTCGGCAGATCACGCGGCCGATACCGATCATAGTAGGCTCCGCGCACAAGAAGCGGCAGTTCAGCCCCCAAATTGGCAGCCAGTTCGATCTGCAGCCAATCCCGCAAGGTGCGTAGAACGGCTCCCAGCATATGCCAGGCCACGCGCCTGTCGGGCCCGTGATCGGCCATGATCTCGTCCAGCCAGATGTTTGTCGTCTGCAGGGTTTTGTCAAAAACTTCCAAGCCGGTTGCGCTCATCGTCGCCTCCTCTGGGCAGTCCAACACCCGCCCAAATCACCCGCCCAAAATACCCGCCATGACGCGCAAACGGCGATCGAGCGCAATTGTTTCGTCACTCGTTGAAAATTGTCCAAGAGCTCTTTACGCGTACAGTTACGAACGGGCACCCCAAGGAGGCGGCCATGAAGAGCGATACCGAATATCTACGTCTCGCCGTGGAGATCGCCACCGAGAGCCGGGCGAGTGGCAATCATCCTTTTGGGGCGCTCCTGGTCGGGCCGGAAGGCGACGTGCTGCTTTCGTCGGGCAACACCTACGCCCGGGATCGCGGCGTTGGCCACGCAGAGGCAAACGTGGCCCGCGCGGCCGCGCAGCAATACGACCCGACCTTTCTCGAGCGATGCACTCTGGTGACCTCGGTCGAGCCGTGCTGCATGTGCGCCGGGGCCTGTTACTGGGCTGGCATCGGCACCGTGGTCTACGGACTCAGCGAAAGGCGGCTGGCCGAG
This sequence comes from Mesorhizobium sp. L48C026A00, assembly GCF_000502375.1. Lineage (NCBI taxonomy): Bacteria > Pseudomonadati > Pseudomonadota > Alphaproteobacteria > Hyphomicrobiales > Phyllobacteriaceae > Mesorhizobium > Mesorhizobium sp. L48C026A00. The sequence continues at coordinate 262,503 of NZ_AYWU01000003.1, read as the reverse complement.
CTGACCGGAGACAATTCGGAGAATCTGACCCTCGATCTGAGTTGTCACCAAGTGTTCGCCGCCGGACGGCGCCATGTAGCAATCCGTGGCCCATTCCCTGAACTCGAAGAAGAGATCGTAACCGACCACAAGGATTTCTGGTGACCGAACCAAAAAGGACTGCTGTGAAGAATCCGTAGCCTCTGCGGCGCCGTGAGCTCCGGCCACTTCCGGCCCAAAGGTTTGACACGCGAGGCCCGCGTCTTGTTGCAGAAAGCCATCGACGCGTTCATCGCAAATCCCGGTGCGCATCTCAAGACTCGCGCGCAAAACCGCCGACACGCAAAACCGCCGACTGGAACCTACATTCGGACTCGACCGACACGTTCATTCCACCAGTTGGAAAGCTCAGTTGCCCGGAACCTTCCTCCCCTCTCGCCGGTTTACCGCGGAGGGGTTGCAAATGGGTCGATATTTCAGCCTGTCAGCTGCGTCATTGTTGCTCGCGAGCGGCTCTGCCGGCGCCCAGTCGAGCACTCAGTCGGCACTTGAGCCCGCGGGAGCGGAAGCGCAGCAGATAGAAATGCTGTTTTGGGTCATGCTAAGCGGCGGCGCCGTCATCTGGCTGGGGGTGGTCGGCCTGCTTCTTCATGCAGCCCTGGTCAATCGCCGCAGGCTGGCCGAAAAATCTGCCAGCAGCATCATCCTTTGGGGCGGCGTAGTCTTCCCCTCGGTCACGCTTTGTGCGCTGCTCGCCTATGCGCTGTGGCTGATGCCTGGCCTTCGGCCCTTCGCCCAGGCGAGCCCCGCCGCCCTGCGGATCGAAGTCACCGGCAGGCAGTTCTGGTGGGAAGTTGTCTATCACCCTCCTCAGGGACCGCCGGTCACTTCCGCCAACGAGATCAGGCTGCCGGTCGGCGAGCGGGTCGAATTGACCGTGAAAAGCGCCGATGTGATCCATTCCTTCTGGATCCCACCGCTCGGCGGCAAGATGGACATGATCCCCGGCCGCACCAACAGGCTTTCGATCATGGCCACCAAAGCTGGTATATTCCGCGGCCCGTGCGCGGAATATTGCGGCACGTCTCACGCGCTGATGGCGTTCTCGGCCGTCGCGATGGCGCCCGAAGCCTTCCGGTCCTGGCTTGCCGCCCAGGCAATTCCCGCGGAAGGGGCCGGCGCAAGCGGCGGCGCGCTGTTCCTGCGCCATGGCTGCGGGTCCTGCCATTTCGTCGCGGGCACCGATGCGCGCGGCCTGATCGGCCCGGACCTTTCGCATATCGGTTCTCGCGCCACCGTCGCAGCCGGAATCCTGCCCAACACCGAAGACGCCGTCACCCGCTTCATCGCCCGGCCCGACCTGATCAAGCCTGGTTCCGGGATGCCGGCCTTCGACATGTTGCCGCCGGGCGACATTCGCGCCATAGCCGCCTGGCTGAGGGGCCTGCGATGAGCGCTGCTGTCAAGGAGCGTTCGCCGGACGAATACAAGGCGCAGGAACAGCGGCTGCGCGCCGTCTGGGCCAATCCAACCGGCTGGCGCTACTGGACCTCGGTGAACAATTACCAGATCGGCCTCTGGTACGGCTCGGCGGCCTTCGCCTTCATGCTGTTTGCCGGCGTGCTCGCGCTCCTGGTGCGGCTGCAGCTCGCCGTGCCCGACAACGACCTCCTCTCGGCCGACTTATTCAACCAGGCTTTCACCCTGCACGGCACGGTGATGATGTTCCTGTTCGCGGTGCCGATCTTCGAGGCGGTCGCGATCTTCCTGCTGCCGCCGATGCTGGGCGCCCGCGAAATGCCGTTTCCGCGCCTCGGAGCCTTCAGTTTTTGGAGCTTTTTGCTCGGCGGTATCTTCGTCTGCGGCTCGATCTTCTTCAATGCGGCGCCGTCGGCAGGCTGGTTCATGTATCCGCCGCTCGCCACCGACAAGGAGTTCTCCGGCATTGGAGCCGACATCTGGCTGCTCGGCCTTTCCTTCATCGAAGTCGCCTCGATCGCGGCCGCCGTCGAGCTCATCGTCGGCATCATGAAATGCCGCGCGCCGGGCATGCGCATCAACCTGATGCCGCTCTTCGCCTGGTACCTGCTGATCGTTGCCGGAATGATCCTGTTCGCCTTCCCGCCGCTGATCGCCGGCGACCTCCTGTTCGAGATGGAACGGATGTTCGATTGGCCGTTCTTCGACGCAGCGCGCGGCGGCGACCCGCTGCTGTGGCAGCATCTGTTCTGGATATTCGGCCATCCGGAAGTCTACATCATCTTCCTGCCGGCGATCGCGCTGATGGCCATGATCGTGCCGACTTTTTCCCAGCGTCCGATCGTCGGTTACTCCTGGATCGTGCTCGCGGCAGTGGGGACAGGGTTCCTTTCCTTCGGCCTGTGGGTGCACCATATGTTTGCCACAGGCCTGCCGCAGATCTCGCTGGCCTTCTTCTCGGCGGCCTCCGAGGCGGTGGCGATCCCGACGGGCGTGCAGATCTTCGTCTTCATCGCCACCATGCTGGCCGGCCGGGTGATCTTCTCGACCCCGATGCTGTTCGGCACCGGAGGGTTGGCCATCTTCGTCATTGGTGGCCTGACGGGCGTCATGGTGGCGCTCGCACCCTTCGACTGGCAGGCCCACGACACGTATTTTGTCGTTGCGCATCTCCATTATGTGCTGATCGGCGGCATGCTTTTCCCGGTCGTGGCCGGGCTCTATTACTATTACCCGCTGATCGACGCGAAGAAGCTCTCAGACCGGTTGGGGCGGCTCGCCTTCTGGCTGATGTTCTGCGGCTTCAACATCGCCTTTTTCCCCATGCATCTGAGCGGCTTGCGCGGCATGCCCCGCCGCGTCTTCACCTATCCAGCCGAAATCGGCTGGAACTGGCTGAACCTGATCTCGACGGCCGGAGCCTTCATTTTCGCCGCGGGCGTGCTGGTGGTCGTCTTCGACGTGCTCAGGCCAAAGCACCGGCAGCCGCGCGGCGAATTCAACCCGTGGAATGCCGGCACGCTGGAATGGATTTCCGAGCCGGAGGAGAACTGGGGCGTCCGCTCGATACCCATCGTGCGCAGCCGCTACCCCTTGTGGGACCAGAAGGACCTTGCCCGCAAAGTCAATGAAGGCCGCTATTATCTGCCCGACGCGGAAGAGGGATGGCGCGAGGGACTGGTCACCACCGTGCTCGACGCCGAACCCGTCCAGGTGCTGCGCGTCGGCGGCACCTCCCATGTCACCATCGTCTCGGCTCTTTCGCTCGGAGGCGCCTTCATCGCGCTTACCTTCCACTGGTGGATCGCGACGGCGCTGGCCGCAATCATCTGCTTTTGCGCAGTCATCTACTGGCTCTGGACGGGCACTGGCGAAATCCCCGAGAAGCCGGAAAAGGATGTCGGCCTGGGCCTCAGCCTGCCGCTTTATGCCTCCGGCTCCGATTCGGTCGGCTGGTGGGCGATGTTCATCACCATGGTGGGCGATGGCACCGCGTTCGCCAGCCTCGTCTTCGGCTATTTCTTCTACTGGACGATCCATTCCAACTTCACCGCGGGGATTGCCGGGCCCGATGCGGTCTGGTCGCTGGTGGCTGCCAGCCTGTTCGCTACGGCGTGGGGCCTGATGGTGGCGGCACGCACGGTCAACAGGCGCGGCGCTACGGCCACTATGCGCGGCTTGCTGGTGCTGTCCCTGCTGACGACCGTTGCCGCGTCCGCCACAGGCCTGGCCGCGCCATTGTCTCCAGGCATGGACCCGACGCGCCACGTCTATCCCGCAATCGTCTGGATCCTGGTGATCTGGGTGCTCGCCCATGCAGCGCTCGGCACAGTCATGCAGGCCTATTGCCTGGCCCGCTCGCTGGCCGGCCGACTGACGCCGAAGCATGACCTGGATCTAGGCAATGTGGTGCTCTACTGGCATTTCCTGCTGATTGCCGCCGTCACCACCTTCGCCATCATCGGCCTCTTTCCGGCAGCGATGTGAGGCGCCGATGTGGCTTGTCCCAAAACAGATCGAGACACTGTGGACCCTGTTCACTGCGCCGGTGGTGTGGGCTGCGCATTTCCTTGTTTGCTACATCGGCGCGGCGATCTATTGCGCCAAGCCCGAGATTGTCGGGCTGAGTTTCAGCGCTGTGCGCGCCGGCATCGCCGCCGCCACCGTGATCGCCCTCTCGCTGATCGCGCTGTCAGCATGGCTCGCCTGGCGGCAATGGGGCTTCGGCACAGACGATCCGCCGCACGACGATCCGACGAGACGCGACCGGACCCTGTTCCAGGGCTTTGCGACGCTGCTGCTCTCGGGTCTCAGCTTCATCGCCGTGATCTTCACCGCGATGCCTGCATTGTTCCTGACGGAGTGTATCCGGTGAGACGCGCCTGCCTCATCCTCGGCATCCTCGTCCTTGCCCTGGTCTGGCTCGGGCCGCTGCTCGATGGCTTGCGGGATTCGTTTTCGGCGCACATGCTGGCGCATATGGGAGTGGTGGCGATCGCCGCGCCGCTGATGGCGATTGGGGTCCCGCTCGGCCCGACACCAGGTGCGAGCCGGGCGTTCACCCTCGCCCTCCCCGCCTCCCTCGTCGAACTCATCGTCGTCTGGTCCTGGCACGCACCGGCCTTGCGGGCTCTGGCGCAAAGCTCGCTGTTTGTCACCGCTGTCGAGCAGGTCACGTTCCTTGCCGCCGGGCTGTTCCTATGGCTGGCCTGCCTGCCGCGCCGCGGCTCGGACACCACAGGCTATGCCGCCGGCGCCTTCGCCCTGCTTCTGACTTCCATCCACATGACCTTGCTCGGCGCGCTGCTGGCGCTGACCCCGCGGCCGCTTTATGGGACCGGCGAGACAAGCTGCTTCGGCATCGCGCTTTCCGCCCAGCAGGATCAGGAACTTGGCGGCGTCATCATGCTTCTGGTCGGCGCCGCGGTCTACCTGGCCGGCGGCGTGACGCTTTTCGCGCGCATCCTCGCCACACCACCGCGGAAGACGGTCTGATGCATATCAGCTGGAAGAAGCTCGCCATAGCGCTTGCCATTCTGCCCTTCGTCGTGGTGCTGGCGGCCTGGATCGGCTTTTTCAATGTCGGTGCCTCGAGCGGCCACTGGAAGATCACGGAATGGTTCCTCCATTTCGCCATGCGATCGGCTGTGCGCACCTATGCCCTGGCGGTCGACGCTCCAGAGGCTCTGCCGCGCCATGCGATTCAGCCGGCCGCCGGGCATTTCGCACGCGGCTGCGCCATCTGTCACGGCGCGCCGGGCGAGCCGCGATCTCCTGTCGTCATGAGAATGCTGCCGCAGCCGCCTGACCTTGCCGGGGCCGTCGGCGAATGGTCGGACGCGGAGCTTTTTCGTATCGTCAAGCACGGCGTGCGTTTCACCGGCATGCCGGCCTGGCCGACGCAGGAACGCGACGACGAGGTCTGGGCGATGGTCGCCTTCCTGCGCGAACTGCCGTCGCTGGACGAGGCCGCCTATCGCGATCTCGCCTATGGCGAAAGGCTTGCGCCTCCTGCAGGCGCTGCCGAAACCCTGCCGCAAGCGCTGGCGGATTGCGCCCGCTGCCACGGCGAGGACGGTTTTGGACGCGGTCCCGCGATACCCGTTCTGGCCGGGCAGAGCGAGGCGTATCTGCTTGAAAGCCTGCGTGCCTATGCCGAGGAAGGCCGGGCAAGCGGGTTGATGAGCCTGCCCGCCATTGCGGCAGGGCCTCAACTCTGGCCGGACCTGGCCAAGCATTTCGCTGCCCTGCCGGCGATGCACCCCGGCGGCGGCGGCGATCCAGCACTTGTCCGGCGCGGCAAGGAAATCGCCGAGAGCGGCGTCAGGCAGGCCAATGTGCCCGCCTGTCTCGGCTGTCACGGAAGACAGGACCGCAGCCCGCTCTATCCCTCGATCGCCGGCCAGCCGGCGCCCTACATCGAGACGCAGCTTGGGTTGTTCAGGGCGGGAAAGCGTGGCGGAACGCGCTTCGGCCATCTCATGGCAAATGCCGCGAAGGGTCTGACGGACGACGACGTCCGCGCGCTTGCAGCCTACTTCTCCCGATCGGCCGCTGCGTCGGCAACCGCAACGCGATAAGCGCGTTTGCGTTCTTTCGACGTTTTTCGAGGTTCTGGTGAAAAACTTGGCTACCGCCCTTCTCATGCTGATCATTGTTCTCGTAATCGCCGCAGGAGCGATCTTCTTCCTGTCGCGCGAAGAGGCGACCGTTCCGATCGCGGAGACCTATGGCCCCAACCCGACCCTGCCGGAGCCCAATCCGACCTGGCTGCCGACCGTCCATGTCGCCAAGGCCATGCCATGGCCGCAGGGCACCAAGCCGACAGCGGCCCAGGGATTTGCAGTCAACGAATATGCTCGCGGGCTCGACCATCCGCGCTGGCTGTATGTGTTGCCAAACGGCGACGTGCTGGTGGCCGAGAGCAATGCGCCGCCCAGGCCGGAGGAGGGCTTCAGCATACGGCGCTTCTTCGTCAATTTCTTCCAGAGCCAGGCCGGCGCGGGGACGCATAGCGCCAATCGCATCACGCTGCTGCGCGATCAGGACGGCGACGGGGTGGCAGAAACCAGAACCGCCTTTCTCACCGGGCTGTTCTCGCCATTCGGCATGACCCTGCTCAACGGCAAGCTCTACGTCGCCAACGCCAATGCAATTGTGGCCTTTCCCTACCAGGAGGGTGCGACCGAGATCACCGCACCAGCGGAGAAGATCGTCGACCTGCCCGCGGGGAGGAACCACCACTGGACCAAGGACGTGACCGCCTCGCAGGACGGGACGAAGCTCTATGCGACGGTCGGATCCAATTCCAATGTCGGCGAGAACGGCCTGGAGGAAGAAGAGAACCGAGCCGCCGTGCTGGAGATCGATCTCACCTCGAGACAGACGCGTCTCTTCGCCTCCGGCCTGCGCAATCCGAACGGCCTGTCATGGAATCCGGAAAGCGGTGAGCTCTGGGTCGTCGTCAACGAGCGCGACGAGATCGGCAGCGATCTGGTGCCGGATTACATGACTTCGGTGAAGGATGGCGGCTTCTATGGCTGGCCTTACAGCTATTTTGGCCAGCACGTCGATAATCGCGTCAAGCCGCAGCGGCCCGACCTCGTCGCCCAGGCGATCAAGCCGGACTATGCGCTCGGGGCGCACACGGCTTCATTGGGACTGACCTTCAACACAGGCGGCCTGTTCGGTCCTCAATACAGGAATGGCGCTTTCGTCGGGCAGCATGGCTCGTGGAACCGCAGGCCGCACAGCGGCTACAAGGTGATTTTCGTGCCGTTTTCAGGCGGCAGGCCCTCCGGCCCGCCCCAGGACATCCTCACCGGCTTCCTGAGCGAGGACGACAAGGCTTTTGGCCGTCCGTGGGCGTGGCGATAGACCGGCGCGGCGCCCTGCTGGTGGCGGATGATGTCGGCAACAAGATCTGGCGGGTCGTTCCAGCTCAGACGCAATCGGCACTTTGAGCAGTTCGTGCTGCCGGCGGCCCGGAAGCGATATGGCACCGCTTGCCATTGCCGGTCGGACAGGGCGTTCCGGCGCCGATCAAAGCCGAAAATCAAGCTGTCGTTGCCAATCCGCGCCCCCGTGCGTGCCGGACCCTTTGACGCATACGATCGGCAAGGGAAGCGAGCGAGCCTTGCGCCGTGCGCGTCCCAAGGACGGATTGCAGGACAACGCCCTGCGTTGCGAATTTATGCTTGAACGCCTCTGCGCCGCACAGGAAATCGACCGTGCTCAAGCCGTGATCGAACGACCACTGTATGTAGTCCATCATCAGGATCATGCCCGGCGACGCCTGGCTGAAATCCGGATCGAAAGTGGTCACGAACGCCATCATGGTGTGGTGCTGGACGAAGTTGATGGAAACCGCGACCATTGCGCCATCGCATTCAAGTACGAAAATGTGCAGCACGCCGGCACGCGCCAGCGCGTCAACAAGTGCGGCCAGTACCGGCGCTCCCTCTTCGAAAAGTTGCGATTCACGCTTGCGCTCGACCAGCCATCTGCGCTTCAGGGCAGAGAGCCGGTCGAGTACCGGCTGCAGTGGCTCGTCTGGCGCAAGCAGGCGAAATTTCATTTCGCCGGCTTCTTCCAACGTCTTGACGCCGCGCCGATAATTCTGCCGTGTCTTTTTCGACTGCTCCGCGAACCACGCTCCTCCGCTCGCCCACTGTCCGGCGACGCGATAACTGACTTCCTCCCTGTGATTGGGGCGAAGCCTGATCCCGCTGGAGGTATCCGGAGTGAGAATTTTGCGGGCCGCCGCACCCGGCAAGAGACGATTGAGAAAGGCAATATCGAAGCCACCGGCGTCACAGATCCGGGCCCATACTCCTTGCAGGGCCGATAACGAGCATTCCGGAGCAACGAGAATATCGCCGTAATCGGTATAGCTGCTGGCCGCCCATTCGAGAAACCGCAGGCCCCTGCGCTTGCGGATCGCCATGGGAACGACAGCAACGAGCCTGTCACCATTCCAGACCAGGCCGATCCGCAGCGCGCGCTGGTCACGGTCCGCTACGGTATTCCACCAGGCCGAAATCCAGGCATGACTCTGAAAGACCAGCCCTTCGGTGCGATGCCAGAGATGCGCCCAATCGGCTTCGATCGCAGCCAGGCGATCCGCCGAACGGACAACTTCCAGGCGCTCTGCGCTCGAGGCGTCAATCGAAACAATGGTGTTCATGAAGGGGAACGATCCTCTGCGATGGCATCCGGACGCCTCTGGAACAGTCTGCGGACATGCCCTCCCATCTTCCTGAGCGGCAGGATGTAAAGCCCAAAGAGCGATTGATAGTCGCGCACATCGCGATCAATCAGGCCAAATTTGAGGTCTTCATCCGGATCCGGGACAAACTGCGTCCCGAAGAGGCGATCCCAGAACGAAAACAGCAGGCCAAAATTCTTGTCGTAGTGGCGCGGGTCGATGCTGTGGTGCACCTGGTGCCAGTGCGGACACAAGATGACGTTGTTCAACGGGCCGAAGGAAATCTTGAAATGGGTATGACGAACAAAGTCCATCATCAGGATGTTGCGGATGACATAGACGTTGATGCCGAAGATGGCGATCTCGACTGGATCGAGCGCGATCAGGCTCCAGATGCCGAAGCAGATCCCCGGGATGACGCCATCCCAGATACGGTTCATCAGGTCGTCCAGCGGATGAACCCGATCCTTGGTGATTCCCACCATCACCTCGGCCGAATGATGCACTTTGTGCAATTCCCACAGGAACGGGAAGTGGTGCTGGGCGACATGGTAGAGATAGTACGAAATGTCGTAGGCGATCAGCATGGTTGCGGTGAAGATGACGATCGTCACCGGTCCGGCCGGGCCGTCAATGAGCGGCGCCTCGATATCAAGCAGCCAGCCGATTGCGTGGTGCGTCCCATAGCCGACGGCGGCAACGAAGGTGGCGCCGGCAGGGATGAGCAGGAATGGCATTATCGCCCGTTTGGTGACCCAAAACAGGACATCCGCTCGCGCCGACGGGTGCAGGATGACTTCCGCCGGGAAAGCGAAATCGAAAAAGTCCCTGAGGGATTTATGCTCGACAGTCCGCCAGTAAGCGACCACCGCGCTCCCTAGTGCCGTGAAAAGCAGGAGGCCGAGCGTCACCAGATCGACGTTCGAAAGCTTTTCCACAATCAATCCGGCGAATTCAGAAAACATCGGTGCGGTGGCTCCTGGGCCGTAAAATGGCCGTCCGGCGAATTGCTAAGCAAGAAACTTGCCAAACCCACTGCATGTTGCCGGCAACCAAATGGCTATTGCGGCTGCAACAAGCAAGAGCATGCCGGATTTGCGCCAGACTAGCAGTTCAACCGTAACAAAACGCTAAATGTCCGAGCATAATTAATCTCGAATATGGCCGGAGCACCGGACAGGCCGCTCTGCTGCAGCGCCGGTTGCTATCGTAATGGCCGGGGGATTGCCGCAAGGTGTATCTCAATTCCGTCTTCGTCCACTTCGCCACGCCAGGCGATGCGTTCGGCCGGCTGCCTGACGCCAAAACGCGGTGAAACCCAGCCGCCCTGCCCCGGTGCGTCGCCGCCGGCACGGATGTCGACCGCAGCGTCAGGAAAGCGCATGGCTATCAGCGGCTCATCGCCGCGCTGCACCGTGACCGTATTTTCGTCCCGGTCAGTGCCGAGGCCGGCTGCGAGTTGAAAGACGATCTCGGCCACACGCCTGCCGCCGAGCAGTTGGTCGCTCACGACGATGCCGTCGGCCCGGTGCGTCACGGTGCGCTGATGCACGACGCCGAAGCGGCTTTTATAGCCGTCATGGCGGGCGCGCAGCTTCCAGTGCGTTCCCGGCTCGCTCTCCACCAACTCCGCAATCGCCTTGTGCGACCAGTTGAACATCCCGGCGATGATGCTTTGGCTTTTGCCCTCGATATTCAGGGTGTTATGCGCCGGTGTCGAGCGAAACCAGTTGCGCCAGACGCCTCCCGAACCGTAGAGCCAGGTGCCGGGATCGACCAGCACCGGCTCGCCATCGATGCACAAGGTGAGCGACAGCGCGTCGGCATGGCCGTGAGCCGCTATCGAGAGATAGCCGAGCGGGCCGTGGTCGAATGTCAGATCGATGCTGCGGCCGTTCATCTCGCCGCGCCAGACCGAGAGCCCGCCCTGCGTGAACGTTTGCAGCCCACGCGACACCGGTGCCGGCTCCAACGGCATGCCAAAGACAAGCGCCCGAAAATCGTCGGGTCCCGCTGCCTTGCCCGGCATCTGTAGAAAGCCATGGATGGCGGCGGCGACGGATCGGACATAGTCCGGCTCGTCCCCGAGCGTCAGCACGCGACCTTCGTCATTGTCGCCAAAGCCGGCGGCTGGTGGCAGCCAGGCGACGAAATTGGCAAAAGCGGCCAGGCGCGCTTCGACGGGCGAGGCAAACGGCGTTCCGGCCTGGCGTGCCGCAGCGGCGCACAGCAAGATGAGTTCGGCGGTGAAGGCCGCGTATGTCGGGGTCTGCTCGGCACCGGCGCCATCGGCGAGAATCTGCTTGCCCGCCTCAGCCTGGAGGGCGCCGCGTGCAGCGTCGGCTGCAGCCCCTAACGCCAGGCCGATCAGATACTCGCCAGCCAGTTCTGCGACGAGATGATTGTTGGCGGAGGAAAACCGGGAGGGGAACCGCGGCAGCCAATAGGCGCTTGCCGCCAGTATTTCGCCCACTTGCTGCCGTGTCGCCGCGCCCAGTCGGTCGCCGACGAGGTCCATGGTGACAATCAGGCTGATGGCCCGCAGCGCGACTTCGATGCCGGAGGCCCAGCCAACCCCCCGAAACGGCGGGTTGGCTGAATGCCAGCTGTCGATCGCCGCCTGTATGGCCCTCCGGGACTGGTCGTCGCCGGCGAGAAGCAGGTGGGCGGCCAGTGGCGGCAACCGCTGCAGCCGGTTGATCTCCCACACGTATTTTACATCGCCGCGGCCGCCGCCATGGCGAAAATCGATATCGAAAGTATGGGCCTCGGCACCCGGCCAAAGCCTGCCGGTCACCGGATCAAGGCGCCAAAGCTCGGGAGGAAACAGCCGATCGGGATCGCGCCGCGGCCATGTCCGCCCAAGTGCGGAAAACTCGCCGCCAAGCGTGTTTTGCGCCGCCGCCGCTATGGCTTGCCGTTGTGCCGGTGTCGCAGCCAGCACAGCATCGCGCAATCCACGCAGCACCGGATGCAACCGGGGCGAAGCATAACGCTGCCAGCCGCCGTCGCGGCGGCGCGAAGCGATCCTTCGACGCTGCTCGCCCAGCCGATGCAACACCTCAGCCGGCTCCATGCTGCGCAACCGGTTGATGTACCAGCCGATTCTCATACCGCCCCGCCAGGGTTTCGATTCTTGTATACCATGCTGTCGAAAAGCCGAGCGACCGCCATCCTCTTTTCCGATCCTGCGGTTAATATCTCCAACCATGAAACGGAAAGAGTGGCGATGAGAAGGACGGCGTTTGTTGCAGCGTGGATGCTCGGCATGGCGATAGCCGCCAGCGCTGCGCCGATCCCGCTGCAGCGCGGCGTTGGCGTGCATGAATGGCTCAACTGGTCGCCGGTGGAGGAGGATGGATCCTACCGTTGGCCGCCCTATCGCAGCGAGCAGGAGTGGCGCGCTGGACATAGGCCGCTCACCGATTGGCCCGGCGACGCGTTTACGCACATTCGGTCGATGGGCTTCGACTTCGTCCGGCTGAGCGTCGACCCCGGCCCTCTGCTTGCCAGCCGGGGCGCCAAGCGCCAGCAGGCGCTCGACATACTTGCCGCCGCGGTCGAGCGGGTCACGTCGGCCGGCCTCAAGGTGGTTTTCGACCTGCACGGCGTCACCCAGGTTCCGGCCTACAGCATGGAGATGATCTATGACGGCGCCGACAGCGAAGGCGTTGCCAGCTATCGCGAAATGGTTGTGGCGGTCGCCGCCATGCTGACCAGGGTTGGCACCGACAAGGTAGCCCTCGAGCCTTACAACGAGCCGGCATACTACCCCTGTGATTCGAGCGGCAGCGATGACTGGCAGCGGATCATGGCAGACACGGTCCGCGCTATTCGCGCAGTCAGCAGTGAACTCACCATCGTCGCAACAGGCGCCTGTGGCGGCAGCATTGCCGGGCTGGTCAATCTCGCCCCCGGCTTTGACGATCCGAACCTCTACTACAGCTTCCATATGTACGAGCCGCACAGTTTCACCCACCAGCGGTCTGACGGGACAGGCGCTTTCGCCTCGGGGCTGCCCTGGCCGGCCGACAGCAGCACGCCCGAAAAGGTGACCGAAACCCTTAAGGCCCGGATGGACGCCGCCGGCTTGAGCCCGGTCGAGCAGGTGATGAACATGGTCGCGGGGCGTGAAGCAATCGCCCGGTATTTCGAGCAGAATTGGGGGCCGAGCCAACTCGAGGCGAGCTTCCGTCAAGCGGTCGACTGGGCCGAGGCGCATGGCATTCCAGGCCGGCGGCTGTTCATGGGCGAATTCGGCGTCATCCTCATGTCTGCGGACGGCCGCATGGGCGCGTTCGACGCTGACCGTCTGCGCTATCTCGAGGCGGTGCGCCAGCAGGCGGAACGCTTCGCGATACCTTGGTCTGTCTGGGAATTCGCCAATCCGCATGGGATGTCGCTGATCCTCCCCGACGGACCGCCCGTAGCCGATGCCGGACTGGTGCGAGCGCTGGGTCTTGCGTCTCAGTAACGCGACATGTCGAGCTGCTGGTTGATGAGCGCCCGCTTGCCGCCCCGCCCGGCGGCAATGCGGTCCACCGCTTTCAGGCAAAACCGGATACGACCGTTTGTGCGGTTGACCAACGTCTCGACGAGTCGCGCGGCGCAGGCAGGTGCCGCCCCGGCGGTCGGGATATAGCGAATCAATGCCTCGCCGGGCTGGTCCTGGTAGAATTGCAGCTCCTCTATGCCGTCGAAGAATGCGGGACCGTCGGGCACCAGGTGCGTCGTCACCACCCGGCCGCCGTCGGCGGTCACAAGATAGTCGACGTTTCGGCGCGGCATGACAGCCTCGACTCTAAGCCGCTGGCCGTTTGCCTCATTCGGCAATTCCACCAACCGGGCAGAGTCGCCAGTATCGTAGCGGATGAAAGGCATGCCGGTCGACAGGAAGCCAGTGCCGACGAGCCTTCCCTCCTTGCCTGTCTCCGTTACCGGCTCGCCCGCCGCATCGACCAATTCGGCGAGGCCGTAGAGAGGATTGAACTCGTAGCTGCCGGGGGCTCCGGGCGTTTCTTCGGCGAACAGCACCTTTTCACTGAGTCCATAGAAGCAGGACAGCGGTACGCTGCCAAGAACGCTTCGGATGATCTCCGGTTGATGGGGATGGACTGTCTCCGAGATCATCATCATGCCCTTGATGGGCCGTTTTGGTACTCGGTCAAGCACGCGCATATGCCGGCAAAACAGCTCTATGGCCGAGGGATAGCCATAAAAATACGTGATGCCCCGTGCGTCGATCAGGTCGAGATAGGCATCGGCGTCGTCGACCGTCATTGGAAAGACGGAGAGCCTTAGCTCGCGAAGTGCCGGGTCCCATTCATGCAGTCGCTTGCCGGTGGCATCGAGGCTGAACCCGCGGAAGCAGACGCGCGCCGTGTCTTCATCATAACCGATCCGCGACCAGACGTGGTAGACGAACGCCATCTCGCGGGCGCTCCGATCCTTGTCGAGATAGAAGCGAAATGGCTTGTCGGTGCTGGAGCCGTTGCCGGCGGCCTCATCCAGTTGGGCAATCGGCACCGCCAACGCTGCAGTTCCAGCCGTCCGCAGGATGTCCTTGGACAGGACCGGGAGGCGGCGCAGGTCGGCAAGTCCCAGCGTCGACAGATCGAAGCCAGGACCGAGGGCCTGGTCGATCGACTCGCGATAGAACGGACTGCCGGCATGGGCTTTCTGCAACAGCGCGCGCAGCGCGGCCAGATGAAATTGCCCGGCATAGACAGGATCCTCAGCGGCCATGGCGATCCGGCTCCGCCATGACCGATAGGTCGCACCAAATTTCACCCGCGTTGGCGCCAGCGCCAGCATGGGCGCCAGCAGCCGCCTGACCGCTGGCGGGCTTCGCACATAGGCACCGCGCGCTACGTCAAGAAAATTCATGATTTTGCTCCGGCCTGCCGTTTGCCGCCTCATGCCACACACGGCATATCGAGGCCGCAAACGATGAAAGCTCAAGCCGTTCCCGGTGCACCGCCATGGCAGCCGAGCCAAGACGGGCGCGCAACGCCGTGTCGTCAACCAGTTCTGTCAGTGCCTCGGTCAGCGCCGCCACATCGCCGGGCGGCACCAGCAACCCGGTTTTCTTGTGCACGATGATGTCCTCTACCGCGCCGACAGGCGTGGTGACCACCGCGAGGCCGGAGGCCATTCCCTCGATGACCGAGACCGGGAGGTTTTCGGCGAATGAGGGGAGCGCCAGAATGTCGGCCGAAGCGATCAGTGATGCAACCTCGTTCGGACCCACCCAGCCTGGAAAGGCAATACATTCGGCAAGCCCCAGTCCGGCCGATCTTGCCCGTACGGCCTCGACGTCACCATCGCCGGCGATTGTGGCGCGCCACTGCTTGACAGGCTTCATGCGATGCAGTGCGTCCAACAATTGCGGCACGCCCTTGCGGTCCCCGATACGGCCCAGGAATAGGATGTGAACGCTATCTCCACCACCGACATGGGCCAGGGACGGCACTTCGGTAGCATTGGGCACAATCACTATGTTCGCGGCCGCGCCTGGCGCCCGTGCAGTGACGAAGTCGCGCCAGATACGGCCCAGAACCACGATCCGATCGGCATGCTCGAACATATGCCGGATGCGGCGGCTCATGAAGCTGCGCTTTTCCTTCCAGAACGTCTGGTATTGAGCTCCATGCAAATGCAACACATAGGGGATGCCGAGCAATCGCGCGCACCTCGCGATGACCATCTTGCGGTAGGTACTGCCAAAGCTCGATACGTTGATGTGAACGACGTCGGCACGGCCGGCAATACGCGCGACCAACATCCGAAGGCAAAAGCCAATCATGTAGAAGACCGACAGCGCGACCGAGCCTGAACCGCGACTGGGAAGGAAGCGCGCCTCGATCTTTCCGTCTCCCTGCCGTTGGAGTTCGCGGTCGAGCGCCGCCATGATGCGGTCGATGCCCCCCTGCCCCGACACACCCGACGGGGTCGCGACCAGGACATGTATTTTTCGATCGGGTAAGAGACTCTGCAGCATGGTATTCTCGATAGCACGGACCGCGTAACCACAAAGCAAACGTTCCCGGTAAGTTTACGGCAAATCTTTTAGTTCAAACTGAATCTGTTCACCCTTCGCCGCTGTCGCGCTGGATTTTCCGCCGGTCGACGGTTAGTCGAGGCGGAATTTTCCGGGGACAACCCTTTGCTGCTGCGCTCCACGCTCATCTATGCCCCGGCGATCCTGCTGACGCGGATTTCCGCGCTGCTCCTGCTGGTCATCGTGACGCGGTTGATCGACCAGACCGAGTATGGGCTGCTGACCCTGGTGGTGACCGTCGGCGAAATGACCGACATTGCGGTCACCAACTGGCTGCGCATCGCTTTGCTCAGGCTTGGCGGCAAAGGCGACGTCAGCCGCGGCAGCCTGATGCTGGCCGGGCGGGTGTTGCTTGCCAGCACGGCGCTGGCGCTGATCATATCCGTGATCGCCTCTGCAGTGATCGTGCCGGAGCGCTGGGTCGAGTTCGCGATCGCCGTCTGCAGCTACCTGATCGCCGGTTCCATCGGCCGCTACGCGTTGACGGTGCTGCAGATGCAGCAGCGTCATTCGGTCTATTCGATGCTCGAGTTCCTGCGCGCCGTGCTGCAGCTCGCGCTGCCGATCGGCGCCATCGTCATGTTTCAAGATTCCTTTCTGACGGTATCGCTCGGCTCGAGCCTTGGTGTTTTGGTCGCCGGCATCGTGGCGGGCATCATGGCATCCCGACGCGTCGTTGCCGGTCCGCCACGCTTCACCCAAAAGGAGTTCTTCGTCCTCGGCGTGCCCCTGGTCATCATGGCGCTGGTGGGCTTCGGCCTGCACAGCGCCGAGCGTGTGTTCCTCAAGATCTATTACGATGCCGGCGCAGTCGCGATCTTCGCTGCAGCCTATGCACTGGCCCGCCAGCCGATCGATATGGTCGCCAATTCCATCAACATGGGCGCCTTTCCCGAGGTGGTCAGCCGGTTCGACGACGACGGGCCCGCGGCATCGGGCCGGCTGCTGTCGCAATTGATGGCCTTGATGATGCGACTTTGCCTGCCGGTTGCAGCGATGCTGGTCGCACTCAGCAGCGATATCACGCAGCTCCTGCTGCCCGCCGAGTATCACGGCCGTTTCGGCCTGCTCTTTCCGATCATCGCCTTCAGTGTGCTGTGTGCCAATCTCGCCAGCTTCGTCTATGGCACCGTGGTGCACGCACACAAGCGGCCGTGGCTGCTGATCATCGCCAATTCCTTCGGCTCGGTGGCGACAATCGCATTGTCCGTGCTGTTGATCCCGCCGATGGCGGAGGTCGGCGCTGCTTTGGCGCTGGCGGGCGGATCGCTGGCAGGCCTTTTAGCCTGCATCATCATCAGCGAACGGCTGACGCCGGTGCCGGTGCCATGGCGCGATATCGGCATGTCGGTCGTCATCTCGCTCAGCACCGGGCTGGCCGCCAGCCTTGCCAGCGCTCTGCTCGGCAATATGCCGGCCATCTTCTCGCTCGTTGCCGGCGGTGCCGCTGGCGCAGTGGTTTTCTTCGGGCTGACCTGGCTGTTTTATCCCGCCGCCGCGATGCAATTCGTAGCCAAGCTGAGGGCGCGGCTGCGGCTCGCATAGGCCGCAACGGCATTTGCCGAATTGTCGTTCCATAGTCCTGGAAAAAGCGGCTCCGACTTCGGACTGATGCAGCAGCCCAGGGTCGGCGCCCTGGTAAAGCTATTTATGGATCGACCTTCCGGCGTCCCCGACGGCCCCATAACTCCCGGCACAGCAGTGCCGCATAGGCGGTGTTGGTGTCATAGTAGCGGCGCCACAAGCGTCGCGGCTCCTGTGCCACGCGAAACAACCACTCCAGACCGGCCGCTTGAACCAGTTTTGGCGCCCGCGCAACCTTGCCGCCATAGACATCGAAACTGCCGCCCACGCCCATGACGAAACTCGGGGTGAGTTCGTCACGATAGCGCTTGATAAAGCGCTCCTTGCGCGGCGTCGGCATCGCCACCAACAGGCAGTTGGCCCCCGAGGCGTTGATCGCCTCGACGATGCCGGCCTCGTCTTCCGGCTTGAAATAGCCATTGCGCATGCCGGCGACGACGAGACCCGGATGATCCTTGGCAAGTCGCATTCCAACGGAATCGAGAACGGATTGTTCGGCGCCCAGGAGGAAGGGCCTGAAGCCACGCTTCGCGCAGAGGCTCAGCAGATTGATCATGATGTCGACGCCGGCCACCCGCTCCGGCAGCGCGACGCCGCAAAGACGCGCCCCCCAAAGCACGCCGATGCCGTCGACGTTGATCACATCCGCCGTCGCCACATCCTCCCGCAGCTCGCTATTGTTGCGCATGTTCACAAGCTTGGCGACATTCACCACCACATGATGCAGCGGCCGCCGCAGGGTCATCGCCTCATCGGCGATGGCCAGTGTCTCGGCCATGGTCAGCGCATGGATCGGCGCGCCGAGGAATTCCCGGCGCCGCGATGCCAACAGGCGATGCTGCGCCCAGGCTGGGTCGTGCGCGTTCATGCGGCCTCCTCTGCACTTGCAGCAAGCGCCTCGAGCGCTGATTTCTTGCCTTCGATGCGGGCGTCGGGCTTGCGTGCCTTGCGCCAGGCCCACAAACCCCTGGTGTCGATGAGCTTCTTGTCCTTGAGCGCTTCGGGATCAACCAGATTGAACTGCCGATGGTCGACCAGCAGGACGACGATATCGCACTGGTCGATGGCGGAAAGCGCATCGGTGAAGACGATGCCCTTGCCCTCGAGCTCATGCGGCAGCCTGCGTGCGTTGGGTTCAGCCGCAATGATCTTCAGGTTGGGGATATCCGACAAAAGCTTCACCACCTCGACAGCCGGGCTCTCGCGCATATCGTCGATATTGGGTTTGAAGCTGAGGCCAAGGCAAGCGATCGTCTGCTTGCGGGATGAGTCGAGCAAGGCTTGTATATCCCTGACCACCGACAACGGACGCTCGGAATTGATCCGGCGTGCCGAAGCCATCAGCCGCGTGCTGTTGGGCGCGGCATCGATGATAAAATACGGATCGACGGCAATGCAGTGGCCGCCGACGCCCGGGCTCGGCTGCAGGATGTTCACGCGGGGGTGCCGGTTGGCGAGATCGATCACCTCCCAGACGTTGAGCGACAGATCCTGGCACACCGCCGCAAGCTCGTTGGCAAAGGCGATGTTGACGTCGCGGAACGCGTTTTCGGTCAGCTTCACCAGTTCCGCGCTTTCGGCCTGGGTCGTGAACAGGTCGCCGGCAACAAAGGTTGAATAGAGTGCCGCGGTGCGTTCCGACGACTTGCGCGATAGTCCGCCGATCGAGCGATCGTTGTTGATCAGCTCGGTTAGGACCTTTCCCGGCAACACCCGCTCGGGCGAGTAGGCGACCAGGACATCGGCCTGTTCGCCATGCGCGAGAGGAAATTTGAGATCGGGCCGCAACTCGGCAAGCAGTCCGGTCATGATGCGCGTCGTGCCGACCGGCGATGTCGATTCCAGCACCACAAGGTCTCCCCGCTTCAGCACCGAGGCGATGCTTCGTGCCGCCGCGAGCACATAGCTCACGTCAGGCTTGTGGTCCTCGGTCATCGGGGTCGGCACGGCGATGACAAAGGCGTCCGCCGGCTGCGGCGTGCTGAAAGCCCTGAGCTTGCCGTTGGCGACAACCTTCTGGATCAGACCGTCGAGGTCCGGCTCGACGATGTGGATCTCGCCGCGATTGACCTTCTCGACCACCGCTTCGTTGACGTCGACGCCGATGACGTCGAGCCCGCGACTGGCGAAGATGGCACAGGTCGGCAGGCCGATATAGCCCATGCCGATAACGGAAACGGTCTTGATCTCAGCCATGATGCAGCAGTTCCTCAACGATCCGGTCACTGGCCCGGCCATCGCCATATGGGTTGTGTCGTTCCGCCATGCCGCGATAGGCCGCCTGGTCGTCGAGCAGGCTGTTGGCATTCAACAGGATCTTTTGGATATCGGTGCCGACGAGACGGGCGGTGCCCGCCGCGATCCCCTCGGGCCGCTCGGTATTCTCACGCATCACCAGCACCGGCTTGCCGAGCGAGCTCGCAGCCTTTCCTTCGGCGATGAGATTGTCGCGCGCCTGGATGGTCGGCGCGAAATGCCAGGTCGCGATATCGCCGGCAATCTTGCGGTTCAGTTCCTCTGGAAACGGAGAGTTGATATCGTGGCTGCGCAATCCTGCCTCGATGTGGGCGACCGGGATGCGCTTGTAGAAGGCAGCCAGAGCCGCAGTCATCGCCGTGGTCGTGTCGCCTTGCACGAGGACGATATCGGGCTTCGCCTTCTCCAGCACTTCGGCCATGCCCAGCAGCACACGCGAGGTCACGTCGAATAATGTCTGGCCGGGCTGCATGATGTTGAGGTCGTGATGCACCGGCAGGCCGGTCAGTTCGATGACCTGGTCGACCATCTCGCGATGCTGGCCGGTGATGCATGTCTCGGTGATGAAACCTGGATGGGCAAGCGCGGCACGCACCACCGGAAAGCACTTGAGCGCCTCCGGCCTGGTGCCGAACACGATCAGCAGTTTTTGCCTGGACGGCAGGTTTGAATGTGAAAGGACGTTCATTGCTGATCCTGGTCGCCAGAAGGCGTCGCGACCTGCCGATTATTCGCTACAAGAGCTATAATAGCGGCAGAAGCCGTCGTCGTGACCTTAAATCTTAACATATGATTAACAGCCAAGCCCGCGTCCTCCCCGGTAACTCTTATGAAAGCCGGAACCGATAGGTATCCTGGCAGAGTAGTCTTGAAAAAGAAAATATTCGATTGACTAATATTTTAATTATCGGCCACGCGGTCGGATCTCGGCGCTGGGAAAATGAGCTTCTGGTGCGGTTGAGCGCAGCCGGTCACGTGGTTTCGAGCGGCCGCGCGCCGACGCCTGCGCCGATCGCACGCGGCCTGGATGTTGCGCTGGCGATCGAGAGCCGGCGCTTCGGTCCCTCATTGGCAAGCCGCTCCGAACCGTTGCCGTCTGGCGGTTCTGGTCCGGCCGACCTCATAATCGATCTCACCGGCACTTTCGCACGACGTGACGCATCGGTTCTGAGGCTCGAATTTTGCGGCCGCAGCACCTTCCCCGCCGGTGTGGCCGAGATGCTGGCGAGCGGGCGGTTGCCCGAACTTGCCGTGCGCCTCGACGGCGTCACAGTCGCCCGGGGCCGACCGATGCTCGGCGACCGGCTCTGGCTGTCTCGCAGCTGCAACGACATGCTCGCTGGGGCCATCTCGCTGGTTGCGCAAAGCGTCGCCCGGTTTGCCGCGGGCGAACTTGTGCCGATAGCCGATAGTCCGGCGCCGATGCTGAGGAACGGCGGTTTTGTCCGGCACTATCTGCCCGTTTTCTGCAGCGGGCTGGTCGATCGCGCCGTGCAAAAACTCAGGCTTGGACGGCGTCCCTTCTATTGGCAGGTTGCCTATCGGCTGATCGACGGGCCAGGTGTCGCCGAAACCGGACAGCTCGACGGTAAGCCGTTCACCGTCCTGCCGGACGATGGCCAGCGATTCTATGCCGACCCATTCGTCCTCGAGCGGGATGGCCGCCACTATCTGTTCGTCGAGGAATTTCCCTACGCTACCGGTCGCGGCGTGATTTCTGTCGCCGAACTGGGTGACGACGGCAGCTTCGGCGTGCCGAGGGTGGTGCTGGAGGAAACCCACCATTTGTCGTATCCGCAGGTGTTCGCTCACGCCGGCGAGATTTTCATGATTCCTGAAAGTGCGGCGGCGCGCGAGCTTGTGCTCTACCGCGCTGCGCAGTTTCCAGATCGCTGGGTACGCGACACCGTGCTGTTGACGGACAAGGATTTCAATGACGCCACGCTGCTCGAATCGGCCGGCCGCTTCTGGCTATTGGGGACGGAGCGGTTCGGTTATGGCAGCGCGTCGGACACGATGGCGGTCTATTCCGCACCCTCGCTGCGCGGGCCGTGGGTTGCGCATGCGCTCAATCCCATCGCCGTCGATCACTCGGCCGCTCGGCCCGGCGGCGCCTTCATCCGCCACGGTGACGCCCCGGTGCTGCCGGTGCAAAACGGCTCGAGAGCCTATGGCGGCGGTCTCGGGTTGATGCGATTGGAACGGCTTGACGATTTCGACGTCCGTTTTGCGCCGCCCTGCCCGATCGGCCCGGGGCCGGCATGGGTCCGCGCTGGCATTCACACGCTCAACCGCGCAGGCAATCTCGAGGTTGTGGATAGCGCCGGCTGACGCGTCTGGAGTCTGCGCTATCCAGGCCGATCCAGTGTCGGCTCGGATGCCGCCGCGGTCGACAATATGCTCCCCTGCCGGTTTCGAAACGGATCGTTTCTATAGGCAAGCAGCAACACCACGATAATGGTGATCTCCGGTGATTTTGACGAGAGCGCGTTGTTCGACAGCGCAGCAACCAGGAACGTCATGGTGCCGATCCATGCCGGCAGCGGCGCCCCGCGCAGCAACCGAAAAATGAACCAGAATACCAGCCCGATGAAGAGCGCAGCGATCGGCAAGCCGAACAGCATGATGATGACCACCGGCGCGCTCTCGATATAGGGCAGATGCAACTTCTCGTTGACGATCGCCAGGAGGTCGTCGACGTTCATGCCAAACAGGATGTCTTTCCAGCTGACAAGTCCGAACACCTGGTAGATCGTCACCCGCGCCATGAAGTTTTCGTCAAAGATCGTGTTGCCGAATCGGTTCAGCAGCCCGCCCGAAAACAGTATGGCCACCAGCACTGCGCCGCCCGCCACGGCGAACAGCAGCACGACAGACTTGGCCTGCCGCTGATGCTTGAGGGACAGGCGCGGCCAAGGCACGAACATCAGCAGGATGAGGGTTTCTGCGGCAGCGAGCAACAGGGCGGCGCGAGCGCCTGACGCAGCACAGCCGACGAGCAATACGAAGATCGCCAGCACCCGAACCCATATGCGCCAGTTCGTCAGCGGTACGAACCCGATGACTGTGGCGCAGAGCGCGCCCAGGGCCAGCGGGTGCGCCGATAGGCCGATCGGCCTGAACTGCAGTTCGTTGAGACCGTAGGGCAGAAATCGATGTTGAGTCACCGCTTCGATCGTGCCCATCACAGCGCTGAGGACCACCATCCCAAGCACGAGGTCGCCCAAGGCACGCCGCACTTGCGCGTTCAGGGCCAGCATCAACAGGCCTGCGGCGCCGGCCACCAGATAGGTATCGATGATAAACCCGGAGGAGCCGGCACGGCCGGTGATGAACAGATACGGCACTAGCGCGAAAATCACCGCAGAATAGAGCAGCAAGGCCTTGAAGATTCCAATTTCGTCGCCCTGCAGCAGAAACGGTCGGCTGAAAAGAACGACAGGAAGCAGCAGGAAGATGGCATAGGTGCCGACATGCAGTTTCTCGTAGAATGAACCGCCGTCGGCGGTATAGTCGACGACCATGTTCATGATCTGCGGCGACACCGTGAAGCGGAGCAGGAACGCCAACGCCGCGCATAGGAAAAACAGCAGCGACAGCGCGTTCTGACGGCGCGCCTGGCTGGATCGTTCCGATACGGCGGCGGGATAGCTCATCGCCGATCCAAGTGAGGGTATTCAGACGCCATTCTGGCCAACGAGATCCATTCAAGGGACCGCTGAACGGACGCGGTGCCTGACTCGGCAAAATATGCCAACTTGGAAAATGACATGTTAACGATCTTTCTGTAGTGCTGGTCCGCGTAGCGAATAACCAGAGTTAGCGCCATGTCTGCCGCTTCCGGCACAACCCCTCCCCCTACAGCGGATTCCAATATCAGCGCATTCGAGCGGATCGCCAATGCGCGGCGCGCCAGCAGGGCAAGGCTGCAACAGGATGCTCCGGTCACGGCGCGCCCCTCCGCCCCTGTCACTCCGCCCACGCCCGAGCCTATCCCGACGGTGACGCTCGACAAGATCAGCGATTTCCTCGAGCTCGATTTTCGACGCCTGTTTGTCTGGCTGCGTGCCGGGCTCGTCTGGGCATTGATGCTGGCAGTAGCCGGCGGCGTCATCGGCGCCGCCTATGGGTTGCTGAGCAAACAGCGTTATACCGTCACGACGGAAATCCTCATCAATCCTGCCAATTTGCAGGTTGTGGAAAACGATGTCTACTCGCAACCGGGCCAGGTCGACAGCCAAATACTGAACGCGCGCAGCAAGCAGCGCATCTTGACCTCCGGCAACGTGCTTGCACGTGTGGTGGACGAACTCGGTCTCGCCAACGATCCGGAGTTTTTCGATCCGGACCAGACCGCTTCCACCTCTGGTGCTGCAGTGAGTGGCGGCAAGTCCGATCCGAAGCTTGTCGCCCAGAAAAGCCTGGCGCAGCGGGTCAGCGTCGCTGCAGATGAAACCTCGTTCGTCACAACCCTCGCGGTATCGGCAGAAACCACCGGCAAGGCGATCCTGATCTCGCAAGCCATGGTGAAGGCTTTCCAGGAAGAACTGGCCACGGCCGAAGCTGCTGGCGCCGGCCGTGCCGCAGCTGCTCTTGAGGGCCGGCTCGGCCAACTCAAGCGCGACGTGCAGGCAGCCGAAGAGAAGGTCGAGAGCTACAGGCGCAGCCACAATTTGTCGGCCAGCAATGGCCAGCTTGTCAGTTCGCAGACGATGACGCAGCTCAATAGCGAAATTGGCGAGGCGCAATCGCGCGTCATCGCGGCGCAGGCAAGTTACGACGCCTTGGTTGCTTCCGGTGTCAATGGGGCCAATCCTGACCCCGCGGTTTCGGCAGCACTCTCAGTGCTGCGCGACAAGGCGAATGGCTTGCGGCAGCAGATCGATTCTCAGTCCATGACCTTTGGTCCGCGCCACCCGACGATCGTCCGGCTCAGGACAGAATTCGAAACCGTCAGTTCTCAACTCAGGGCGGAGTTCTCCCGCACGGTCGGCACGGCAAAAGCCAACCTGGACAAGGCCAACGCCTCGTTGGCTTCTCTCACCGCCAGGATGAACGCTCTGAAGAACAACGTTTTCACCGACAGCGAGTCCCAGGTCGCCCTGCGTGAGCTTGAACGCGACGCCGCCTCGAGAAGGGCGGTCTATGAAAGCTTCCTGTCTCGCGCGCGCCAAATCACCGAGCGCGAGCAGATCGACACCACCAATGTGCAGGTGATTTCCACCGCCGTGCCGCCACCGGGTCGCTCGTGGCCGCCCCGCACCCCTGTGACGGCAGGCCTGGGAGCTTTCGCCGGCTTTGCTCTGGGCATGCTGCTGGCCATTGCCATGGGTATCGTTCGCGACATGCGCCAGCCGCCGAACCGATCAGGCATCGGCGTCAGCCGAGCCTGAATCCAGGCATGGCGAAGCGCATTGTCTTTCACATCGCCAGTCTCAGGGGCGGCGGCGCCGAGCGTGTCTTCGTCCTCATGGCAAATGAATTGGCATCGCGTGGGCACGATGTCACCCTTTTTACCTGGAACGCGCAAGGACCCAACGCCGCGCTGCGCTCCCCCGCCGTGCATCTGGTCGATTTCGACCTTCCCATCCAGGGCGAGGGTTACGGCAAGTGGGAGACGCTGAAAGGCATCGTGCGAAGCGCAGGTTTGTTCAGCCGCCTTGCTCCGCATGTGGTCTACAGCGCCCCGGAATTTGCCAATCTGGTCGTGGCGGTGGCGCTTCTCCTGGCGCGAAGCCGGGCGCGGTTCTTTCCAAGCTTCCACGCAGCCGCCTCACTGCCTTCCAGCAGCCTCGGCGCGAGAATAGCGGTCTGGCTTTCCGCGCTGGTTGCAGCGCGCGCAACCAAAGCCATCGCCGTCTCAGCGGGTGTCGGCCGCGACCTTGCGGCCCGCGGCTTTCCCAAATCCAAAATTGTCGTCATCAACAATCCGCTGCCGCCGGTTGCGGCGCTCGAACAAGATTCCCAAGCATGGCAGGCACAGCTGGCGACGATGGGCGATGGCCCGGTCATCGTCACCGCCGGGCGCCTGGTGCCGGTCAAGGACCATCGGACCTTGCTGCGGGCTTTCGCTATCCTGCGCGCCGGCCGCCGCGCTCGGCTTGTCATCTTCGGCGAAGGCCCGCTGGCTGCCGAGTTGCGCGCCTACGCCGAGGAAACCGGTATCGGCGCGGACGTGCTTTTTGCTGGCTACGTCAACGACCCAGCCGCCTGTTATGCCGCAGCCGATCTGTTCGTGCTTTCCTCGACGAGCGAAGGCTTTGGCAATGTGCTGGTCGAGGCCATGGCTGCGGGCGTCCCGGTAGTCTCAACAGATGCGCCACATGGCCCGCGCGAGATTCTCGGTGACGGTCGTTTCGGCGCCTTGGTGCCGGTCGACGATGCCGCGGCTATGGCAAAGGCGATGGCTGACATGCTGGACCACCCCACTTCTGCCGCCATCCTGAAAAGCAGGGCGGCGGATTTCGAAGTTGAAAAGATCGGCGATCTGTACGAAGCGCTGCTCTAATGCATGTCGCCCAAAAGTGCGCAGCGGTTTTGGGTCAACGACATGCACAAAAACAAAGGCTTAAAGCGCGTCGCATGAATCCCTTCAGACACGACGCGCTTTAGCCTAGAACTTCGCGCTGGCGTAGATTGCCGTCAGCCGCTATCGCCATTCGCGCCGACACCGGAATCTGATAGCAGCGGATGAAGAAAAGCAGCAGGTCGGTCACCGCGGCAGGAGCGCGGGCGGGCCGCGCGGGGATTCTTATTACGGGAGTGTTCGAATGAGACACGTGTGGCGTTGGTTCGGCCCGGTCGACAAGGTGACGATTGCGGATGCGCGGCAAGCCGGGGCGCAAGGCATCGTCACGGCCCTTCACCACGTTCCTCACGGCGCCGTCTGGCTGCCCGCCGAAATCGAAAGGCGTCAGCGCGAAGTCGCATCCTTGCCGGATGGAAGCGCAAGCGAACTGACCTGGGAGATTGTCGAAAGCCTGCCGGTTTCCGAATCGATCAAGACGCAGGTCGGCGAATGGCGCAGCCATCTTGCCAACTACAGGACATCGCTGGAAAACCTGGCGCGAGCCGGCATTTCGGTCATCTGCTACAATTTCATGCCCGTGCTCGATTGGACCCGCACCGATCTTGCCTGGCGCCTGCCGCATGGCGGCACCACCATGCGCTTCGATCTGATCGACTTCGCCGCATTCGACATCCATATCCTGAAACGCCAGGCGGCGCCCGGCGACTACACACCGGAGATCGCCGCCGAGGCGGCGCGCCGATATGCGCAAATGGATGACCATGCGCGCAAGATTCTGGCAAGAAGCGTCAATTCCGGCCTGCCCGGCTCGACCGAAGACACGTCTCTCGACGGCCTCGCGGCTCAACTGTCAAACTATGACCGCATCGACGCAACAACCCTGCGCCGGCATTTCGTCGATTTCCTGGCGGAGGTCGTGCCCACGGCCGAACGCCTCGGCCTGCGACTCTGCTGCCACCCCGATGACCCGCCGTTTCCGCTGCTCGGCCTGCCGCGCATCATGTCGACCGAGGCCGACTACAGCTACGTTCTGGACGCAGTCGACAGCCCGGCCAACGGCGCGACGCTGTGCACCGGCTCGCTCGGCGCGAGACCCGATAGTGATCTGCCCGGCATGATCGAGCGGATGGGGCCAAAAATCCACTTCGCCCATCTGCGCAATGTGCGCAAGGAAGCGGCCGGCACCCCCTGCTCGTTCCACGAGGACGAGCACCTTGCCGGCGACACCGACATGGTGGCGGTGGTGGCGGCGCTGCTTCGCGAGGAAGCGCGGCGCAAAGTGGAAGGCCGCCAGGACGCCGTCATCCCGATGCGCCCCGACCACGGCCAGGATATCCTCGATGACCTGACGCGCGGGGCGCAGCCCGGCTATCCGGCCATCGGTCGGCTCAAGGGATTGGCCGAGCTCCGCGGCGTCGAACATGCGATTCGCAGATCGACATCAGGAGAGCCGCTCTCCACTTATCCCGCATAATCCAAGGAAAGGCGTAAGGCCGGTCCGCGACCTGTGCTCGTTAAACATGCCATCTTCGACCATTGGGCGCCCGGCAGTCCGCCTCCGGCTCGATGGCACCTGTTCACCCATTTGCGCGGACTTGTGTATAATAGCAGCATGCGGCTTGAGTCCGATTGCAATCCGCTAGGTTACGCTAGTTATTGGTCCACCCGCAGCCGGTGTTGAGAAGAACTCCAGGAGGCGGTTGGGAATTCATATCCTGGGAGGAAGTTGAGATGAGAAGATTCGCCGCCGCTCTGGCCGCCGCCGCCGTCACGCTGTATTCGTTCGCCGCGGGCGCGCAAACCTATCCCGAACGCACCGTCACCGTGGTGGTGCCGTTTTCGGCCGGCGGCCCGACCGACACGGTCACGCGCCTCGTCGCGGAAGCCATGTCGAAGGATCTCGGCCAGCAGATCATCGTCGAGAATGTCGGCGGCGCCGGCGGCACGCTGGGCGCCGGTCGCGTCGCGAGCGCCGAGCCCGACGGCTATACGCTTCTCCTCCATCATATCGGCATGGCGACAAGCGCCACGCTGTACAGAAAGCTCGCATACGACACGCTGAACAGCTTCGAATATGTCGGCCTCGTCACCGAGGTGCCGATGACCGTCGTCGGCCGCAAGGACCTCGAGCCGACCGACCTGAAGGGGCTGGTCGACTACGCCAAGGCCAACAAGGATACCGTCACCGTCGCCAATGCCGGCATAGGCGCGGCCTCGCATCTGTGCGGCATGCTGTTCATGAGCGCGATCGGCACGCCGCTGGTCACCGTGCCCTACAAAGGCACCGGACCGGCCATGACCGACCTTCTCGGCGGCCAGGTCGACATCATGTGCGATCAGTCGACCAACACCACCAAGCAGATCCAGGGCGGCACGATCAAGGTCTACGCCGTCACCTCGGCTGAACGCCTCGATGTTCTGCCGGACGTCCCGACGACGACGGAAGCCGGTCTCCCGGAGGTGCAGGTCGGCATCTGGCACGGCCTCTACGCGCCCAAGGGCACGCCGGCCGAGGTCACCGAACGCCTGTCGAAGTCGCTTCAGGTCGCGCTGAAGGACCCGAATGTCGTCGCCCGCTTCGCCGAACTCGGCACCAAGCCATCGCCTGAAGCTGATGCGACTCCGGCCGCGCTGAAGGCCAAGCTGGAGGGCGAGATCGCGCGCTGGAAGCCGATCATCGAAGCCGCCGGCCAGTACGCCGACTGAGATTTTGAAAGGGGCGCCCACCAGCGCCCCGTTTTTTTTCACACCGGCCCCATTTTCACACCGGCATCGGCGCGCCCGCGGCGCGGGCCTGGGAGGACGTCATGAAACCCTTCACAATCGACACGACCAACGGCATATGCGCCGCGCTGTTCATCTTTCTCGGCGGATTTTTCGCGCTGCAGTCGCTCGACCTTGAAATCGGCACCGCCTTCCGCATGGGACCGGGCTATTTCCCGCTGGTCCTGGCAATCGTTTTGATCCTGCTTGGCGCCGTCATCCTCGTCGAAGCGGTGCGCTTCGAGAGCGAGCCGATCGGCCATGTAGCCTGGCGCGGCATGCTGTTCATCCTGCCTGCCCCGATCTTCTTCGGCCTGACCGTGCGCGGCCTCGGCTTCCTCCCCTCGATCTTCCTGACGGCGCTGATCGCATCCTTTGCCAGCGGTCGCATGAGGCCGCTGACCGCGCTCGTGCTCTCCGCCGGCCTGACGCTGTTTGCGTTCCTCGTCTTCAGCTATGCGCTCGGCCTGCCGTTCCGGCGCTTCGGCCCGTGGCTGCAGTTTTGAGGAGATGAACATGGAACTCCTCGACAACCTCGCGCTTGGTTTTTCGACGGCCTCGTCGCTGGCAAATCTCGGTTTCTGCCTGATCGGCGTCCTTCTCGGCACGCTGATCGGCGTTTTGCCCGGTATCGGCGCCACCGCCACCATCGCCATGCTGTTACCGATCACCTTCCAGATCGGCGACCCGGTTTCCTCCCTTATCATGCTCGCCGGCATCTATTACGGCGCGCAATATGGCGGCTCGACCACCGCCATCCTCATCAACATGCCTGGCGAATCCTCGTCGGCCGTCACCGCCATCGACGGCTACCAGATGGCCAAGAACGGCCGCGCCGGGGCGGCACTCGCCATCGCGGCGATAGGCTCGTTCTTCGCCGGCACGGTGTCGACCTTCCTCGTCGCCGTCTTTGCCCCGCCGCTGACGGCGATCGCGCTGGAATTCGGCGCGGCCGAGTATTTTTCGCTGATGATCGTCGGCCTCGTCTCGTCCGTTGCGCTCGCCCACGGCTCGATCGTCAAGGCGCTGGCGATGGTCGTGCTTGGCCTGCTGCTCGGCATCGTCGGCACCGACATCTACACCGGCACGCCGCGCTTCACGCTCGGCATCCGCGAATATGCCGACGGGCTGAATTTCGTCGCGGTGGCGGTCGGCGTCTTCGGCGTCGCCGAGATCCTGCGCAACCTCGAAAACGAGCACGAGCGCTCGGTGATGATCCGAAGCGTCTCCGGCCTGATGCCGACCCGCGACGACTTTCGCCGCATGGCGGCGCCGATCGTGCGCGGAACCATCATCGGTTCGGCGCTCGGCATCCTGCCGGGAGGCGGCGCGATCCTTGCAGCCTTTGCCTCCTACACGGTCGAAAAACGCATCTCGAAAAACCCCGGGGAATTCGGCAAGGGCGCCGTCGAAGGCGTCGCCGGACCGGAATCGGCCAACAATGCCGGTGCGCAGACCTCCTTCATCCCGATGCTGACGCTCGGCATTCCGGCCAACCCGGTCATGGCGCTGATGATCGGCGCGATGATCATCCAGGGCATCGTGCCCGGCCCCAATGTCGCGATCGAACAGCCGGCGCTGTTTTGGGGCATCATCGCCTCGATGTGGATCGGCAATCTGATGCTGATCATCTTGAACCTGCCGCTGGTCGGGCTTTGGGTGAAACTCCTGACGATCCCCTACTACGTGCTCTTCCCGATCATCATGGCGTTCTGCTCGATCGGCGTTTACAGCGTCAACACCAACATCTACGACCTCTACGCCGTCGCCTTCTTCGGCTTGCTCGGCTATCTCCTGACCAAGCTGCGCTGCGAACCGGCGCCGCTGCTGCTCGGCTTCGTGCTCGGCCCGCTGCTCGAGGAAAACCTGCGCCGCGCCATGATTCTCGCGCGCGGCGACCCGACCACCTTCGTGACGAGGCCGATCAGCGCCGGCCTGCTGTTCATCGCCTTCGCCGTGCTCGTCATCGTCTTCCTGCCGGCGGTCAAGAAGAAGCGCGAAGAGGTGTTCGTGGAGGAGAATTAATATATGTCGCGCAAAAGCATGCCCTTGGGCCTGACCCGAGGGTGCGCAGCGGTTTTGCGATAACGACATCCATAAAAACAAGAACTTAAGTCACGCGGCCGCCTGTCTACCGGCGCGGCCGCCGATGCGGGCTCCGGTTTCCGCATCGAACAGAAAGACGGCGGTATCCTGGAAGGTGATGCCGATCGGCTCATCCATGTCGTAGTGCGCCGATTTATCGGCCTTG
This sequence comes from Mesorhizobium sp. L48C026A00, assembly GCF_000502375.1. Lineage (NCBI taxonomy): Bacteria > Pseudomonadati > Pseudomonadota > Alphaproteobacteria > Hyphomicrobiales > Phyllobacteriaceae > Mesorhizobium > Mesorhizobium sp. L48C026A00. The sequence goes on along the minus strand of NZ_AYWU01000003.1, from coordinate 231,395 downwards.
ACGGTTACGGTGGCCCCACCGAACTGGCAGGTGATCAAGCTATGATCGCCGATCAGCTCCACGGCATAGACCCGCGCCTCAACCTTGCCCTCCGATGGGCCGGTGACCCGGCAATCCTCGGGCCGGAGGCCGGCAGTGACCTTCTTACGGCTTTCGGCAACGCTGGTCGCAAATCGCCCTTCCGCGCAGGCGAAGCTACCCTCGACCAGCTCGCCCCTAAGAAAATTCATCGGCGGCGAGCCGATGAAGCCGGCGACGAACAGGTTCGCCGGATCGTCGTAGATCTGTCGGGGCGTCGCGATCTGCTGCACGACGCCGCGGTTCATGATGGCAACACGGTGCGCCAAGGTCATGGCCTCGATCTGATCGTGGGTGACGTAGATCGTCGTCACGCCCAGATCGGCCTGCAGGCGTTTCAGTTCCGAGCGCATGTGGCCGCGCAGCTTGGCGTCGAGGTTGGAGAGCGGCTCGTCGAAGAGAAAGAGCTTGGGGTCGCGCACCAGCGCCCGGCCCATNTCAGGAAGACGCTCGGCCGCCGCACCATGGCGCGAGCGAGCGCGATGCGTTGCCGCTGACCGCCGGAAAGCTGCCGTGGATAGCGGTCGAGGAACTCCTCGAGATGCACCTTGACGGCGGCACTGCGCACGGCGGCGTCGCGCTCAGTGCGCGGCACGCCACGAAGCTTCAGCGGATATGCGATGTTCTCGGCAACCGTCATGTGCGGATAGAGCGCGTAGGACTGGAACACCATCGCCACGTCGCGATATTTGGGCAGCACGTGGGTGACGTCGCGGTCGCCGATGAGGACGCGGCCGGAACTCACCGATTCAAGCCCGGCCACCATGCGCAGCGCTGTCGTCTTGCCGCAGCCTGAAGGGCCGAGCAGCACCAGGAACTCGCCGTCCTCGATCTCCAGGTCGAGCCCTTTGACCACCTCGACCGCGCCGAAGGACTTGTAGATATCGGACAGGGTGACCCGCATAATGACTAGCCCTTCACTGCGCCGACCAGCAGTCCGCGCGCGATATGCTTCTGCAGGATGCTGGAGATGATGATCACGGGGGCGATCATCACGGTGATCAACACCGACATGTTCCACCATTGCGGCCCGCGGGTCGTGTTCTGTGCCGATACCAGCACCGGCATGGTCTGCGCATCGGCATTGGAGAGGAAGAGGGCCAGCAGATACTCGTTCCAGGCAAGGATCAGCACCAGCAGGAAGGTCGCGACCAGGCCGGACCGCACCAGCGGCAGCGCGATGGTGAAGAAAACGCGGAACTTGGAGGCGCCGTCTATTTGTGCGCTCTCCTCGAGGTCGAGCGGGATGCCGGCGAAGAAATCGCGCGTCAGCCACACCACGATCGGCAGGTTGATAGCGGTGTAGGTGGCGATCAGCGCCACCTGCGTGTCAAGCAGGCGCATCTGCTGGAACATCACGTAGATCGGCAATACGGCGACGATCGGCGGCATGATACGGTTCGAGATGATCCAGAACTCAATGTCGCTGTTGCCGACCGCAAGCTTCGTGCGTCCAACGAGCGTGAACAGCGCAATGACGAAGAGAGCGGCCGCCACGACAATGGCGATCTCCCAGCGCACGCCGAAAGTGGCCACCGCCACGATGATTGCGGTGAGCAGGATCAAGAAGATTGCAACAGCGGCGAGCTTCACCTGGAAGCGGATACGCACGAGCGCGTAGGCCGCCAGCGAGCCGATCAGGACTGCGAGCAGTGTGCTGGCGACCGCGACAACGACCGAATTCATGTAAGGGCGCAGCGTGTAATTCTGCACGAGCATGAAGTCCCATGCCTGAAGCGAAGGGGCAAAGTCGACGAACGGGAGATAGAACGGCCCGTTGTCGACCTCCCCAGGCCCCTTGAAGGACGTGATGAACACCCAGTAGAGGGGAATCACCACAACCAGCGTCCACAGGGACAACAGCACATAGGTCAGCACCCTGGCGACCGGCGCCTGGCTGTCGATCGAGGCCGGCTCGAACAGCCGGCGCGCCAGCGAGCGCGGCTCGGTGCTCATGCTTCGAACCGGCGCGCCGGCCGGACCACGAAGTTGAAGAACGAGACGCATACGATGGTCGAGATGAAGAGCAGCATGTAGCCGATAGCGGCCGAGCCGCCGAGATCCTGGGTGCGCCAGGAAATGAAGGAATGGAGCGTCATCGATTCCGTCGCCAGGCCGGGACCGCCGCCGGTGAGCACGTTCGGCAGGTCGATGATCTTGAAGGCCTCGATGAGCCGGATCAGCACGACGGTGGCGGCAATCGGCGCGATCGCTGGCCAGGTAATGTCGCGAAAAATCTGGAAGCCGTTGGCGCCGTCGAGCCGCGCCGCCTCGACCTGATCGCGCGGCTGGTTCTCGATGGCCGCCAGCAGCACGATAAACATGAACGGCGTCCACTGCCAGGTGTCGCCGACCAACACCATCAGCCGCGCCGACCAGGCCTCTGTCGCCCACGACCACTCGCTGATGCCGAAAGCGCGCACGAGTGGGGCGAAAGGCCCCTTCTGCATGTCGGCGAGCATGCGGAACGTGTAGGCGATACCGACCGGGGTTACCATCAGCGGGATGAAGAAGAGGACGCGAAAGAAATTCCGGCCGCGGATCGGCTGGCCGCACAGCAGCGCGAGGCCCAGTCCCAGTGCGAACTGCACGGACACGCCGACGAACACGTAGAGAAGCGTGTTGACGACAGTCCCCGGCACGCCGCCCGGCGCCATGGTGGCCAGCGCAAGAACCGCCAGGCTCATCGCCATCGCCGTCGCCAGAAGCCGACCAACCGTGCCGACGACGGTCGGCCTGCCACGCAACAAGTAGCGGGCGAGGAGGAAAAACAGCCCTGCCGCGATCAAGGCCAGCAAAGCGAATTGGACAAAGCCGAACGTGCCAAACTTACCGAGCAGGTGATACTGCTGCGAGCCGACCAGCAGCTTGCGGAAGTTCAAAAGTCCGATGAATTTCAACGTGAATCCGCCCGACGCGAGCGCAAAGCGCGAAAGAGCGAGATAGGCCGAGATGATGAGCGGAAAAATTGCGAAGCAGAGAAGCACGACGACGGCTGGCAGCACCATGATCCGGCCTGAGTGACCGTCCAGCCATTCGGCCCAGCTGCGGCGGTCGGCAGCGTCTGGCATCGTGTCGGTTGCGGTCATCATACCCTGAGAAAGTGGCGCAGGCATCAGACCCGGCGCGGACGATGCCACGCCGGGTTGTTTGCTTGGCTGCCTATTTGGCGCCGATGGTCGCCTTGTAAAGTTTGAGCTGCTCGTCTTTGCCAACCTCTTCGTTCAGCTCATTCCAGCCTTCCTCGACCGCCGCGACGGTCGCTTCCTTGTCGATTTCGCCGGCGAGGAAGCGCGAGACCGCCTCGTCGAGCACGACCTGCTGGTACTTCTGATTTTGTGGGATGCGCAGGTCGAGGATCATGTTCGGGCTGCTCATGCTGTCGTTGATCGCGCCCAGGTAGACTTTGGCCTCCTCCTCGCTCATCCCGGCCTTCTTCCAAAGGTCGCTGTAGCCGAGCTGCGAGGTGCGGTACGGGTTGAACCCGGTGCCGCCGACGGTAACGTCGGCATTCGACTGCGCTGGCTGCGTCATGAACGAGAAGTAGGCGTAGGCGGCGTCCTTCACCTTCGGATCGGCCGCCGCGTTGATGCCGCCGCCCCATCCGCCAAAGGCGGCGAATGGTGCATGGTTCACGCCGTCGATCGCGTGCGGGCAGTTTTCTGCCGTGCAGGCCTCTAGCTTGCCGGTGTCCCAGTTCAGGACCTCCTTGGATCCGGGCATGATCGCAGCGCCCCATTTGCCCATCACCTTGGACTGCTTCGGATCGATCGAGATCGTGCCTACATCACCCCAGTCGAGGTTCAGCGCGCAGCGGCCGGAAGCGAAGAGCGGCCTTGTATCGCTGACGTCGAGGTTCAACTCGTCCGGCGGGCCGTACTTGGTCGATTCAGACAGGAAGTCGAGCGCCTTGCGGAAGGCGTCGTTGTTGACGAGCGGCGTCATGTCCTTGGTGTTGAAGAAGGTGCCCTGGCTGGTTCCCTTGGACTGGGTCATCGAGCCGACCACATCGGTGACGAACCAATAGCTCTGCGCGTTGCGCTTCTTGGCGATGCAGGAGCCGAAATCCGGCGTGCCATCGCCGCTCATGTCCTTGCCATGCGTGGCCTTGGCGACCTCGAGATACTCGTCCCAGGTTTTCGGCACCGCCAGGCCGGCCGCTTCGAGCACATCCTTGCGGTAGTACATCATGTGGAAGTCGCCATCGAGCGTGATCATGTAGGTCTTGCCGTTGTACTTCTCGGAGAAGTCCCGGAAGAACGCGCCCACATCGTCCTGCTGGATGTCCTTGTCGGCCTCGACCCGCGGCGTCAGGTCCTCGAGGTAGCCGCCGGCAATGTAGTCGACCATCCATTGCGGGGCGAACACGCCGGCGTCGACCGAGTTGGTGCCGCTCGCCCAGTCGGTGAGAATCTTCTGATAGAGATCCGAGAAGGGCACCGCGATGACATTGATCTTGGCGCCGGTGAGCGCTTCGAACTCGGGCGCGCGCCGCTGTAGCGGCTCCTGAATCGCACCGGTCTGCGTAATGACGTTCACGGTAACCCCCGCAAACGGCTTGTCCTGGGCAAAGGCAGGCGCGCCAACCAGCGCGGCAAAAGCCGAAAAGCCGGCCAGAAAGACCCCAATTCTCATCAGACTTCCTCCCGTGTTGACCGGGACATGTTCCTGCGAACCAAGCCGCCGGTATCTCCCCGTCGGTTGCCGTCGCCAGAGCACGGCACCAACGCTTGCCAAGCACAATATCGGCATCGCGCAGCGAGTCCAGTGCCTTGCCGCGACGGAAGGTGAGCTGCCCCGCGGGCTTCCCGGCTAATGCATGTCGCCCAAAAACGCGCAGCGGTTTAAGCGCGGAGTCGCCAGAAGACCGCTCGATCTTGCCTGGGGAATATTCCACCGCATCGACAATCCCCGTGACCGATGCTCACCACCGTCGGCATGGTCACTGCAAGTTGGTGTGGCGGTGCAGCATCAGTCTGTGCGCGTCGCGGATCTGCTGCGCCAAGCCGAGCACAATGCTGTCGAGCAGGATGAGGCAGGACTGCTCGAACAGGCTGCCGCCAAACTGTTTCGATTTCTCGACAGGGACATGCAACGTGACATCGGCAATGCCGGCCAGGGTCCCGGCCGGCTGATGCGTCAGCGTAACGACCTTGGCGCCCTCCGCCTTGGCGATGCGGGCAAAGCCTGTACTGACCGGCGTTTCCCCGGAGCCGGAGATGATCAGCAGCGCATCGCCCCTGCGGATCGATGGCGCCGATGCCTCACCGACGAAATGCACCGTTCGGCCAAGATGCATGAAGCGCATCGCACCCATCTGCGCGACAAGACCGGAGCGTCCCTGCCCGGAAAAGAACCATCTCTGATCGGGGTCATCGAACGCCTGCACCAGCCCTGCAAAGGCGTCGGCGTCGATCCGGCCAAGAACTTCGGTTATCTCCTGTCCCACGGCCAGCCACGGCCTGAATTGGGCAATCTGTCGCGAATCCATCGGGCTACCTCTTTCGGACTTGCGGATTCTGTGATGGCGCTGCCAACCACGAGGATTTCGGGCTCGACTGCGATCGCCGCTTCCAGCGTGTCGGGGCCGATCCCGCCGGCGAGCGAAACCAGAAAGCCACGATCATGCATCTTTCTGACGGCGTCGATATGTGACGTGGAAATGTTGCCGGCCAGCCGCGCATCGGTTGGCGAGTGGACAGCGATGTAGCCGAAGCTTTCGGGGAAGACAGCATTCAAGGGAATCAATTCTGCCTTGCCCGCCTCGGTGATGGTATCGACGACGACCGTCGCGCCGAAGGCTGCGGCACGTTTTCCGACCGCCTCATGCGTGGCGGGCGAAGCACACGACAGCACCGTCATGATTGCGGCGCCGGCGCCGAATACCATATCAGCCTCGAACCGGCGTCGACGGTTTTGGTATCAGCCAACACCATGACTTCAGGGCAGAGCTCGCGCGCTGTGGTGATGGCCGAGAGGCCGAGGCGTTTCAGCAATGGCGTGCCGATCTCGATAATGTCGGCAAATTCCTTCATCTGCGCGAGCAGAGCCAGGTGTTCAGGCTTGTCGAAGGCGACTTGGAGGAGCAAGGCGGCTCTCCCGGATTGCTTAAGAAAGCGGATGCGGCATGCCGCCCAACCCACTGTCGTGTGCTTCGTGGTCGAAATCTGCCATAATCCAGCAACCTCCAGGCTGGTCTGCACAGGGAGAGCAAATCGTGCCCTGCAAAGCAAGTGGTCTTGTCGAAAGCAGGAGGGGCAGGCCAGATCAGCGCCGACGCCACCTGCAATGCAGTATGAGGTAGTCCTTTGACGAGACTGTTTGAGCCCACTGGATGCAAGGTCGACCTGTCGCTGGTGCGATGGGAAATGCAACCGGCAGCTACCAAAAGCGCTTCCGCGATCTGGACGGGCTCTATGCTGACGCCGCGGCGTTCGAAGCCATGCGCGTGACATGGGGTGAGCGCATCGTCTACGAGGTCTCCGAGTTCCGACCGACCGAGCAGTCGGGCGACCTGATTTTCGGCGTCACGCACATGGCGCCAGGGAAGGTCGGCGACGAATATTTCATGACGCGCGGTCACATCCACAGGCAGGCCGACCGGCCCGAGATCTACTATGGCCAGAAAGGGCACGGTCTCATGCTGATGGAGTCGCCGGAGGGCGAGGTTCGCATCCTGCCGATCGACGCCCAGACCGTCTGTTATGTTCCGCCGTTCTGGATCCACCGCTCGATCAATGTCGGGGAATGCGATCTGGTGATGCTGTTCTGCTACCCCGCCGATGCAGGGCAGGACTACGAGATCATGGCGAGATCGGGAGGCATGCGCTCGCGTGTCGTCGCCGGCGATGGAGGCTGCAGGCAAGTCGACAACCCGGATTGGCGACCGCGTGACGCGAAGCGGATCTCCGCCATCTATCAGCAACGATCCGGCATGGTGCCGGCATGAAGGTGCGCTTCGAGATCGCTGCTTCACTTCGCAGTAATGCACTGCGCGCGGAGAAAATCCGGGAGAATGGCGAATGAGCCGCTATCGGCCGGCCACCCAGCCGACATTCTACTTTATCGGCGTCACGACGACGAGCAGCTCGATCATGCGGGTTTTCCCCGCATGGGCGCGCCACCTCGGGCTGAAGGAAGCGGTTCTCAAGGATGCGGTTCTCAGGGGCATCGACTTTCCAACCCATGCCGATCCGGAGGCCTACCGTGAGGTCGTCTCCTTCATAAAATCCGACCCGCAGTCGCTTGGCGCGCTCGTCACCACGCACAAGATCGATCTTTTCAACGCAGCGCGCGACCTGTTCGATGTGATCGATCCGCACGCCCGCCTGATGCACGAGACCAGTTGCCTGTCGAAGCGGGGCGGAAAACTCGTCTGCCATGCCAAGGATCCGATCTCTTCGGGCCTTGCGATAGACGGTTTCATTCCGGCGGGATATTTTGCGGACACCGGCGCGGAAGTCCTGTCGATGGGCGCCGGCGGATCGACGATAGCAATCACCTGGCACCTGATGCGCAAGGAGCGTGGCGCCGACTTGCCTTCGCGCATCATTGTCAGCGACCGTTGGCAGCCGCGTCTCGATGAAATCGAGCGCATCCACAGAGACATGACGTCGGCGGTCGAGCTCGAATATGTCCTGGCCGACCGACCAGAGATCAATGACAAGACGTTGGCGGGGCTGAAACCAGGCTCGCTGGCGATCAACGCGACCGGACTTGGCAAGGACGCGCCCGGCTCGCCGATTACCGATGACGGCGTGTTCCCCAAGCGCGGCATTGCCTGGGATCTCAACTATCGCGGCGACCTGATCTTCCTCGACCAGGCAAGGCGGCAGCAGGCCCGACAGCAGTTGCAGATCGAGGATGGTTGGACATATTTCCTGCATGGCTGGACGCAGGTGATCGCAGAGGTCTTCGACATCGCGATCCCGGTGTCGGGACCGAATTTCGACGAGATGTCGCGCATCGCCATCGAAGCGGCGAAAGGCTGATGCCGTGGGTCTCGTCACGCCGCGCTCGCTCTGACCGATAGACAGAGGATCACATGTTTGCCCATCTCAGGACTCTTCCGAAATGAGCGGCGAGCTTTTCCTCGCCATCGACGTCGGCACCGGCAGCGTCCGCGCCGCACTGATCGATGTCGCCGGCAAGATCCTCGAGCTTGCGTCGCGCGAGCACGACCAGATCGTGCCGGAATTCGGCTGGGCCGAACAGCGGCCGCTCGACTGGTGGGAGGGTGCGCGAGCGAGCGTCAAGACGGTGCTGGACCGCGTCGAAGGCGCCCGCGAAAACATCTCTGCCATCTGCGTCTGCGGGCAGATGCACGGGCTGGTCCTGCTCGACGCGCACGGAGCGCTGACGCGCGACACGGCACCGCTCTGGAACGACAAGCGCACCGTCGATCTCGTCCGTCGCTTCGAGCAAGCGAATGAGCCGGACGGCTACCTGCCCGAAAGCGGCAACACGCCGACCCCGGCATGGCCGGGCTTCAAACTGCAATGGGTCCGAGACAACGATCCCGCCGCATACGCCCGCAGCGCAGTCGCCATCATGCCGAAGGATTACATCAACTACCGGCTGACCGGCGAGATCGCCATGGATACAGGCGACGCGTCCTGCAGCTTCCTGATGAACCCGGAGCGGCTCGACTGGTCGCCGGTGATGATCGAGCGCATGGGTCTCGACGCCGCCAAGCTGCCGCCGATCCGCAACCCGCTGGATGTCGTCGGCCACGTCACCGAACAGGCGGCGCTCGACACCGACCTGCGCCCTGGAACCCCGGTGCTGGTCGGTGGCGCCGACTATCCGGTGGCACTGCTCGGCTCAGGCGCCTGTCGCCCGGGAATGGGTTCCGACAGCACCGGCACGGGCGCCATCATCACTGTTATCGCGGAGAAGCCGCTGCTTGACCCGGAAATCTCGAACCTAGCGACGGTCGAAGGCAACTGGGCGCAATTCGTGCTGCTGGAGACCGGCGGCGACGGCATGCGCTGGGCACGCCGTGCCTTCCACGGCAACGCGCTGTCCTATGACGAGATCGTCGCCCGCGCCGCCGAGGCGCCGGCCGGTTGCGACGCGCTGCTCTTCATGCCCTTTCTCACCGGCGAACGCCTGGGGCGCCATCGCAACGCCCGCGCACAGTTCTTCGGATTGGGCGCCGGGCATGGCATGGAGCATTTGCACCGCTCGATCCTGGAAGGCATCGCCTTTGCCATGACCCGCCACATCCGCATCATGGAACACGCGTCAAACAGGCCGCTGGAGCGCGTTATCGCCGCCGGTGGCGGGGCGCGCACCGAACTCTGGCTGAAGATCAAGGCCAGTGCCTTCAACATTCCGATCCTGGTCCCGCGGGAGCCCGAATGCGGCATTGTCGGATGTGCCGCGATGGCCGCGACGGCGACAGGCCGCTTCTCGCGCGTCGACCAGGCGGCCGAGCGCTTCGTGAGCTACGGCGCCGAAATCCTGCCGGACCCCGGATGGGTCGAGATCTACAGCCGCACCCAACCGGTTTTCGAGCAGCTCTACCATCACAGCCAGGCGCTCTACGACGACATCGACGCACTGGCGGCCGCCACGCGGCCGAAGCAGCCGTAACGCATCTCAGGCCTGCCGAGCCCTGACTGCAGCGACAGATCTGGCAATCACGATGCATCCCGTTTGGGATGCATCGGACGATCGACTTCAGCTGTGGCGGATTTCCGTTCCCAGCACCTTCAGGCACTCGCGGATGAACGCGGCAAGTGCGGTCCAGCCCTTTGCCGAGACCATCGTCCCGTCGACATAGGCCTCGGTCGGCGACAGGTCGATATAGGTTCCGCCGGCCAGCGTCACTTCCGGCTCGCAGGCAGCCAGCGCACCGACCTTCTTGCCACGCACGACGCCGTCCACCGCGATCAGGATCTGGACGCCATGACAGATGGTAAAGATCGGCTTCCTGGTCTCGTGGAAATGGCGAACCATCGCCTGCACACGCTTGTCGGTGCGGATGTACTCGGGGCCACGGCCGCCGGCGCAATAGACGGCATGATACTGGTCGAGCTGTCTTTCCGCCTCCGAAAAGGTCTTGTTCAGCAACGCGTAGTGGCCGGGTTTTTCGGTGTAGGTCTGGTCACCCTCGAAATCGTGAAGCGACGTCTTGATCAGGTCGCCAGCGTTCTTGTCAGGACAGACGACATGGACGATGTGGCCGACCGCCTCCATCGCCTGCTGATAGACGAAGATCTCGTATTCCTCGGTAAACTCACCGGTCAACATCAGTATTTTCTTGCCTGGCATGGTCGGCTCCTCGTTTTTTGGATGGAAGGGTTTTATCCGGGATCTCCCGGACGTTTGCTCGCGTTGATCAACGGTGAATTCAACGTGACGGCGCCGCTCCCGACGGTGACGAACATCGTGCCAGCCTCAATCGAACGCCGGCAGCAAACGATCACGGGAATGCTCGATATGACGGCGCATCGCCTGTTCCGCCGCAGCGGGATCGGAGGCAGCGAAGGCGGCCAGGATGGCCTGATGCTCGTCGAGCGCTTCCTCGGTGACGCGCGAATGGAACATCAGGCGGAAGATGTGGAAGTGCGTATGCTGGAACGCCAGCGTCTCGCGCACCAGTTCATTGTTTGCAAATTCCATGATCCTATCGTGGAAAATGGCGTCCTGCCGCGCGAAATTGGAGTAACGCAGGCGTTCATCCTTGCCTTCGCGGCGCGCCATGCCGCCTGCGGACTCCTCAAGCACCGCAAGTTTCGTCTCATCCATCAATGCGGCTGCCTTGGCCGCCGCATGCGGCTCGAGCAGCAGGCGAAGCTCATACAGTTCGTCAAATCGGCGCCTGGTTATCTGCGGCGCGGCGCGGTAGCCGATCAAATGTGTCTTCAGCACAAGGCCTTCGCCTTCGAGGCGGCCGAGCGCTTCACGGATTGGCGTGTGCGATACTTCGAGTTCCTTGACCAGGCTGTCGACGGTGATCCGTGAGCCAGGCGCGATCTTCAGCGACATCAGTTGCGCGAAGATCGCTTCATAGACGTCCTCCACCAGGCTGTTGGATCGCTGGATGCGTCCGCTGGCGGGGTCGACTCCTCGGACGTTGCTGGCGTTCGTGACCTGCATCTTTGCCTCTTGACAGGATCACTGGCTAACATGATGCTTGGCTCAATACAATCCTATATCCTATACGATCTGATAGAGGATAGCTTTGCGCCAAGCTTGGCGAGCTCTCGCCATCCACATCATCGAGGGACGCAGACCATGAGCCTTTTCGCCGCCATAAGGCTGCCGCGCGAAATCCTCTTTGGCAAGGGCCAGCGCCATGTCATTGCACCAGTTGCGGCCAGGCTCGGCCGTCGCGCTCTCGTCTGCACGGACGAGCGCTTTGCCGCCACCGTCGCCTTCGCCGAGATCGTGGCGGGGCTCGAGGGCGCCTCGATCGCTGTGCTGGTTCACGATCGTGTGCAGCCCGATTTGCCGCGCGACACGGTTGCCGTCTGCGTCGAGGAGGCGCGGGATTTTGCGCCCGACATGGTGATCGGCATCGGCGGCGGCAGTTGTCTCGACATGACCAAATGCGCCGCGTTGCTCATCAGTCACGGCGGCCTGCTCCAGGACTATTATGGCGAGTTCAAGGTGCCCGGTCCGACGCTGCCGCTGATCGCAGTGCCAACGACAGCCGGCACCGGCTCGGAAGTGACCCCTGTCGCGGTGATCTCCGATCCGGATCGCACCATGAAGGTCGGCATCTCCAGCCCGCATCTGATCGCGGCAGCCGCCATCTGCGACCCCGAACTGACGATGACATGTCCCCCGGGACTGACGGCGATCGCCGGCGCAGACGCGCTGACCCATGCGGTCGAGGCTTTCACCGCCGCCAGGCGCGGCACCGACCCCAGCCTGCCGCAACAACATGTCTTCATCGGCAAGAGCGCGTTGACCGATCATCTTGCGCTGCTCGCCATCAAGCTGCTTGGCCGCAGTCTCGAGAAGGCATACCGCGACCCCTCTGACGAGGACGCTCGCGCCGATGTGATGATGGGCGCGCTTGCAGCCGGCTGCGCGTTCGGGACGGCCGGAACTGCGGCGGCGCACGCGGTGCAATATCCGGTCGGCGCCCTTACCCACACCGCTCACGGGCTGGGTGTCGCCACTATGCTGCCCTATGTCATGAAGTACAACCGGGCCGCAGTGGCCGCCGAGATGGCCGAGATCGGCCTTGCCCTTGGTCTCGACGGAAAAGGCCGGAGCACCGGTGAGATGGCCGACGCGACGATCGATGAGGTCGGCCGGCTGTTCGCAGCGATCAGCATCACGCCTACGCTGGCCAGGCTCGGGCTTGCCGCCGACAAGCTCGATTGGACCGCCGAACAGGCGCTTGGCATTGACCGTCTCATCAAGAACAATCCGCGTCCATTCGATCTGGCGGCTATGCGCGGCCTGATCCAGGCCGCCTATGATGGCGACCTCGCCGCCTGTGTCATGTGAGCAATCGAGGAGCAGGCCATGAACATATCGCATCAAGTGCTGGAGGACGATCAGGACACTACCGGCTTCCATAGATTCTCCCACGGCTTGTATATTGGCGGCCAATGGCGGCAATCCGCCGACGCCAGGGAAATCCAGGTCGTAGATCCCTCCACCGAGGCGGTGATCGCCGCGGTTCCCGATGCGACGATCGAAGATGCCGCGGCCGCCGTCGAGGCTGCGGCCAGGGCCGCCGATGGCTGGCGCACAACGGCGCCCCGCAAGCGTTCCGAAATCCTCAGGCGTTGCTTCGAGCTGATGACGCAGCGTTGCGAGACGCTGGCCACCCTGATCTCGCTGGAAAACGGCAAGGCGCTGCGGGACGCGCGTGGCGAGATCGCCTATGCCGCGGAATTCTTTCGCTGGAATGCCGAGGAAGCGGTTCGCATCTCCGGCGAATTCGGGATGGCGCCTTCCGGCACCAACCGGATCGTCGTCGACTACGAGCCGATCGGCATCTGCGTCCTTGTCACACCCTGGAATTTTCCTGCCGCCATGGCGACGCGCAAGATCGCGCCCGCTTTGGCTGCAGGGTGCACAGTGATCCTCAAGCCGGCCAGCGAGACCCCGCTTACCGCCTACGCGCTTGCCGCACTCTATGAAGAAGCGGGTGTCCCACCGGGGGTTGTCAACGTTCTGACAACCTCCAATCCCGGCCCGGTGACGGCCGCGATGCTGGCCGATCCGCGGGTGCGCAAACTCTCCTTCACCGGCTCGACTTCTGTCGGGCGCGTCCTGCTGGCCGAGGCCGCAAAGCACGTGGTTTCGTGTTCGATGGAGCTTGGCGGCAACGCGCCATTCCTTGTATTCGATGACGCGGATCTCGACGCGGCGGTCGATGGGGCGATGGTGGCGAAGATGCGCAACGCCGGCGAGGCCTGCACGGCCGCAAACCGCATCTATGTCCAGTCCGGCGTTTATGATGCGTTTTGCGAAAGCCTCGCCAGGCGGATGTCGGCACTCAAGATCGGCGCCGGCACGGACCCGGCCACGGAGTGCGGGCCGATGATCACCAGGAGGGCCGTCGACAAGATCGAACGTCTGGTCAACGATGCTGTCGCCCGTGGCGCGCGGGTGCTGTGCGGAGGCAACGCAGGCTCGGGAACGGGATACTATTATCCGCCGACCGTGCTCTGCGACGTCCCGGCCGAGGCGGAGATGGCGCACGAGGAAATTTTTGGGCCGGTGGCGCCGATCTCGAGCTTCGAAACGGAAGCCGAAATCATCGCGCGTGCCAACAACACCGAATACGGTCTTGCCGCCTACATATACACGCGCGATCTTGCGCGTGGAATGCGGGTGGCATCCAGGATCGAAGCTGGGATGGTCGCTCTCAACCGCGGCTTGATGTCCGATCCGGCAGCACCGTTCGGCGGGGTCAAGCAGAGCGGCCTCGGCCGCGAGGGCGGCCAGCATCACGGCATTGCCGAGTTCATGGAGGCGAAATACCTCGCCATCAGCATCTGAGCGGAGGAAGAGTGCAAAACGATCCGTTCCGCATCCGCGACCATGTCGCCGATTTTGACAAAATCGTCCAGGACATCGTTCACCGCAGCCAGGCCGTCCGCGCAACCATCCCGATGACAGCGGAAATTGCCTATGGGCCGGATCAGACCGAAACCATCGACCTGTTCTTTCCCCCGGGCAAAACAAGCGGCCTGCCGGTGCACATGTTTATCCATGGCGGCTACTGGAGGATGTTCTCCAAGCGCGACTACTCATACGTCGCGGCGACGATTACCCAGGCCGGTGCGATTGCCGCCATCGTCGACTATGCTCTGATGCCCAAGGTCAGGATGGCGACGATCGTCGACCAGGTGCGCCGCGCCAAGCGGTGGGTTCTGGCCCATATCGCCGACCATGGCGGAGACCCGGCAAACCTGACCGTCAGCGGTCATTCGGCCGGGGCACATCTTTCAACGTTCCTGTTCAACAGCGAGCATACCCCCTCCAATGTGCGGGCAGCCCTTCTGCTCGGCGGGCTCTACGATTTGAAACCGCTCCAAAATTCCTTTCTCGCCAACGAGATTGCAATCACCGATGAGGAAGTCGCCAGGTTTACACCGCTTGCCCATCGGCATGATCCTCAAACCAGGGCGATGGTTCTGGTCGGAGCCAACGAGACGCCGCCTTTCCATCAGCAGGCAGATCGATTCAAGGAGCACCTGCTGCAGCAGGGTTCGCCGGTAACGTCGCTTGTTCTCGCCAACCGCAACCACATGGACAGTGTCAGAGATCTCGGCATGCCCCGGAGCCAGGCGGGGGATTGCCTGACGAAACTGATTGCCAACGACGATCGTTGATCCAGCAGACATGCCGGCCATCATCCATCGCGGCTTACCGCAAGGGCGTCAGCAGCACGCCTCAGCGAGGGAAAAGAACCTCCCCCAAGCCAAGCACCGCGTTGTCGCCGCCATATTTCTGCGGCGCATTGCCCAGCAGCGGCCGTTTCAAAATACCCTCGGCAATCAGATGGCGATCGATGACGGCGGCGAAGACGCTTTCCGGGGCGCCGCATTCGACGAAGGTCGGCGACAGGCTTTTCGGCGCGCGATCGAGCAGGATCGAACCGCGACGCATCAGATAGCCGGGCATCTCGCCGGTGCCGCCGGCCACCACCAGCGTGCCGGCGATCATGCGGCTGCCGGCATTGTCGCCCAAGCCTTTTAGCACCGCGATCAGGCCGCGCCGCATGCGGTCGGCGGCAAAAGCGCCGGCTTTGCCCCTGACGATCAGCACGCCGCCATTCATGCCGGCCAGTTCGCCGGCGAGCGGCGCCCCAAGGTGATCGCCGGCGTTGCCCGTTATTTCAAGCCTGCCGCCGCGCATGCCGGAGCCGGCATGCGGGCCTGCATTGCCTTCGATGGTGAGCGTGCCGCCGCGCATGGCGCGCCCGGCCTGGGCGCCGGCATCGCCGACGAGGCGAACCGAACCGCCCCGCATGGCTTCCGCCACGCGGTCGAGGCGCGCGCTGCCGCCTTCGAACACGATGTCCTGCGGATCGTTGCCGGCGACGCGAAAGATATCGCCGACCTTCGAGCCATGCTTCGACATGCCGATCTGGATCTTTTCGATATCGCGCCTTTCGATCCCGGCAAGCCGCTCTGAGGTCAGCGGCGACAGGTCAAGGCGCTCGGGCGGCTCGGCGACAAGAGTGAAGGTCAGCGCTTTCACGGCAGCATATCCTTCAGCGAATAGATGAACTTGCCGAGCTTGCCGCCGTAATTGCCGGCGCTTATGCGAACCGCGCCTCGCCTCGGCCCAAGCTCGATGACGGCCTTGATCCCGGCCTTCATCGCGGCGGCAACGGCATCGTTGGTCTCGCCGTCGATGACGATTTCCAGGACGGCGTTGATGTCGGCACCGAGTTCACTCCTGACAACACCGCGCAGTGTCGGCGCGTAGGCTTCGTTGGCCGAGGCGATCATGCCTTTGTATTTACCACCGATCTTGGAACCCGAACGGGCGATGCCGCCTGGAAACGGCACGATCGCGCCCGGCACCAGGCCGATCGCGGCAACCGCGGCCTCGGCAGCATTCAAGGCCTTGGCGCTGCTTTCAGCCATGACGAAGAAATTGCCGCCGCCGACGGCAGCCTTCGTCAACCCGGTCGTTGCTTCGCACAGGAATTCGCCGTCCATGACGGGAACCCGCCAAAAATGCCTGCCGCCGATTTTCTTGGAGATCTGCCAGCCGTCGCCAAAATAACGCAGCGCCGAACCGAGCTTCAGCTCGGCGCTGCCCTCCAGTCCGGCGAAGCAGGCGGAACCCGGCGAGGTCAAGACACACTGGCCGATGCGATTGAGCAGTTGTTTCTGCAGTTCGTCGGTTCCCATCGCAAAGATCATCACGCGGCAGCCGGGCCGGCCATCCGGTGTCGCCGATGGCGGCAGCTCGACATCGATTGCCGCTTCGCAGCCGCAGCCGATCACCGAGGTGGCAAAGCCGGTCATGGTGATCGCCGCCTGGCGCGCCCATTTCCGGTTCGGCGCGGTGATGATGATGGCGGTTGCGCGCATGCCGAAGGCCTCGGCAAAGGTATCGTCGATCACTATGCCATTTACGCTCACGTTCGGCATGCAACCTCGCCGAATGGCTGTTCTCGCGCGATCGCCGATTCCGGGAAATTGAACCAGTCCAGCGACAGGCCGTAGCGCTGCTGGTGATAATCCTCCAAGCGCCGCAGCATCGCCTTGTCCGGCGGCGGATTGAGCCTGAGCGCCTTGCCCCAGCGGTAATGGGTGATCTCTCCGTCCTGCACGACGAGATCGCCATCCTTGAAGACATACGCCGCCTGCCCCAGCATGTTCGCGATATTCCCCTCCCTGCGGTAGACAGCGATGTCGGCTGTCGCCCCGGCGCCGAGATGGCCTCGATCCGTCAGCCCGAGCAGCTTGGCCGGGGCCGCACGCGTCATGATGGCAATTTCCTCGAATGTGTATTCGCGGTCGATCGCGGCCAGGGTGGAGAGCGCCATGGCGGATTTTGGAAGTCCGGCAATCATTTCGGTGCGCGCTTCCCGGCTCATCAGCAGCTCGAACAGGGCCGGATAGGCGGTAAAGGGCGCGCCGTTGGGATGATCGGTGGTGAAGAAGACACGCCACGGATCGTCGATCAGGAGAAAAAGCTCGAGCCCGATCGCCCACTGCATCGTGCCATAGAAATCCTTGCCATAGCGGTAGGGCACGATGCCGCCGCCATTGCCGTCGCCGTCATGAATGACGGATTTCTTCGGCTGCGCACTGCCACGCGCCGAAAACTGCCGCATGACGTCTGAGGAGATGGTGACCGTCTGGCCGAACATCACCTGGCCGATATCGATGGTGACTTCCGGCGTCGCGTTGACCAGTTCGGCAAGGCGCGCCGCGGCCGAGGAAAACCTGCGCTTGCCTTCCGTGCCGTAGCCATAGAACTGGAGATGGGCGAGGTGCAGCGGCAATCCTTCCGCCGCCGCGATCGTCGCGGCCGCCGTGTCCGCCGATCCGGGGCTGCCCAGATTGTTGCAATGGACATGCAGAGGATGCGGAACGCCAAGGCTGGCGACGGCCGCCTGCAGCGTCTTGACGATCTTGCGCGAGCTGACGCCATAGGAAGGCACCACGTCGTCCAGCGAGAAGGTGCGGACGTTTTCCTTGAAGGCGGCCGCCGCGCCGGCATTGATCACCTTGACCCCAAGCGCCCGCGTCGAGGCGACCGTCCAGGCGACATAGTCCTCGATCATTTGCGAGGAGGCGTCGTCGCGGATCATCGACAGCAGGAAATCGTCGTTGCCGAGAATGGCGAGCGTCGCCTTGTCGATGATCGGGATGTCGGCCAGTTCGAGATGGGTGTGAAGCGCGGCTCCCGGCGACATCGCCGGCTCGACCACCGTGGTGAAACCCATCTTGGCGTAGAGGCAGCCGGTCTGGAAGGTCGACCAGCCGGCATTGGAGAGCGGCGTCGTCGCCGGCCGCGCCTGGTGCGCGGCGTGCTGCTCCGGCAACAGCAGCCGTGCCGTATTCACGTTGCCGCCGCCGATGTGGGAATGGATGTCGATGGCGCCCGCCATGACGATGCAGCCGGCAGCGTCGATGGTCCGGTCGGCAGCGCCCGCCGCCGGCGCCGCAGCGATCTTGTCGTCGCTGATCCACAGGTCGCCCTTGCCGAGACGGCCGTTGACCGGATCGATGATGTCGCCGCCGGCGATTTTCGTCAGCATGGCAACGCCGCCTCGGCGGAGACATGACTGGCAACCAGCCGGATAACGGTCGCAGCGGAGGGCAGTTCCGACGCCGCTCGCGCCTCGACCGACCTTAGCGAACCGGTGCGGCTGGAATAGGCCACCGCCTGGTGATCGACGCCGGCTTCGCCGATGGCGATGGTGACCGCAGCACCCGCGACCGGCTCATGCGTTTTCGCCAGGGCGATCAGCGCCATGCGGTTCCTTTTCTTCTGCGGCTGGACAATCGAGGACGAGATCCGCAGGTGCAGATCGGCTTCGCCGGCGGCGATCATGCGCGCGACATCGTAACGCCAGGGATCGAAGTCCGGGAAGCCGCGCGCAAAGCCGGTGCGCAGCGGAAAACCGGTCATCCAGGTCGAGGCGAGCGCGCTTCCCCAGCCATTTTCGCTCGCCGGCAAATGCAGGCCGGATGCGCGTGATTTGCGGTTGAGATCGCTGACCAGTCCCTGCAGCATCTCCAGCGCCAGCCCTTCGGTTGCGTCGCCTGAAAACAGGAAGACGGGAAAATGCGCAGCCTCCAGGGCTTTGGCGAAATCGTCGAAATTCGACACCGGCTGCGATGTCTGGCGCCCCCTCCACTGCGCCCTCAGTGCCGCCAGCGTCGCGCCGAGGCCTGCCTCGCCGCAGGACAGCAGCGTCGCCGTCCGCCCGTTGCTCAACCGCGGCGCAGACGTTTCTTTCGACCCGACCAGAAAGATCTCGCGCTGATTCTTGGCCGAGAGATCGGGGGCCGAGAGATCG
This sequence comes from Mesorhizobium sp. L48C026A00, assembly GCF_000502375.1. NCBI lineage: Bacteria > Pseudomonadati > Pseudomonadota > Alphaproteobacteria > Hyphomicrobiales > Phyllobacteriaceae > Mesorhizobium > Mesorhizobium sp. L48C026A00. The sequence goes on along the minus strand of NZ_AYWU01000003.1, from coordinate 212,344 downwards.
GGAACCGTCTCGGCAAGCTCGCCGACAAATTGATGATGGATCTGCGGGAGTTCGCCGACGATCACCACAACATCGGCGCGCCGGCGCGTTTCGCCGGGCGCGACGGTCATCGCGCCTTTGTCGGTAAAAAGCGCGGCCTCCCGGGAAACTGCCGCGCCATCGGCATGATCGTATGCCGCGCCAACCCGCTCAGCCAGCGCGATCGCCGCCCTGGTGCCGTGTATATCCGTATCCAGGCTGAAAACCGGGCACCGGCTTGACCCCAACAGCGCGGCGGCATGTGCGGCCGCGCGCTCGACCAGCGTTACCCGGTTGCCGATCCAAGCAACCGCCATTCACTACGCTACTTTCTGGTGCCGGCCCAATCCTAGACGAAACTGGATTGGCCGTGAACCCCGCCTGTCAGCAGATTAGCGAATGTTTTCTTACGCCATCAACAAATTCCGACCGCGCTTAATCATATTTGATGTAAGCGAAGCGCTGATCGGTCGGCGGAGTGCCTTCCAGCGCGCCGCCTTCCCGGGCCGGCTGCCACTGGACGACATCCTCGATCTTTTTGGCCAGCTCGAAGTCTTTGTCAGTGATGCCCTTGGCTGCATGGTTCATCAGGCGCACCTCGACCCAGGCATAGGAAGCCGTGATGTCGGGGTGGTGCCATGCCGCCTCGGCGAGATGGCCGACCGTGTTGATGACCATCAGTGTCGATTTCCAGCTGTGGGTCTTGTATTTGCGCCGGATCCAGCCGTTCTCGTAATACCATTTCGGCAGTTCCTTCTCGATCCGGTCGGCAATCTCGGCTTCCGAATAGACTTTTTCCCTCGGCGTCTCGTTCATCTCGACCTCCGCGAATTGCCCGGTCCGTTCTCGCGCCGAGCCAAAAGAAGATAAAACGAATGCACTCTCTGCGGCTTGCCCCTTCGACGAAAACAGCTATCATGGCGACGGGCACCTAAACTTCCATGATGCGTCTATGATGCACCCATCGGGGGGTAGATGTCGAATTCTGTTACCATACAAGTGCCCGCCCGCCTGCATCTTGGCTTCCTCGATCTCAACGGCGATACCGGGCGTCGCTTTGGCAGCGTCGGGCTGCCGCTGAGCGAACCCGAAACCGTCGTCACCCTGTCACGGTCCAGCGAGACCATCGTCGAAGGCGCCGACAGCCGTCGCGCCGGCGAACATCTGTCGACGCTCTGCAGCCATCTCGGCATTCGCGGTCAGCACCGTCTGGTGGTCGAACAGTCGATCCCGAGCCATGCCGGCCTGGGCTCCGGCACGCAGATCGCCCTTGCCGTCGCCGCGGCGCTGCGCACGCTCCACAAACTGCCTCTCGATATCGGCAGCGATGCGACCCTGCTCGATCGCGGCGGACGATCCGGCATCGGCATCGCCAGCTTCGAAAACGGTGGCGTCATTGTCGACGCCGGCAAGGACGACAGCGGCAGGCCGCCGCCGGTCGTGGCGCGACTGCCTTTCCCGGAAGAGTGGCGCGTCATCCTGATCCTCGACCATGGCGGGCATGGACTGCATGGCGACGCCGAGATCGCGGCGTTTCGTTCGCTGCCGCCCTTCCCGGCATCCGGCAGCGGTGAGATCTGCCGGCGGGTGCTGATGGGCATCATGCCGGCTCTTGTCGAGCACGACCTGCCAGCCTTCGGCGCCGCCGTCGCCGCGATCCAGATGCTGATCGGCACCCATTTCGCCCCGGCGCAAGGCGGCGTGTTCACCTCCAGGCGGGTCGAGAGCGTTGCCCACGCTCTCAACGAAGCAGGCGCCGTCGGCATCGGCCAGAGTTCGTGGGGGCCGACAGGGTTTGCCTTCGCCTCATCGCAAGACGCTGCAGTCAGCTTCGTCAGTGCGGTTCAGCAGGCAGTTGAAGACGGCGTCGAGATCAGGATCGTCAAGGGCAGGAATTCCGGCGCGAAGATCAGTTCGACCAGACTTGATCTCGTCGGCAGCTGACGGCTGGCCAACACGATCAGGTTCAAAGAAGAAAGGCGAGAAATGGCCCGCAAACACATCCTGCACATGCTGACGCCGTTGAAGCATATGAGCCCTTTCGACGTGAATATGGCTCTCGATGCAGGCTTCGACGCCGTCGTCCCCTATGTCGATGTAAGCCTGGGAGAGGTGACAGGCCTCGTGCAGGACGCGATCTTCTCGCGCCCGCCCGATGCGGGCGTCGATACCGGCATTTTTATCGCCGGCAAGGATGCCTCGCTGGCGCTCGACATGTTCGACGCAGCGCGAAAGGCGATGGTGCCGCCTTTCCAGGTTTCGGTATTCGCCGATCCAGCCGGCTCGTTCACCACGGCCGCGGCGATGGTGGCCAAGGTGGAAAAAGCGCTGGAGAAGAAATTCGAGCGCGGGCTGAAAGACACCAGGATCGCCGTTTTCGGCGCCACCGGCGTCGTCGGCTTCTGCACCGCCGTCATCGCCGCCAGGGAAGGCGCGGGGGTGACGCTGGTCGGCCATGACGGCATCGAAAGGGTCAAGCAGATCGCGGCCGAGATCAAAAGCCGGTTCAACATCGCCGTCGATGCGGCCGACGGATCGAGCGACGCCCGCAAGACGAAGCTGGTAGAGGCGAGCGAGGTGATCCTGGCGTGCGCCAAGGCCGGCGTCCAGGTGGTCTCGAAAGCCCAGTTGAAAGGCGACGGCCTGCTCATTGCCGCCGACGTCAATGCGGTCCCGCCGGCCGGCATCGAAGGCGTGGCCGTCAATGCCAATGGCGATCCGCTCGAAGCGGCAAAAGCTGTCGGCATTGGTCCGCTCGCCATCGGCAACGTGAAATACAAGGTCGAATTCGGCCTCTTCAAAAGAATGATCGAATCCGAAAAAACCATCACGCTCGATTTCCAGGAAGCATTTTCCCTTGCACGCGAGATTGCCAAATAACGCCGGATCTCTGCTGATCGCGGCGATTTCAGGCCGGGCGCTGGCTGCCGCTGCGCGCCGCGCCGGCTATCGTCCGCTGGTCGCCGATTTCTTTTGCGATACCGACACGGTCGCGCTTGCCGAGCGCGCGACGATGCTGCCGGGCGACCTGCAAGGCGGCATCGACGGCCTGCGCATCATCGAGACGCTTCGGCAACTGGCAGGAGACGACCAGCCGGTCGCCATCGTCCTGGGCTCGGGCTTCGAGCGGATGACCGAGACCGTCGACGAGATCGCGCGCCATTTTCCGCTCGCCGGCAACAGCGGCGCCGCGATCCGCAGGATCAAGGACCCGCAATTGCTGGCCACCGATTGCGCCGAACTTGGCATTCCGCATCCGGAATTCCAATGGGACCCGCCGCCCGATCCGGAGAACTGGGTGGTCAAGACCGCAGGCGGCGCCGGCGGCGCGCATATCAGGCGGGCCGCCGGAGAAACCCCGATATTACAGTGTCAGGCTCCTGGCGGCCGCTATTTCCAGCGCTTCGTTGCCGGCCGCAGCATCTCGGCCCTGTTCGTCGGCGACGGCCAAAGCGCTGACATCGTCGGCTTCAGCCAACAATGGGCGTCGCCTGCCCCGGCAGCGCCCTATCGCTATGGCGGCGCCGTGCGGTTGAGGCGCTTCGATCGCAGACGGGCGGCGATGATCCGCGGCTGGCTTTCAGGTCTGGCGCGTCGCGCCGGCCTAGTTGGATTGTGCAGCGCCGATCTCATTCGCGGACCGGATGGCTACAAGCTCATCGAGATCAATCCGCGGCCCGGCGCCACGCTCGACATTTTCGACGATGCCGACGCGCCATTGATAGAAGCGCATCTGCGCGCCGCGGCGGGCAAGAAATACCGTCTGCCGCGCTTCGTCGATTCGATGGCGTCGATGGTGACCTATGCGGCGGCGCCGATCGCCCGCTTTCCATCGATTGCCTGGCCTGAATGGACTGCCGACCATCAGTCGCCCGGCACCCGACTGATCGCCGGCGATCCGGTCTGCACCATCTTCGCGCGCGGTCCGAGCGCCGATCTGACCAGGCGGCTGATCAAGGGACAAGCCAGCCGATTGCAACACCAATGGGAAGGAGACCGGACATGAAAGACGGTTCGGCATTCCTCAACGACAATGCGCAGCGCATCATCGACGGCATGATCGGCGACGCCGAACGCCTGCGTATCGGCGTTTCCACCGGGCCATTGGGCGAGTGCCTGATCGACGCCGGCGCCAAGGCCGCCGGCGGCGTCGAGGCCGGGCTGCGCATGGCGGAAGCCGCGATGGGCGGCCTCGGCAGCATTTCGGTGTGCATGGACCGTGCGTCGCCAAAATGGCCGTTCACCATCGAAGTGCGGTCGTCGCAGCCGGTGCTTGCCTGCCTGGGCAGCCAGTATGCGGGCTGGAACCTGTCGAGCCAGGATTATTTTGCCATGGGATCGGGACCGGCGCGGGCGCTCGCCCGCGTCGAACCGCTGTTCGAAACACTCTCCTATCGCGACACCGCGTCGTCCGCCGTGCTGATCCTGGAGACGGCAAAACCGCCGCCCCAGGCGATCGTCGAGAAGGTCGGCAGGGCAACCGGACTGGCACCCGAAAAGCTCACCTTCCTCTATGCGCCGACACAAAGCCTGGCGGGCGGCGTGCAGATCGTTGCGCGCGCGCTCGAGGTTGCCCTGCACAAGACCAACGATCTCAAATTTCCGCTGGAGAACGTTGTCGACGGCATCGGCACGGCGCCCATCCCCGCCCCGCATCCGGATTTTCTGACCGCCATGGGCAGAACCAACGACGCCATCATCTATGGCGGCAGCGTCCAACTCTTCGTAAAAGGCTCGGCGAAAGACGCCAGCGAACTCGCGGAGCGATTGCCGAGCCGCGCCTCGCGCGACCACGGCCACCCCTTCGCCGAAGTCTTCAAGCGGTTCAAGGGAGATTTCTATGCCATCGATCCGCTGCTGTTCAGCCCGGCCGAAGTGATCGTCACGGCGATCGAGACCGGCGATACGTTCCGCGCCGGCGAGCGTGATCTGCAGATGCTCGAACGGAGCCTCGGTTAGACCATGGCGCTGCAATGGATCGGTCTGTCATCCGCCTGCCGGGGCATTCGTTCCGGCTTTCCGTATACCGGTATCCAAGGCGTGACATGATCCCTCGCATCCTGATCGTCAGCGACGTCTCGGACGCCCGCTCCAAGGGCCTGGCGGCAAGGCTGGAGCGGCGCGGCGCCGTGGTCGCAACAGTGCCGCTGCCGGCGATCGCGTTCGACACCGGCAGCCCGAGCGGACTGTCGATCCCCGGTTTCGACGGCGCGCTGCCCGACGCCGTGCTTGTCCGTTCGATCGCCGCCGGATCGTTCGAAGCGGTCACCCGGCGTCTCGGCGTGCTGCACGCATTCGGCAAGCTTTCCATTCCGGTGTGGAATTCCGCGCAGGCGATAGAACGCTGCGTCGACAAGTCGATGACGACCTTCCTCCTGAAGAATGCCGGCCTGCCGACGCCGCCGACATTCGCGGTCGAGGGTCTTGCCATGGCCGAAGCGGTCGCCAGACGCGAACTGCCGTTCGCGCCACTGGTGCTAAAACCGCTTTTCGGCGCCCAGGGCCGCGGCATCCGGCTGATCGAAACACTGTCCGACCTCCCCGCCGAGGACGAGGTGAACGGCGTCTACTATCTCCAGCATTACGTGCCGCGTTCTGGCCCTCCTTTCCGCGATTTTCGCGTTTTCGTCTGCGCCGGCGAGGTTTTGGCGATGATGAGCCGCCGTGGCGACGACTGGATCACCAATGTCAATCGCGGGGCGGTGCCCGAGCAAGTCTCGGGGCAGGTTTCGGGGCATGGCGAAACCGAACTGGCGGCGCTGGCACGGGCCGCCGCCGCCGCTATCTCAGCGGATTTCGCCGGCGTCGATATCGTGCCGGCGGCAGACGGCAAGCTGTTGGTGCTGGAGGTCAACAGCATGCCCGCCTGGTCCGGGCTTCAATCGGTGGTCGCGGTCAACATCGCCGATGCGATTGCCGACGCCCTGCTGAAATTCCTGGCTGATCGCCCAGCTGATCACCCAGAGGCGGCGGCGGCGCGACCCTACCGCCTCACCGCGCCGGCGAATTCGTGACCGACGGCATGGCGCATTCGCGAGAACGCCTCCGGGCTGCCTACAAGGACGCCTGCCGGATGGAGATCGAGGCGCTGAAACCGGGCAACGTCCATCTGTTCGCCGACGGGCACGGCATGTCCGCCGCCCAGTTCATGACCAGCGCCGAGGTCTCGTCCGTCCCGCTGACCGATCCCCGCCTGCCGGTCGGACAGCGCATGCTGGAAGCGGTCCGCGCGACGCGCCTGGCGGTCGCGACCAATACCAATCTCGGCATCATCCTTCTTGCTGGGCCTCTGCTATGCGCCGCCGAAATGGCGGGCGCCCAACTGCACGACAATCGCCTGCGCGATAATCTCGACGCGGTGCTGCGCGCGATGAGCATCGACGATACCAGGGCTGTATTCGAGGCGATCGTCGCCGCCGCGCCGGGCGGCCTCGGAGAGGCCGAGAACGATGTGCGGCAGGAGCCGAAGGTTCATCTGCTCGACGCCATGCGAGAGGCGGCCGACCGCGACATGATCGCCCGCCAATATGTTACCGGTTTCGGCGACGTGTTCGGCGTCGGGCTTGCGGCTCTGCAAGCGGCCTTGGCACGCGGCGAAGGCGGCATGTGGCCGACGGTGTTCGCCTATATGGCGTTTCTCGCCGTCTTCCCGGACAGTCATGTGGTGCGCAACCATGGCGCTGAAGTCGCAAATCAGGCGCGGCAACAAGCCCTTGCCGTTGAGGCGGCACTGCATGGCAATGACGACGAGGCGTCACGCATTCGTCTGCTCATGGAGCTCGACCGCCGGCTGAAAGCGAACAACGTCAACCCCGGCACCTCGGCCGACCTGACCGTGGCTACTCTTTTAGTCCACACTCTCGGCGTTCAGCTTGCATAATCGCAACGTTGGTGGTTGACTTTCAGGAGCGGAAGCTGGGCTTCCGCGGCTATCCAGCCAACCGGTCCGGATCTCCGGGCGCTGCCAACAAGGATAGCTGTCCATCGAGCGCTCGCTCGGTTTGCGGCGTCTTTGGACACCATAACTGTGTCTTGGAGGAAAATTGGCATGGCAAAGATCTCGAAAGTAATGGTCGGTGAATCGCTCGTAGGAGACGGCAACGAAGTGGCGCATGTCGACCTGCTCATCGGCCCACGGGGGAGCGCAGTCGAAACAGCATTTTGCAACGCGCTGACCAACAACAAGGACGGCTTTACCTCCCTTTTGGCGGTGATCGCGCCCAATCTTCAGTGCAAGCCCAACACCGTGATGTTCAATAAGGTCACGATCAAGGGCGCCAAGCAGGCCGTGCAGATGTTCGGCCCGGCCCAGCATGCAGTCGCAAAGGCCGTGCAGGACAGCGTCGCCGATGGGACCATTCCTGCCAATGAGGCGGACGACCTGTTCATCTGCGTCGGCGTTTTCATCCATTGGGACGCCGCCGACGACGCCAAGATCCAGAAGTACAATTACGAAGCGACGAAGGAAGCCATCCAACGCGCCGTTGCAGGAACGCCAACGGCCGCCGAAGCCACGGATAAGCGGGACCAGGTGAAGCATCCGTTCGCGGCTTAGACAAGAGACAGCCCCGCACAGGCAAAACCCTCCGCGGAGCCGGATGGTCTGTTGCGTCGCCTGAAAAAGCTTCTGGGCCTTTAGAGCACCGGACCAAAACTGCCCTCGGGCCTGATCCGAGGGTTGAAAACCGGTATTTGGGAATCCGATGCTCCAGCAAAGAGATAGAGCGGCGAGACGATCGACTTGACGGCCCGCCGCTCTACAAGGCCCTGTTTCCGCGGCCGAAGTTCGAGGCCACACGAATGTCAGGTGCCCAGCGTTTGTCAGGTGACAAGCGCTGCGAGGTGCCCCGGCGTGAGCGTGCCGTCATGCAGCGAGGTCGCAACCAGCGCCGCGGCGATACCGAGTGACGAAAGGGCGCGAATGTCAGCCTCGTTGCGCACCCCGCCGGCCGCGATGACGGAGCGGCTTCCAGCCTTCGCCTTGATCGCCTCGAGCCGCGTGAAATCGGGACCGGAGGCGGAACCGACCTTGGCCAATGTCATGACGATCAGCTTTTGCGGCCAAAGCGCCGGCTCGTCGAGAAATGATGCCGGACCGCGAAACCCGTCGTCGAAGAAATCCAGCGACAGGATAAGCTCCGGATGATCGCAAAAACGCCGCAACAGCGCGTCGTCCTGCTGCGATTCGGAGCCCAGGACCGGGCAAAGCCAGGGTTCGGCAAGTGCTGCCGAAAGGGTTTTCTCGTCGGCGAAGCCGGCATCGACCCAAAGCTCAGGCGGCTCCGCCATCGCCTTCAGCCGGGCAAGCGCGCCGCTGTTTGGCGTTCCGCCTTCGATGGCATCGAGATCGGCGATATAGAAGGCCGGAAAAGGGTAAAGCCGGCGCAGGCCCTCAGTGACCGCAACGACATCGGAAGTTTTGCTGAGCGGCGTGACGATCGGCCTGTAGCGATCGCGTTTTCCTTGCTGGGCGCGGACCACTTCGCCGCCTTTCAGGTCGAGAACCGGAATGATACGCAACGCTCTTTTTCTCGCTGACCAACTGCCCTGACCAACTCTGATGAAAGCTTGAAGTGTGGAAAAAAGAAAGAGCATCGTTGCCGGCTTCGATATTGGCGGCGCCCATCTGAAGGTGACGCGCGCGCAAGACGGCCGCATCGTCGAGGCAGTAACCATCGCCACACCGCTTTGGCTGGGGCTCCATACCCTGACCTCGGCGTTCAGGGAAACGGCCCCGATTTATGCCGGCGCCGATCTCAACGCATTCACCATGACCGGCGAACTGGCTGATATCTTTCCGTCTCGCGACGCCGGCGTCGCGGCCCTGCTGGATGAGATTTCAGCGCGGGTCCCAGGCGAAAACTTGATCTATGCCGGACCGTCCGGATTTGTCGGGGTCGAGCAGGCAGCGCGGCTGAGCGCCGACGTCGCCTCTGCCAACTGGCATGCGACAGCGTCATTGGTGGCGAAACTCGCCGGCGATGCCCTGTTCGTCGACATGGGATCGACCACCACCGACATCATCGCCATTAGAAATGGCGCCGTCGCCAATGACGGCTACACCGATGCCGGACGGCTGCTGAGCGGCGAACTGGTCTATACCGGCTTCACCAGGACGTTCCTGTTCGGCGTCGCCTCGTCGGCCCCCGTCCGCGGCAGGCTGACACCGCTGATGAACGAGTATTTCGCCTCGATCACCGATGCGCACCGGATCCTCGGGGTGCTCGACGAAAAGGACGACAGGCACGCTTCCGCCGACGGCAAGGAAAAGACCGTCGATGGCTCGATCGCGCGGCTGGCGCGCATGATCGGGCGCGACGCCGCCGAGCTGACCCTGCCGGAATGGCATGAAATCGCGCGCTGGTTCAGCGAACAGCAGTTGCGCAAGATCCACGACGCAGCGTCCCTGGTTGCCGGGTCCCTTGTCCCGGATGTGCCAATCGTCGGCGCCGGAACCGGCCGCTGGCAGATCAGGCGGCTGGCCGAACGCATGGAACGCCGCTTCGTCGATTTCGCCGAGATCATCCCCGCAGATGACGCCGTTCGCGGCGAAGCCCGCAGCGTCGCGCCCGCATCAGCGGTGGCGCTGCTGGCGGGATCGCACTTGTAGGCGCTACATCATGGCCGTCCGATCAGTCGGATCGATGAGATATTTCCCCCGGCTCGAAGATCCCGACCCGTACCAGCGCAGGTCGCAACAGGGTGGAAGGTTCGCGTTCGGCACCCGCTCGGCGCATGTCCGGTTTGCGGCCCATCTCAGCCGTAGAGATCGGCTTCGCAGCTTCCTGAAAGCAGACCTTGCCGGAGATCACGCTGGAGGTCGTAGTTGCGCCAATACCAGTCAGCCAGATTCATACTCGCGGATGACCGCAATGGGGCCGAAACCTGCCCTTCCGCTTTCGGGACGAAGTTACAGACAAGCGACCATTCCGCTGATCGACCCAATGCGGACGCTCGCTCTCCGAGAACGAATTCACGCCCATGACCCTAGGCAGACGCCTTACCGCCGGCCGGCCAACGTCCGCTCTGGACGTGGAAGCTGACGTCGCGTTGCTCCCGCCCGAGACATAAGGCGGGAGACCGCAATTTGCATCAAGCCGGCAGCGGCTTGTGGAAACGGCACCAGCCATTTGGGCTGATTGCACCGGCAACGATCTCGCACCCGTTTGGCTCTCGGAAGTGAGTACACCCACCGCAGCGTCGGCCACGATTTGGGGTGTCCTGGTACAGCGCCAGCGCCTTGGTTGTCTTTCCGGCTGCCATCGGTCCAGTCATACAGGCTGAAAGGCCGCCGGCGCTGGCAATCGCCGCACCGGTCACAGAGACTTTCAGGAAATTGCGGCGAGACAGCGCTCGGCTTGAAGCTGCCGATCCGTGGTTCACATCATCATCTTTACTCATGGTCTTTCTCCAAGAGCAGCCCTCGTCGCAGTTGGCTCAGGTGCTCTTGAGCGTGCCGTTCATCCCTTCCGGATAGAAGCCGCCCTTGCTCACTCCGTCCTTGTCGGTGAGGTAGACGATCCGGAGCACCTCCTGCGGCGTTCTGGTGAACGCGATCGCATCGGGCGTCGACGGAACGATGTTGGCTTTTCCGTCCACCTGGATTCCCTGGTCCTTGTCTTCCGATCCGTCGATCTTGTCGCGGGCGTCGGAAACGGCGTTGGCGACCTTCCAGGCTTCCTCTCCCTTCCGGTATAGCGTCGATCGCGCCATGCCCATGTGGTAGGCCTCGACCGCCAGGATGCCTGCGGCGGCGGCGAGGAAGTCCTTGTTTTTCAGAACTGTCGCCGCACCGGCATAGGCGGTGACGCCGACATCCTCGAACAACATCCCGCCGAGAACGAAGTTCGTTTCGTTGCCGAAGGGGTCAAAGTCCGACCCGAGGCCCGCCGCTTCCGCGACGGCCTTGAAACCGGCATCGAAATCGATCGCCGGCCGGTCAACAGCGTCCGTTCTAAGCGTCTTGCGGTAGAAGCGGACGTGCGCGAGTTCATTTTCGGCGACTTCCTGCATGAATTCGCCGATGGCCGGCGTCTCGAAGGAGACTTGCTTGCCGCCAACGACGTCGCCGGGTTTCGAACCGACATCGGCTGCGTCGATGCCTTTTCCGGTGGTGCCGCGGAGGTAGTATTCAGCCTCCATATATTCGAGGTTGAGCGCAAAGCGGAAAATGTCCTCGTCCGATATGTCCTGTGCCAATACCGGAGAAGACCGTGCGATTCCGCCGAGTGCCGCTCCGGCACCGAGTACGACAAGTCCCTGAAGCGACTGACGCCGGGATAGGTGAAGTGCGCCCTGCATGGCGGTCTCCTATGTTTGTTGATTCAACGCCGGTGTCAGCACCGCGGCGCCGAGTGCATTTGCCTGATGATTAGATGGTCCGGGCCGCCAAAATATTCCCGCGTCCCGCTACAACATCCCCGCGAAAGGAGCCGGCGTAATCTCGGCGTGGACCGGCGCCTACGTGCGCTCAGTCGCCGTGTTCAACGGATGAGTATCCTTTCGAACTAGGCGGATTGCGAGCCGGTCTAAGACTGATTGCGCGAGGCGGTCACAACGGGCGCCAGCGAAGAGAAACGTATCCGTGAACACGGTGGCGAGCTTGTCCCGCAGCGCCTCGCGGAGCAGCCGGCGTGCGCGATAAAGACGGGTGCTCACCGTCTGAGGTCGCAATGCCAAGAGAAAAGCAGTTTCCTCAATGCTCATTTCCTCGACGTCTCGCATGACAAAGACGATGCGAAAGGGCTCTGGCAAGCCACCGACGGCTCGCTCCAGGAGGTTGCGGATTTCAGCGAGAGCGGCCGCCTCTTCGGGATCAGGCTTGTGGGCGCTGAACGGAGCGACCATGCCCTCGATGGCTTTCACGTCGACGGTGGGCCGCCTTTTCCGGCGGCGTCCCAGCGCCTCGTTCAGCGCGATCCGGGTGAGCCAGGTCGACAGCTGCGCCTCCGCGCGGAATTCGGCCAGATGGGTGAATGCGTGGATATAGGTCTCCTGAAGTACGTCCTCGGCCTCGGTGTCGTCGTTCAGGACGGCGCGGGCGACCCGGTAAAGCCGCTGATTGTGACGCTTGATGATTAACCAGAATGCGGCGGGGTCACGCTGTCGCGCGTGTTCAACCAGCCCCGCGTCGTCAAGGTCCTCGATCCTCACTGCCTCGGTGGATCCGGTCGGCTTCATCATAGGCGCTCCAGATGCATCAGCCTGCCGCGATGCGGGCGGGGTGGCTCCGCGCGGCGTGGCCGGAGGAAGTTCACCTCAAATTGCTCTTCGGAAACAGCACGCGATCGGGTTTTGCATTCATTCGCGCCAGCATTTCCTTGATCAAGCGTGTTTTGGTGCGCCCCGCTTCCTTCGGCGACACGAGGTAACGCACGATGGCCTCGAGCCAGGTGTTTTCACTGACGCGAAAATGAACCACGGGATGCTCCCTCACTTCGAGTTCGTCCACCGGCGTTTGCGACAGGATGTGCTTATAGACCTTCACCTTCTGGCTCATGATGTCGCCGATCTGCTGGTCGACGACCTCTCTCATGGTTTTCGCTACGAATTCCAGATCGCTTTCATAAGCGAGCTGAAACTTGATTTCGTTCCAGACATAGGGAAACAGCGGCCAGGAATAGTTGAAGACCGGCGTGTCAAACACGGTGGAGTTCGGAAACTTGATGACGCGTCCGCTCGGATGATCGGTCCAAAGATGTTCGCCGCCAAATTCCCATAATGTCGTGTCGAGATAGCTGACATCAATGACATCGCCATGGGCATCGCCGATGCGAATGCGGTCGCCAACGCGATAAGGCGCCCTGGCCAAAATATAAATCCACGCGATGAAACTGGAGATCGGCATTTGCAGCGCAAAGCCGAGAATCAGTGAAATCAGGCCAAGTGAAACAACCGCAGTGTACCAGTTCACAAATAAGACTGAAATGGCCACGAAGACGATGGCGACGACGACGACTAATCGAAAAATACGTTGCAAGTTGAAGCGCGAAACACGATTGGGAATTCGGCCAATGAGAAAGACTTCGATAACATTCGCAACGGTCAGCATAACGAAAATGAGAAGGCCGCCCCTGACGTAGTTCAGCACGCGAACGCGCAAAGGCGCGTCAAGCCATTCTAAGCGCCAATTGATCAGGACTTGGATGCCAAAAAGCAGCAAGGCAGCGGCAGCGAAACCAACCGTCCACCAGACGTCTTCCTTGCGTAGGCTGAAGCGGAATTTTTCCTCGGGCTTTTTCGCCTTCTGTTCCATAGTTTTTGGGTCAGCAGTCTGTTGCGCGGCCCGTTCGAGTCGGGAAAGGTTCTCCTGTTTCTTGGCGCGCGGTTCCATGGGTTCACCTCCCGATGTGGCCATCAACACCCAGCCAGTGCCTTCTCGTTCCTCGACGGCGGCATTCCGGCAAACGACCCAACGTCAGTCGCTGACTGGCTCCCTGCCGGTCCCCGACAGCTGGCCTTCATTCCGGCGGGCCCGTCTTTGGTGAAATAGGGCGGCAAGCACGTCGCCACCATATTCGGCAAGTGCCTTATAGCCCAATCCGAAATTAAGTTGAATTTGGTATCAGCAGCTCCCCGATAGCTCACCGGTAGAGATCTCGACTGTTCATCAAGCGGCCGTTGGTTCGAATGCAACTCAGCCTTCATCGGCCGGCGCGTTTCTTGCGTGAGGCGGACTTCGCTCCTGCGGCGGGATCATGCCGGCGGATAGCCGCCAATCCATTGGATTGCACGTATTGACTCGAGCCCATCACAACGACTGAGCGAAAGGCGGGATTCGGGATCGAGCTGAGCGTCGACGAACGGCTGAGATTAGGCGCGTTGCTGCCATTCGCAACGCCGAGAATGAAGGTCTCGAATGGGTCAGAACCGACCGTTAAATTGACGGACGTCCAACGGCGGAAGTCGACCCCTTGGCGGAAGTTAGTACCAGCCTCCTAGGCGCCAAAATAACGCGGCAACGGAACTCACGACGTTGGACGTTAGATGGGGTTGGTCAATCGACCCTGTTCACTCGCCCATCGTCTTTAGAGCCCGGGCGTGATTTATTCAAAGCGCATGTCGATCCGCCGGGGGCTGGTTCGTCGACTTATTAGCGAGACTGTTCAGCGGCCACCACGTCCGCGGCTCGCCTCAGGAGGAGTTCTCAAATGCGCTTCATGTCGTTCGTCACTTCCGCCCACGCCGGACCGCCAACGGCGGAACTCATCGAGGCGATGAACAAGCTCGCCGACCGGGAAATCAAGGCCGGCCGCATGGTCGACATGGGCGGGCTCACGCCGGTCGCGATGGGCGCGCAGGTGCGCATCGCCGAGGGGAAGCTCAGCGTCATCGATGGCCCGTTCGTCGAGGCGAAGGAGGTCATCGGCGGCTACGCGATCATGGAGTTCCGGAACAAGGAAGAGGCTGTGGCATCGGCGGTCGAGTTCATGCAGCTCCACAAGGATTTCATGCCGGATTGGGAGGGCACGTGCGAGGTCCGCGCGTTTGCCGGCCCTTGAGGCGACGTTCCTGCAGACGCGGTCGGCGGCCATGACGGTCGCCGACGCCCATCGCACGATCCTCGCCGTGTGGCGGATCGAGCAGCCCCGGCTGATCACCAGTCTGGCGAGGATGCTGCGCGATGTGCCGTTGGCCGAGGATTTGACGCAGGAAGCCCTGCTGGCCGCCCTTGAGTGGTGGCCCGCCACAGGCGTTCCGGAAAAACCCGGCGCCTGGCTGATGGCGACCGCCAAGCGCCGGGCCCTGGATCATCTGCGCCGCAGCCGGATGCTCGAGCGCAAGCACGACATTATCGCCTGGGATATGGAGGAGGAGCAGCAGGCCATGCCCGACCTCGACTCGGCCCTGGACGACGACATAGGCGATGAACTGCTTCGGCTCATCCACCGCCTGTCACCCGCGACTATCGCGCGAGGCGTGCGCGGCGCTGGCACTGCGGATGATCTGCGGCCTGACAACACAGGAGATCGCCAGGGCCTTCCTGCTGCCGGAGGCGACAATCGCCCAGCGCATCGTGCGCGCGAAGCGGACTCTTTCGGAATCGGGGCTGGCCTACGAGACCCCAAGCGGCGAGGAGCTCTCAAAGCGGCTCTCCTCGGTGCTGGAGGTCGTCTACCTCATCTTCAACGAAGGCTACACCGCGGCGAGCGGCGAGGACTGGCTGCGCCCCCAGCTCTGCAATGAAGCGCTTCGCATGGGCCGCGGGCTCACCTCCATCGTGCCGCACGAGCCCGAAGCCCATGGACTGCTCGCTCTGATGGAGCTGAACGCCTCGCGCACGGCGGCGCGTACTGATGCAGGGGGCGAGCCAATCCTCATGCTGGACCAGAACCGCGCACTCTGGGACCAGCTCCAGATCCGGCGCGGGATGCAGGCGCTCGGGCGAGCACGCGAATTAGGCGGAGCCGGCGGCATTTACGTCCTCCAGGCGACGATTATCGCCTGCCACGCCCAGGCGAGGACAGCGGGCGATACCGACTGGTCGCGCATCGCCGGACTTTATGCGGAACTGGCGGCTGTCGTGCGCTCGCCAATCATTGGCCTCAACCGCGCGGTTGCCGTCGGCATGGCCGAGGGGCCAGAAGTGGCGCTGGCGATCGTAGACCGCCTTGCGCGCGAGCCGGCGCTCAAAGGCTATCACCTGCTGCCGAGCGTTCGCGGCGACCTCCTCCACAAGCTCGGCCGCTACGAGGAGGCGCGCGCCGCGTTCGAAGCAGCCGCGGCGCTGGCGGGCAACAGGCGGGAACATGCCCTGTTGAGGCGGCGCGCCGCCGAGGCGGCCGACGCAGCGATGTCATCATAATCCCTGATCAGACAAGGACATGATCGACCCAGGATCGACTGCTTCCGGGCATTTGTCATTTTCCTGCAAGATCTGACTTGCATATCGCGGAACGTCCGCTGTCCCACCCGGCCCGAACTTCCAAGGTGAAACGGCAGCTTAGGGTCAGAACCGCTGGTTGCGCTCAATGTGCGATTTTGGGAACGGATATAGGCTCCCGAACGCTTCTGACATTCAGCCTCTAAGCCGCAAGTCCGCCAACGGCCGCAAGGCTGACTGTCAGCAACGCGCCGCCAAATCGACCGTTCAACTACGAACCCTTGCCGCGTGAAAGCCGACATCCCTGTTGAGGACGTTAGGCGTTCCGGAACTACGGCAAGAGATCCGTCACAGCGCGCCCACTTCCGTCCATTGCCATAGGGAAGCTGGCATGTTCGTGGATGATTTTCCAAGAACCGGCGATGCGCCTTAGCACGATGGTTCGCCGGCTCCAGGAGTCGACCTTTGTGCCATCGGTCTTGATGCCAGTCATGCGCGACAGCCCGAAGGCCACTGCAAGATCGCCGTCGATCATGAGCTGCGGGTCAGCCATGTGAACGGTGACGCCGTTGCGCCAAGTTGCAAACCAAGCATTTATCCCTTCGATGTCGCGTGCCTGTTCGGCTCGATAGGCAAGCGGCGGCGGCAGATCGAAAACCACGACATCCGGGTCCATGGCATCGATGTTGGCGCGGGCGTCCCCCTTGGCAGTTGCGTCTTCCTGGCCCCGGATGACAGACAAGACTTCCTTTTCAGACATATCGTTGCTCCTTCATTTTCTGGAACGACGAGGCCGGGGCGATCAATCCGACATCGACACCATTCGTAACAAATATGGCCGGTCCTAGCTGCTGTTGCATCGTGGCATCATCGGGGCTCTAGTGGCCCACCACGAGTGCCAATACGACTAAGAGCCCGACCAGCAAGATGGCTGGTCGAACGACATCAACCGCGGCGGGTTGGGGCATGGCGGGTGGCGTCTTTAGTTCCAGCCGGGTTACCAACGCATGAGACTTTCGATCATTGGCTTCACTCGTGCACCGGCAGCATGCCGCGTGGTTCACGAGTTAGTCGGCGTGGATCGCCTCACTTCGACCCATTGAGATGGCCGTTGCTACTGCCTGAAAGCAGACATTGTTGCGACCATTCTGGACGTCGCGGTTGCGGCATAACCGACGTGCGCGCGAGAGAACTGGAGCCAAGCGGTCAATACGTTGGGATTCAGTTCGCCGCGCCGACCCGCTTGCGCTCCCGGGTTTCCAGCAGCTTCGTCAGCCAGTCTGGATCCATCTCCGGCACGGAGGAGAGAAGCAGTTCGGTATACGGAGCATGCGGCGGCGTCAGGATTTCGGTCTTGAGCCCCTGCTCGACGACTTTGCCTTGATGCATGACGACAATTTCGTCTGCGATTGCCCGCACCGTCGCGATGTCGTGCGTGATGAAAATGTAGCTGACTCCGAATTCTTGTTGCAGCCGCATAAGAAGCTTCAGGATCTCTTCCTGTACGATCTGGTCGAGGGCCGAGGTCACTTCGTCGCAGATGATGAGCTCCGGATTAGCAGCCAGCGCCCGGGCAATGCAGATGCGCTGCTTCTGACCGCCCGAGAGTTCGCCCGGCAGACGGTCGAGGAAGCTTTCGTCCATCTCGATCATGTGCATGAGTTCGCCAACGCGGCGGTCGCACGCCGCCCCTTTGAGGCCGAGATAGAACTCGAGTGGCCGGGAGATGACCTCCTCGACGGTCTGACGCGGATTGAGCGCGTTGTCAGGCATCTGATAAATCATCTGGATGCGGCGCAGAATGTCTTTGGGCCTCTCTTTCAGTGTTCTTGGCAAACGATGCCCCGCAAATGAGATCGAGCCCGAGACCGGCGGCAGCAGGCCGGTGATGACGCGGGCGAGCGTTGATTTACCGGAACCAGATTCACCGACGACCGCTACCGTCCGTCCGCGCGGCACCTTGATCGATACATCCTGCAGAACCTTGACTTTCCCTGCGTAGGCGGCGGTGATGTTATCGATCGTGAGCAGATGGTCCGCGGCCGGCACTTCGGGTTTGGCTAGCTTTCGCACCGCCCAGAGCGTCCTCGTATAGTCTTCGGCCGGCGCCGCAAGCATCTGGCGTGTTTCGGCCTCCTCCACAGTACGGCCATGGCGCAGAACCATGATCCGGTCCGCCATCTGCGCAACCACCGCCAGATCATGCGTGACGTAGATCGCGGCAGTGTTGAACTCTTCGACAATCTTGCGGATCGAGGCGAGGACCTCCACCTGTGTGGTCACGTCGAGCGCCGTCGTCGGCTCGTCGAAGATGATCAGGTCGGGCCGACAGGCCATAGCCATCGCGGTCATTGCCCGCTGCAACTGCCCTCCGGAGACCTGATGAGGATAGCGGAAGCCGATGCTGTCCGGATCCGGCAGGTGAAGACGCCGGTAAAGTTCGATGGCATCCCGATTCGCTGCCTCGCGACTGGCGATCCCGTGCGCCACGACCGTTTCGACGGTCTGATCGAGGAGCCGGTGGGCCGGGTTGAAGGAGGCGGCCGCGCTTTGCGCGACATAGGCGATGCGCGAGCCTCGGAGCCGCCGCCGTGCGGTTTCGCTCATGGCGAGGAGGTCGATCCCGTCGAACAGGATCGATCCTTGCGTTATCCGGCAACCTGGCTTGGCATATCCCATCGCGGCAAGCCCAATGGTGGATTTTCCGGCGCCGGACTCGCCTATGAGGCCGAGAACCTCACCGCGCTTTAGCGAGAGATCCACACCGCGAACGATCGGGTGCCAGCGCTCGTCGGAAAACCCTTCGACGTGAAGGTCGCGAACGCTGAGGAGTTTCGTTCCCTTTTCGCGTGGGCCAGAATCCTTACTTTTCATCGCGCAACCCGCTTGTCGTGTGCAGGAACCAATCGACAACGAAATTCACAGAAACAGTGAGAAGGGCGATCGCGCCTGCCGGCAAGAGCGGAGTAATGTCGCCATAGGTGATGAGGGTGGCGTTTTCCCGCACCATCGAGCCCCAGTCGGCTGTCGGGGGCTGGATGCCGACGCCGAGAAAGGAGAGCGCGGCGATGGTGAGGAAAACGAAACAGAAGCGCAGACCGAATTCCGCGATCAGCGGCGGCAGCACGTTGGGCAGGATCTCCTTAGTCAGAATCCATCTCGGCCCTTCGCCACGCAGTTGCGCGGCTTCGACATATTCCATGACGGCAACATTCAGCCCGACCGCACGCGCCAGCCGAAATACGCGGGTTGAATCGAGCAGGGCGATGATGAGGATCAGGCTGGTGACCGAGGAACCGAAGATGGATAGCAACACCAGCGCGAAGATGAGGCTCGGGATCGACATCAGCACGTCTACCGCGCGTGACAAAATTTGGTCAAGCCAACCCCGGTACATCGCGGCCAGCAAGCCGAGAGTGACGCCGACCGCGAAGGACAGAAGCGTAGTCGCGAGAGCGATGCCGACCGTATTGCGCGCGCCATAGATCAGCCGGGTGAGCACGTCGCGGCCGAGTTGGTCGGTCCCGACGATGAATTCCTGGCTCCAGGGCGCGAAGGCTTCGCTGAAAACCTGCGTTTCCCCGTAGGGCGCTATCCAGGGCGCCGACAGCGCGACGAAGACATAGCCAAGGATGACCACGATGCCGAACCAGGCGCTGAAGGGAGCCTTTCTGAGTGCGGTTTTTACCCGCGAGGCGCGCGTGCGCCTTTGTCTCGGAACCGCCACGGCGTGTTCGATACTGGTCATCGCGGGTGCAAAAGCCTCGGATTGGTGGCGATGGAAATGATGTCGGCGGTCAGGTTGAGCAGGATGTAGGTTGCCGCGAAAATCAAGGCGCAGGCTTGCACGACCGGAACATCCCTCGACTTCACCGCATCGACCATCAATTGGCCGATGCCGGGATAGACGAACACCACCTCGACCACGACCACGCCGACGATGAGATAAGCGAGGTTGAAAGCAATTACCGTGACGATGGGCGCCCAGGCATTAGGCAGGGCGTGTCTGAGAACGATTGCCATTGGCGACATTCCCTTGAGCCGCGCCATGTCGATATAGGGGCTTGCCAGCATGTTGATAATCGCCGCTCGCGTCATACGCATCATATGGGCAACAATCACCAGCGTCAGGGTGATGGACGGCAGCGCTGCGCGCCAGACGTGCTCCCAGAACGGCGTTTGGTCGCTGATATTCGCCAGTGTCGGAAATTTGGGAACCAGGTTCAGGACCCAGTTGATCGAAGACGCGAGCCACTCGGGTAGGGATTGTGCAAATTCGGTTCCGATGAACGTGTCGCGCGAGATGATGAGATAGGCCAGCATATAGGCGACGAAGAATTCGGGGAACGAAATCGTCGTCAGCGTCACCGTGTTCACCACACGGTCGAACCAGCTGTTGCGATAGAGAGCGGCGAGAATGCCGAGTCCCAGCGCGAGAGGGACCGCTATAAGGGCGGTCATCACGGCGAGGAACATCGTGTTGTAGAGCCGGGGCGCAATGATCTCGGCGACCGTGCGCCGGTAGCCGGTGCGGCTTGCGAAGGAAGAGCCGAAATCCCCCTGCACGATCTGTCCGACCCAGGCGAAATAGCGCTCGACCGGCGGACGATCGATGCCGATCTCGCGCTGGAAGGCAGCGACCGTCTCGGGCGTCGCAGATTGCCCAAGCATCGCCTTGGCGAAATCGCCCGGAAGCATGGCAATCGCCGAAAATATGATGATCGAGACGATGAAGAGCGTGATCAGGCCAAGGCCCAGGCGCTGCAGAACCGTTCTAACGACCGGGTTCATGGGCGGTACCTTCGAGCCTTTCCCCTGAAAACAGCGAACCGCCCGCGCCGCGGGCAGTTCGCCTGGCGAACGTCACGCGGTGGCTATCCACCAGCGCTCGGCCATCTTCAGTCCGTCATTCTCCCAGTTCGGCGCCACGTCGCCATGCGCCAGTTTCTTGGACTTGGCGCTGACAAAATTGTTGAATACCAGGACGATGGCGCCGCCGTCATCATGCGTCAACTGCTGCATTTCTGCATACATCGCGGAGCGCTTGGCCTCGTCGGTCTCCGCGCGTGCCTGGATCAGCAGTTCGTTAAAGCGAGGATTTTTCCAGAACGTGTCGTTCCAGCTGGAATCGGCCGAGTAGGCCTGCGTGAACATCCAGTCGGCCGTTGCACGACCGCTCCAATAGGAGGCGCACCACGGTTTCTTGAGCCAGACATTGTCCCAATAGGCGTCCTCGGCCTCGCGCACCACATTGACATCGATGCCGCATTGGGCCGCCGTCTCGCGGATGAGGGCGGCTGCGTCCACGGCGCCGGCGAAAGCGGCGTCGGCGACGGAAAGGTCGACCTTGAGATTTTCGATTCCCGCTTTTTTCAGATGGAAGCGCGCCTTTTCCGGATCGAACTTGTGCTGCGGCTCCGGATTGATGGCGAACTTGATCGCCGGTGCGATCGGGTTGTCATTTCCGACGGTTGCATGGCCAAGGAAGATCTTCTGCGCGATTTCCTCGCGATCGATGGCCCATTTCAACGCCATGCGCACATCGGGGTTGTCGAATGGCGCCACCGTCACGTTCATCGGCAGCGTGTAATGGCCGTATCCGGTGACCTCGAGGATTTCGATATTCGGCTTGCGCTTCAGCATACCGAGCGTTTTCAGGTCGGCGCGGCCGATATAATCCACCTCGCCGGTTGACAGCGCCGCCATACGCGCTGCGAGGTCCGTGATGGCGATAAACTCCACCTCGTCAAAATAGGGTTTGCCGTTCTTGAAGTAGTTGGGATTGCGCTTGAGCTTGGCCGAGACGCCGGGCTGAAAGTTCTCAAGCACGAAGGCACCGGTCCGGACGCCCGATTCCCAGTCCGCCTTTCCGTCCTTGGCAGGCATGACGACAAGGTGATAGTCGCTCATGATGTAGGGAAAGTCTGCATTGCCGCTGTTTAGTTTAAAAACGATCGTTTCCGGACCGTCCGCCTTGATATTGGTCACCGATTCCAGCAGCGACTTCGCCGCCGATTTGGTGTCGACTCCCATGTGGTATTGCATCGAGGCGACCACGTCGTCCGCTGTTACGGTCTTGCCGTTGTGGAAGGTCGCACCTTTGCGCAGCTTGAAGACCCATGTCGTCGCGTCGTCCGAGGTCTCGAAGCTCTCGGCAAGGTCCGGTTGGATGCTGCCTTTCGCGTCGACCTCGGTCAGGCTGTTGGACATGGCACCCGAAAAGGCGGTTTGCGTGAAGGTGTCGAGATAGCCGGCCGGATCGATCGAATCCGTCGTCGCGCCATGTGCCATGCCGAGCTTGGCGAAGCCGCCCCGCTGCGGTTCGGCCCGCGCCACGGTCACGAAGAGCTTGTCGCCGGCGGCGACCGTCAGGCCGGCCGCCAGCCCGAGCTGGATGAAATCACGGCGCGAAACCTTGCCGCGGCCGATCAGGTTTTGCGCCAGGCGGAGTTTATATTCAGATTCTGACACTGCTTCCTCCCAATTGCGGATTTCCCGCATTCTTGTTGTTGGCATTATCGAGCAGATCTGGCGGATTCAGCCGATTTGCCTCCTTTCGATTTTCAGCGTTTTCGACACAAATCTTACGCCGTTACATAGATTTCACCAGCTTCCACCGTGACCGGGAATGTTCGGGCACGTACGCCCGGATCGACCAGGGCCGCACCGGTTTTTATGTCGAATTCCCAACCGTGCCAGGCGCAGCGCACGATCTCGTTCTCGCGGTGATAGATGAACTGCGCTTGGTCCACCGGCGCCGTGGTTCCGCATTGCGGTCCCTCGCAAAGCGGAGCGCCTCGGTGCGGACAAACGTTCAGCAAGGCATGGAATGAATCTCCGATGCGGAAAACCCCGACTGACAGGCTGCGGATTTTGGCGATGTAGGGAGTTCCGGTCTCGATTTCGTCGACCCGGCAAATGTATGTTTTCTCAGCCATTGTCTGCTCCCGTCAGGCGGCATTAGCCGCTTGCGTGCGGGGAATGCGTTTATAGACCTCGAGCGCATTCAACCCCATGATCTTGCTCCTCCAGGCAGGCGGGATGTGCAGCGTGTTGGCATCGTCATAATCCCAATGCGGGTAGTCGGAGGCAAACATCAGCGTGTTCTCGCCGTCCATCGCTTCGAGAGTGGACCAGAGATGCTGTATGTTCGCGGGCTGCTCCAGCGGCTGCGTGGAAAAGCGGATATTGCGCCGGCAATACTCCGAGGGCAGCATCTTCAGCCACGGCGTTTCCTTGCGCAGCGCTTTGTAATCTGCGTCCAGACGCCATAATACCGATGGAACCCAGGCCACACCGCACTCGATGATCACGAAATACAGGTCCGGCCATTTTTCGAAAACGCCATGCGCGATCATGCTTGCCACATGCGACAAGGCCGACATGTGAAGAATAGCGTGCGTCTCCCAGAAGAAGGTCGTGGGAGCCGGTGCCACCGCGTTCCAGTTGATGCCGCCATGGCCGCCTAGGTGGATCGCGAATGGCAGCCCGACTTCGGCGCAAGCCTCGAAAATGGGATGGTAGAACGGATCACCGTAGGGTTTGACCGAGCCTTGGGAGGCCAGAACCTGCACCATACGCGGATGGTTGCCGAGGCGGCGGATCTCGGCTGCTGCGAGCTTCGGATCCTGCGGCGCGATGATGATGGAGCCCATAAAACGACTGTCTTTGGGAAGCCATTCGGCGATTTGGTAGTCGTTATAGGCGCTGACCAGTGCACTTGCGTAATAGGGATTGGCCAGCGTGGAGGCTTCGATCGGCTCGTCGCCGGTGAGGATAGCGGCTCCGACATTGTATTTGTCGAGGTGCTTTTCTTTCATGACGAGATAGTTGTCGGCCTCCGTCTCGGGCCTGACGTCCTTCCGGGAGAAATCCTGCGGGTGAAACCACGGACGGTGACCGTGGGGGAAGGCGCCTCTCGGACCAGTTTTTTCGCCTTCTGTGAACATGTCTTTCCAGACGCCGGAAAGATATGGCTCGAGCACCGTAGCGCTCGACCAGTAATTGTGACAATCGCAATCGACTATGAACACCCTAACCAACTCCCCTGGCGCGGCAGGCCGGCTAACCCAGCCGGCTTCTTCAACCGCAGCTTCCGCCTTGGGAATTATTTGATCAAGCTTGTGATCTGAGGTAATACGATCGGATTTTTCGATCGCGAGGCCACATGCAGCTGGATCACATTGAGACCTTTCTCGACATTATGGAGTCGCGAAATTTCAACCGTACGGCCGATCGTCTTGGGGTTACGCAGTCGACGGTCAGTACCCGCATCAGGAACCTAGAGCAGGCCATCGGTTCGGAGCTCTTCCTGAGGGGACGCGCCGGCGCCGAACCGACCGCGGCGGGGCGACGTTTCGAAGCCTATGCGCGCGCGATGCTGTCGACATGGTCTCAGGCCCGCCATGACGTTCGGGCATTCAACCGGTTCGAGGGCACCTTGCGCGTCGCTGCGCAGGTCGGGATGACGCGATCGATATTGCCGGGTTGGGTGGAAACTCTGTTCCAGGTGCTGCCGAAATCGTCAATTCACGTAGAGTCCGACTACTCGCCGCAGATGATTTCCGACTTGAGCTTGGGAAACCTCGATATTGCTGTGGTCTACGCGCCCCGATACCTCCCTGAAATCTCCTACGATCCTCTCATGGTTGAAGAATATGTGATGGTGTCTACGACGGCCAGGATCCTGTCGGAGGTCAACGCGGATATGTACATCCGGCCGGGCTACACGGTCGCGCTTGAAAAAGCCCACGCCGAGGCGCTGCCGCAATTGGCGATAGGCCGTCTTTCGATGGGCTCGGAAACCCTCGCCGAAGCGATGCTGCGGCGCATGGGTGGCACTTGCTATATGCGCAGTGACGATGCTCGGCGGTATACCGCCGAGCGGCCGTCTTTTGTGGTCGAGGGCGCGCCCGCGCTTCAGCAGCCGGTTCACACCGCTATTTTGGCGCGCCGCAAGCACGAGCCGATCATCCGTAGAGGGATTCGCGCGCTCCATCTGGCCGTTATGTCCATGGAAACCTAGATCGAAATATCCGATTGTAAAGCCGACATCTGCCGCTTTTTTGAAAGTATCCCGGCTGCCATTCTGGTCGGGTCAAGCAGAGTCCAATCATGAACGCGCACGCTCCCTTTTCGGCCACCGATTTCGCTCCAGCGCTGCGTCAACGGCAATGGGCGGAGAGCTCAAGACAGTTCGTGCGCTGCCGGCGCGTCATCGATGAGACACACGACGTTAAGACATTCGTCTTTTCAGCTGCTTCTGGCCACATGTTCAGCTTTAGTGCAGGCCAGTATTTAGTCCTGAACCTGACAATCGAAGGCACCCGGGTAACGAGACCGTACTCGGTGTCGTCGCCGCCGACTCGACCGCTCGACCTGCAGATCACGGTGAAGCGGGTGAAGGGCGGGCTTGTTTCCAACTGGCTTCACGACAATCTCCGGCCGGGCCACAACATTGAAATCGAAGGGCCGGTCGGACGTTTCAACTTCGACGATCTACCATCCGAGAAGCCGCTTTTCCTTTCGGGCGGCAGCGGCATCACTCCCGTTATGTCGATGCTGCGGGCGCTAACCGACCGGGCATCTGGCCATGACATCCGTTTCATTCACTGCGCTCGGACGGCGGACGACATCGCCTTCCGCTCCGAGTTGGAGGCGCTCGCCGCGCGATTCTCCAATGTCGATGTAAGCTTCATCTGCAGCCAGGAAGGTTCGGCGTGGCAGGGCCCTTTCGGTCGCATCGACGGCCCCATGCTCTTGCGGCTGGCTCCGGACCTTCACCAGCGCACGTCTTACGTTTGCGGCCCCGAGCCGTTTATGCAGACGGTTCGGGCCTGTGTCGCGGGGATCGGCATCGCACCCTCCCAGTATCACGAGGAAAGTTTCGGCGGCGCCGTGGGCAATTCCATGGCTCCTCAATCGGCTGCCGCTGGCCCGACTTGTGTCCGTTTCGCCCGGTCTGGCGTGGAGCACCTGTGTGCGCCTGGAGAGACTCTGCTCGATGCGGCGCGCAATAGCGGCCTCTACATCCCTACCGCATGCCAGCAGGGCATTTGCGGAACCTGTCGGACGGTCAAGCTCTCAGGTGACGTCGTGATCGACGACCTTGGAGGACTCAGCCTTGAAGAGAAGGCGGCTGGTTATGTGCTGGCTTGCTGCAGCCGGCCGCTAGGCACCGTTTGCCTCGATCTCTGACCTCATTGCGAATTGATGGCCAAGCCCGGCGCTGGGGGCATGCCAGTGGCTCACATGATTGGATAAACGGCGCGCGCACTCATGAGTCGGTTCCGGCAATCTGCGCTTGGCCGCTGGATCCTTTGTATGTCGGCTTTCGGGCGGCATCGTGCGGCGGGAATGGTCGGATTGGGGTCAGATCACGTCGGTACCCGCGGGGGGCTGAAGGGCGCTTCTTACAATCCGAGCCTCAAAGCTGCCAGTCAGCATTCGTGCCCATTCCGGTCATCGTGCATACCGGGCTCAATGACCGCAAAGGGTCGAACACCGCCGTTTGAGATCGGCGCCACCGTGTACCGTGCTAAACCACGTCGGCCCGGACGCTTACCCAGGTTCAGCATATCCGGTTCAGCCCCGCGCATCCTCGCCGCTGGCATCCTCGGCCGCAAGGTGATCGCCGACACGCTGCATCAGCCAGTCCCAGGCTTCTTTTTCGCCCTCGCCCGCAGTCTTTTCGATGGCAATCGAAAGGTAGGCGATTTCCGCCTCGATCTTGTCGCGCGGCAGCATGCCGAGCCGGCTGACCAGGATGGCCAGTTCCAGCACCGCCGCCTTGGCGCGGTTGAAGCCGGTGAACGGCGCATGCGTTTCCTCCTGCACCACGCGGCAGAAATGGCGAGGCCGCATGGCGTCGTCATCCACGCTTTCGACTTCGAGGACCGAATGCGCGAGCGCCGCTGCGAGCCGCGGCACCGGGAACCCGTCGACGGCAACGGTCGGCCAATGCTTGCGGCCGGTCAGGCAGCCGGCAAAGATGCGGACGTCATCGGTGTAATTGGCAATGGCGAACGGCACTTCGGCGAGATTGTCGAGCGTGATCGACGGCCGGAACGGCGCGATGACCCAGCCGTCCTTCTCGGCGATGATGCCGATCGGCGCGATGTGGACGTCGCCGGCTTCGTTGACCGTGGTGATGATCGATTCGCGAATGAACGGCATGGTTTAGCGCTCTTTCTTCGCGCGAAGCGTGGGGCCCGCTTCGGCAAGACGGCTGCGGTCGGTTTCGGGAGCCGGCGCGGCAACGCCCCATGCGAGCGGCTCGTCCTGCACATAGCGCTTGCCGAGGCGCCACGCGATCTCGGCCTTCATCAGTTCGGCGCCGAGATAGAACGCGTGTGCTCCATCCGCCTCAACGCCAAGCCCGGCAAAGAGTTCGAACGCATCCGTGGCAACCGCGTGCCCCTTGCCGTTGAAAACATGGATGCCGTCCTCCGCGGTCATGATGCGGAAGTTGGTGTCACGCACCTCGGCCGCGAGGGCTGCGATATCCTCGGTCGAGGCGGTGAACGGCTTGCGATCGTGAACCTGCAGCAGCCCTGGATGATAACTCCGCGGCAGCGCACCGTCACTCTTGGCGGCAAACAGGATGCGGCGGGCAATGTCGTGCTCCTCGATCGTTCGCAGCGTATGCGGGCTGACATGCACGGCAAGCACGTTTCGGATCTGAAGTTCCGAGCAGAGCCCGGCCAGAATCGCGGTAACGCCGGAACTGTCGGCGTCCGTCAATTCGGTGAGATTGCCGGTGCCCATCAGCAGCTCGACCTCAGGCCAGCGGCGGCGCGCCTCGATGAAACGCCCGAGTGAGGCGGCAAAGCCGAAATGGATCGGGTCGAGCACCGGATCGGCGATGAAGGCGACGCCGGCCTGTTGCGCCGCTTCGATGGCCCGGCCGAGCGAATCCAGGTCGCCAGGCGTGGCCGGGATCAAAACTGGCACGGCCCCGCAATCGAAGGCCAGCGGCAGCGTGTTCTCATCGAGGCTGAGAAGATAGTCCGCACCGGCGCGCGCGCCGATCGACAGTTCGTCGGTGCTGGCCGAATCGACGCTGACCAGAAATCCCAGTGCCTTCAGCTTGCGCACGACCTCTTCCAGCAACGGAAACGGCGTTTCCGGCAGGCAGCCGAGATCGATGACGTCGGCGCCGGCCGCGGCCAGCGTCCGTGCTCTCGCCACCAGCGCCTCGACCGACAGCATCGGCGCATCGACGATTTCGGCGAAGATGCGCATGTCGTGACGCGAAAGGTCAGGCGGCTCGCCCGCCCGGCCGAGAAAGGCCGGCAGATCGGCGATCTCGTCGGGCCCGCGTACGAAGGGCACGCCGAAATGCTTCGACAGATGCTCGATGTCGCCGCGATAGCGGCCTGGCAGGATGACGCGATCGGCGGCGCCTGCCAAGGTAAGCCGCCGCTTGATGATGTCTTCGCTCATCAGCGCCGCGACCTTGACGCCGATGTCGATGATCTCCCAGGCAAATTCGGTTTCGCCCAGTCCGGCCAGCAGCCTTTCCAGCCGGACCTTGGCCAGATGGCCGGTAAGAAAGACCAGCCGCTCAGCCATGGCTTGCGAGTTCGGCGTGGCGCCGCCTGACCGAGGCTTCGAGATCGGCAAGCGACTCGACCACCTGGGTTCGCTCAAAACTCTTCAGCTGGTTGGTATTCTCCAGGTCGATGCTGCGCGGATAGACCTTGACCAGCCCATGCGGCGCCATGGTTTCGAGTTCCGGCGCGGTGTCGCAAGCAAAGACGATGGCCGGCACCCGGCATTTTCCGGCCTGGGCAAAGACGTTGGTGGCGAGCGTGTCGGAAATGCCGTGCACGCATTTGGCAACCGTGTTGGAGCTGGCCGGCGCCACCACCACCGTATGATAGACGCCGTGATAGAATTCGCCGACCGGGATCGCGCTCGCCGTCTTGTCGTGCAGCACGCGCGTCGTCTCCGGGAAATCGAGCTTGAGCTTGTACATGCGCAGCACTTCGTTGGCGGCTTTCGACACAAAGACATCGCAATGCTCGACCTGGTGAATGAGTGCAAAACTCTCCGTAAAAAAATGACCGGAACCGGTCAAAACCCATGCCCAGCGCGGCGTATGCAGCATCGCCATCGCCTACCCTGCTTTTCTTGCCGACCGGATCGAAGCCGCGATAGCAATGCCGGGCAGATTGCCCGCCGCGAGCAGCGCCCCGGCCTCGGCGGCATCTTTCGGGCCGGCGAGGTGGACATCGACACCGTCGGGCAGCATGGCGGCGAAGCCGGCGTCGACGATGCCTCTGACCGCCAGGCTGTCGATCGTGTCGCTGCCGGAGAAGGCGCCGGTCTGCTTGATCAAGAGCAGCGCGTTCGCGCCGAGCTTGCCGGCAAGCCAGGCGGCAAGGGAATCGGAGGTAACATCCCAGGACGCCGGAATGTCCGGCGCCGGCAGCGCCAATGACGACGGCAGCCACACCGGGATCTTCCCCGCGTCCAGCGCCCGCCGCATTTCTTCCAGCGACCGTGCCGGCGCCAGCCTTTCGTCACGGTCGAGGATGACCTGGGCGAACTGCTCCATGGCGAGGATCGCCATGGCGTGGGCGGCGGTGTCGGAAAAATCCATGTAAATCTGCGTCTCGCGCACCTGGTCGGCGAACAGGCCGCCGCCGGGCACGATGACGATCGGTAGCTTGGAACCCGCCAGCGCCGCGATCCAGCTTTCCAGTTCCGCCGCATGGACGGTGCTGCCGCCAAGCTTAACGACGGACGGCTTGACGGCGGCTCGCCTGATGGCCTCGGGCCTTTCCTGTCGCGGCCGGGGAACAGCGCCTTGGTCTTTTCGACCAACAGGGCCGGAGGCGACGCTGCGACCTGCCGATTGGCGCTTGCGTTCGATCTCGACGCCGACGCCGCCTGGGCCGAGTTCGAGTTTTTCCACCCTTACCGTGACCCGCACGACACGCGGGTTCTCCAGAATGTAGGTCGCCACCTGCTCGGCCAGGGCCTCGCTAAGCTGGATGTGGCCCCGCGCAACAATGGTGCGGATGCCGTCCATGATGATGTCGTAGGAGAACACATGGCGCATGTCTTCGGGATGGTCGGTGACTTGCAGCACGTCGGCGGTCACGTCGAAACGCACTTTTTGGGTATGGCCGTGCTCAAAACTGTAGGCGCCGATCTGGACCGGCAGGACAAAGTCCCGCACGAAGATCTTGTCGGTGCCCAGTGTCGGGTCGGTGCCCGGCGAATAGCCCCTCGCCGCCAGCAGGCGGTAGTCGACGCTCGACGCGCCGCCAGCCCGGGATGCTTCCGGGATCAACTCGCGGATCTGCGCAACCGCCTCGGCGCTGATCGAACCCACGCGGCCGGAATCGCCGCACAGCGCCCCGCGAAAGCCGAGAAAATCGGGAGCGAAGGGCAGCAGGCGTGGAATATCAGGGGCTTCCAGAGATCCGCTCAGCCCAACCATGAGGCCGAGCGATTTCGCTCGATCGATGAATCCCGGGATACGCTCGGGCGGCAGATGGTCGAGCAGCCGCCCGTTGGCCTTGTTGGCAGTGTCGACCATGGCGCCATGGAAGCGATGTTTGGCAAGCATCGGCAGAAGCTCGAAATCCGGCGCCAGGTCGGCGAAAAGCATCGCGATCAGTTTCGTTCGCGCAGCGAGCGGTTCGAGCGCCGCAGCACAAGCCGCGACATTTGCCGACGGAAAAAAACCTATCTTGACGTAATCGACGCCGGTTGCGGCGATCTCTTCAGCCCTGGCGCGGATGGTCTCGGGTTCCATCGGCAGGTCGCCGCAGACCGCGCTGACCGGCGCCCGGCCGGCGACCAGCGAAACCGTCCGGCGGATGGTCTGCGCGGACACCGCGCCCAGCGCTCCAGCCTTCGGATCCTTCAGGTCGACGATGTCGGCACCGCCTGAAAGCGCGATCTCCGCCTCGTCGACGCCGGTGACGCTGGCCAGCATTCTGGTCATTGACGGACTTTCTCCGGCATGAGGAAAAGGGCGCTCTTGGGCCCGAATACCGAAATCCGCCCGGTCGCCGTTCGGGCGAGCAGGCCTGGCACTAAAGCAGACGTGAGAAGTCCACTTTCAGGGTTTGATAAAATTTGCGGGTCAGCTAAGCTCATCACGGGCACCTTGACTTCGCGCCGCTCCGACAACAATCGGACTTTAGCGCAAGAACGGGTAATTTAATCGATGACGAGCGCGGTGCCGGGCACTCTGGCGGCCTTTTTGTGCTTTTTTTCCCTGACCGTCAACGTTGCGGGCGCGCTCGCCCAGGAAGCGACGGGCAAGCAGCCGACCGCAACGGCCAAGCCGGAAAAAAAAGTAATCGAGATCAAGATAGGCTATTTGCGCGCCTATGCGCCGCAGCTGGCCTTGTCGGTGCTCGACGTCCCGCCGCGCGATGAAGGCGTGGCCGGGGGCAATGTGGCGATTGCCGACAACAACACGACCGGCAGCTTCCTTGGCCAGAAATTCAGCCTCGACGTGACCGAGGTGAAGCCGGATGCCGATGTTGTCCCGGCCTTCCAGGAGATGATCGCCAAAGGCAACCGCTATGTGGTCGCAGACCTGTCGGCCAGGCAGTTGCTGTCGATCGCCGATCTTGCCCGCGACAACGGCGTCTTGATCTTCAACGCCGGCGCCACCGACGACAGTCTTCGCGAGGAGGAATGCCGCGCCAGCATTTTCCACACCATTCCGACGCGCAGCATGCTGGCCGACGGGCTGGCGCAATATCTCATCTGGAAGCAATGGCGGCGCTGGGTGCTGATCTACGGCTCGCACGAGCGCGACCAGCTTTTTGCCGAGGCGCTGCGCCGGGCGGCGACGCGCTTCGGCGGCGAGATCGTCGGCGAAAAGCTGTTCGAGGATACCGGCACGGCGCGGCGGACCGATTCCGGCGTCGTCCAGATCCAGCGGCAGATGCCTGTCTTCACCCAGGACCTGCCGGAGCACGATGTGCTGCTGGTCGCCGACGAAAGCGAGGTGTTCGGCACCTACGTTCCGTTCCGCACCTGGATTCCGCGGCCGGTCGCCGGCACCGCCGGCCTCACCCCGTCGGCCTGGCATCCGGCCAGCGAGCAATGGGGCGGCACCCAGATCCAGAACCGCTTCGCCAAGGCAAACGGCCGCCGCATGATGTCGAAGGACATGGCGGCGTGGACCGCGGTGCGCATCCTCGGCGAGGCGGCGACCCGCACGCAGGGCGCCGACCCGCGCAAGATGGCCGATTTCATCCGCTCCGACGATTTTTCGATCGCCGCCTTCAAGGGGCAGAAACTGACCTTCCGCAAATGGAACCAGCAGTTGCGGCAGCCGATCTTCCTCGGCGACACCAGGTCGGTCGTCTCGACATCGCCGCAGGAGGGATTTTTGCACCAGCTGTCCGAGCTCGATACGCTCGGGGTCGACGAGCCGGAAACAAAATGCGTGCTTAAGTAGAAAAGATTGGGAGGAACTTCAGTGCAGAGACGAGCTTGCGCACTCGCCATCGTTGCGACCGGCTTCATGGCCGGTCCGGCGTCGGCCTACATGGCCTATGTCTCCAACGAGAAAGACAACACGATGACCGTGGTCGACACCGCGACGATGCAGGTGGTGAAGACCGTCAATGTCGGGCAGCGTCCGCGCGGCATCACCATCTCGCACGACGGCAAGCACATTTATCTCTGCGCCAGCGACGATGATTCGATCGAGGTCATCGACACGGCGTCGCTGGAGATCGTCGACACCTTGCCTTCCGGGCCCGACCCGGAGCTGTTCGTGCTGTCGCCTGACGGCAAGACGCTCTATGTCGCCAATGAGGACGACAATCTCGTCACCGTCATCGACATCGAGGGCAAGAAGGTGCTGGCGGAAATCCCGGTCGGCGTCGAACCGGAGGGGATGGGTGTCAGCCCGGACGGAAAGACCATGGTCAACACGTCGGAAACGACGAACATGGCGCATTTCATCGACACGTCGACGCACGAGATCACCGACAACGTGCTGGTTGACACGCGTCCGCGCTTCGTCGAGTTCACGCCCGACGGCAAGCAGGCCTGGGTGAGCGCCGAGATCGGTGGCACGGTTTCGGTGATCGACAATCAAACGCGCGAAGTCGTCCAGAAGATCACCTTCGAGGTTGCCGGCCTGAGGCCCGAATCCATCCAGCCGGTCGGTGTGCGCATCACCGCCGACGGCAAGAAAGCCTATGTGGCGCTCGGACCGGCCAACCGCGTCGCGGTGGTCAACACGCAGACATACGAGGTCGAGAAATATGTGCTGGTCGGCCAACGCGTCTGGCAGCTTGCTTTCACCCCGGACCAGAAGACCATCATCTCGACCAACGGCGTGTCGAACGACATCACCTTCATCGACGTGGCGACCGACGAGCCGGTGCAGTCGGTGACCGTCGGCGCGCTGCCGTGGGGCGTCGTCGTCTCGCCCAATTGAATTCCGCCAAATGAACCGTTGAATAAACCAAGTGAATCAAGCCGACAGAAAAACAGCAGAAGGGCAGGAAATCATGCGGAAATTTCGGGCAGTCGCTTTCGCCGCGCTGGTGGGCATGGCGCTCACCCAGGGCCAGGTCTCGGCGCAGGACGGCGATGACGATGACGCCGCCGCCGGAGCGGCCAGCACGGAGGCCAGTCCGAAAGCCGAGAAGGCGACCCGGGCCAGCAAGGACGTGCCGGAACTTATCCTCGGCAGCAAGGAAGACCAGTTCACCGCCAACCAGAAGGATTTTGAGCTGATCGCCGGCCAGGGCTATCGCTGGAAGATCACCGCGGCCGGCGGGCTGGAGTACAAATTCCACACCGACCTGTTCCGCAATGTGTGGAACAACAAGATCGTCATCAACGACCTCGAGGTGCACATGAACGGCGCACCCGCATGGCTCGAATTCGACGCCGACGGCACCATCCAGGTACAGTTCACCACCGTGAGGCCCGGCATCTACACATGGTCGGTGCCCGACCTCGCCGACAAGGGCATGAAGGGCACGATCACGATCAAATAAGGTTTGAAAAGCAGGACCTGCGCGATCGCGCCCCGTGGGCTAGACTTGGGCCAGACTATTGTCGACGACAAGGGAGCCGACCGGCGTGCAGCATGTGAGGACAAACGGACCGGGAGATCAGGTGGCGGCGCTCGACGTCGCCGCCGTCAGCCATTCCTATGGTTCGAAGCGGGCGCTCAGCGACGTCTCGTTCTCGATCGCGCCGGCGACGTTCACCGTTCTTCTCGGTCTAAACGGCGCCGGCAAGACGACGCTGTTCTCGCTGATCAGTCATCTTTACGACACGCGCCGCGGATCGATCCGCATCTTCGGCCATGACGTCAGCCGCGCCTCCGGCGAGGCGCTCAGGCGGGTCGGCATCGTGTTCCAGGCGCGCACGCTCGACCTCGATCTCAGCGTCTACCAGAACCTCTCCTACCACGCCGCGCTGCATGGCATCGGCGGACGCGAGGCCCGGCAGCGCATTGCCGCGCTGCTCGATATCGTCGACATGCAGGGCCGTCAGCATGACAAGGCGCGCAGCCTTTCCGGCGGCCAGATGCGGCGCATCGAGATCGCCAGGGCGCTGCTCCACCGCCCGTCGCTGCTGCTGCTCGACGAGGCGACGGTCGGTCTCGACATCCAGTCGCGTGCCGGCATTCTCGCCACCATCCGCAAGCTCGTCGAAACCGAGGGCATCGGCGTGCTGTGGGCAACGCATCTGATCGACGAAGTTGACGACGGCGACCATGTCGTCGTGCTGCGGCAGGGCGAACTGGTCGCAAAGGGCAAGGTGGCCGATGTCGTCAGGACGAGCGGCGCCGGCTCGATCCGCGACGCCTTTTCCAGGCTCAGCCGCATCGAGGCGGCCGGCACCGCGGGGATATCGCCATGAGCGCTCCTTCAATGCCCGAAAAAGTGGCCGGCATCATCCCGGTGAAGTTCGAAAAATTCGGCCTGCGCCACTATCTCATCTGCCTCAAGGGCGTCGTCCTGCGGGAATGCCTGCGCTTCCTGCACCAGCGCGAGCGCTTCATATCCTCGCTGGTTCGGCCGCTCATCTGGCTGTTCATCTTTGCCGCCGGATTCCGGCAGGTGCTCGGCGTGTCGATCATCCCGCCCTACAAGAGCTACGTGCTCTACGAGGTCTACATCACGCCGGGGCTGTGCGGCATGATCCTGTTGTTCTCAGGCATGCAGTCTTCGCTGTCGATGGTTTATGACCGCGAGATGGGCAACATGCGCACCTTGCTGGTCAGCCCCTTCCCGCGCTGGTTCCTGCTGGTGTCGAAGATGCTCGCCGGCGTCTCCGTATCGATCGCGCAGGTCTATGCGTTCCTGATCGTTGCCTGGTTCTGGGGCGTCAAGGCGCCGCCGATCGGCTATCTCATGGTGCTGCCGGCGCTGTTCCTGTCGGGAATGATGCTTTGCGCGCTCGGCATGCTTTTGTCGTCGATGATCAAGCAGCTCGAAAATTTCGCCGGCATCATGAACTTCGTCATCTTTCCCGGCTATTTCGCCTCTCCGGCGCTCTATCCGTTGTGGCGCATCCAGGAGGCGAGCCCGCTGCTGCACAAGATCTGCCTCGCCAACCCGTTCACCTATGCCGTCGAACTGATCCGCTTCGCCTTCTACGGCCAGATCGAGTGGCTGTCGCTGGGCGTCGTTGCCGGATGCACTGTTCTGTTCCTTGCCGCCGCCATCATCGCCTACGACCCTTCGCGCGGCCTGGTGACCCGCAAACAAGACACCGGAGGAAATGGCTGATGGCACGAATGAGCCTTGTTCGCAGCCTGGCTGTGGTTGCCATGCTGACGCCGAGCATGAACGCCAGGGCAGCGAATACCGATTCGGACTGGCCCTGCATACAGCGCAAGGTGCCGCAACTCTCGCTCGGCCAGATCTGGAATGGGCCGGAGCTTCCGCCAGCGGCGAAGGATTTTTCGAAGGACCCTGCCGTCTCCACCCTGGTCGAGGAGGTGGCGGCCCGGCGGATGCCGATCGCCGAAGCCCAAAAGAAAATCAAGGATTTCGCCGCCTCGCTGCCGGCCGAGCAGCTTGCGCCGAAGATGGCGATGCTGGTGCAAGGCATGTTCGATCACATGGACGCCGAGCGTTCGCAGGTGATCTCAGGCATTTCCCGGTACGCCCACAAGCAGCTCGAAATGGCCGCCGCCTTGCGCAAGGCAGCGTCCGACGTCGATGCTTTGCGGGCAAAGCCGGATGCGGATCCCGACGACATCGAACGGCGAACCGAACAGCTGAAATTCGCAACGCGAATTTTCAATGAACGCGTCCAATCACTGACTTACGTCTGTGAAGTGCCGACGATCATCGAGCAGCGGCTTTATCAATTGTCCAAGGCCGTCTCGGAAACCCTCGCCGCAAAGAAGTAGAACCTCTATCTCCGCAGCGGATCTCACGTTCCCCGGCCGGGCAGCACGCGCCAGCGCTGCACGAAATAACCGGGATGCGTCTCGATCCACTGGGCTACCAGCGGCTGCGCCTGCATGAAGGCAGTCCCTGGGTTCATCGCCAGGCCGTCCACCATCTGCTCGCGTTGTTCACAGGTCTGCGGCACATCCGTCAGGCAGACCATCATAACCAGCGTGTAAAGCATTGCCCCATTACCCCCATCGAATTCCCGAACCCCATGCCCGGGAGGTTTCCGAGATACCGACAAGACTGCAGGGGTCGCACATACAGATCGCTTACGGGTGTGAAAGGACGTGGCCCCCACTCTTTCGCACTGCAATATAACATATCGCTTATCTAACACCAACAACCGCCGGGGCGTTCTAGGCAATTGCTTCAGGTTGCGCTGCGCCAATGCGGCGCCGACGTTTCCAGGGCCGATGATTCCGATTTCACGGAGTGTCTTCGATGTCGTCAGACCGGCAGCCCGTTCTGCTTGCGCAGGCTCTTGTCGAATGCGGATGCGGGGACGAAACGGCGCAGGAGACTGACCTGGCGCGCCATTTTTCCCGCAGCATAGCGCCTCTTCGGAACGGGATCGGTCGCAGCCGCCAAAACGGTCTTGGCGACCAATTCGGGCGAATCGCCTTTTTCCATTGCTTTCCGCACGACTGCGTTCATGCCAGCGCGCGCAGCGTCATAGATATCAAGCAACTGGTCCGGCCTGGCGAGATTATCTTCAAAGGACGTGCGGGTATAAGCGGGTTCGACCAATGCAACGCGAATCCCGAACGGGCGCAGTTCATGGTCGAGCGATTCGGAATAGCCTTCGATGGCATGTTTGGTCGACGCATAAAGCGCGAAATAGGGAGCTGGGATGAATCCCTGCACCGAACTCAGATTGACGATTCTACCCTTGCCTTGACGGCGCATTATCGGCAGGACCGCGTTGGTCACGCGGAGCACGCCGAAGACGTTCACATCGAACAGTGCCTGAGCCTGGACCATTGAGGACTCTTCCGCGCCACCAAACAGACCCATGCCGGCATTGTTGACGAGCAGGTCGATGCGCCCGGTCTCGGCCAGCACGTCATCGACCAGTTTCGCCACCGACGCGTGATCGGTCACGTCACAGGACAGCATGGTCGGGCCGTCGGAGTTTTTGGCGACTGCGCGACGGCTGGTGCCGAACACGCGAAAACCGGCGCTTTGCAAAGCTATGGCCGTCGCGCGCCCGATGCCGGAGGACGCCCCCGTCACCAGGGCGACGCCAGGATTGGTCTTGTTCATGGAAATCATCTCTTTCTCTGGGGTTGGACTGATTTTGGATTGGCGTGGGAGAAGCACGAAAGGTCGGAGGCGTCAGTTATGAGCGCCTCTGGCGTTCGCACCGGCGAGCTCATCCGTCCAGCGCCGGAACAGCGCGCTGGCGTTGACGCCGCCAAAGCCGAAGCCGTTTGAGATCGCGTAGTCCATTGTCATCGGCCGGGCCTGGTTTGCGACGAAGTCGATGCCGTCGCCGGCTGGATCCGGCGCGCCTAGATTGAGGGTTGGCGGCGCCACCTGATCCCTGAGCGCCAGGATTGCGAAGATGGCTCCAAGCCCGCCGGCGGCTCCAAGCAAATGTCCGGTCGCCGATTTGGTTGCGCTGACGGCGATGGTGGAATCTGCGCCGAAGAGTGTTTTGATCGCCGCCATTTCCCCGAGATCACCGACCGGCGTCGAGGTCGCGTGCGCATTGAGGTGGCGAACCTCACGCGGCGAAATGCCGGCCTGGGCCAGCGCGACCTGCATGGCTCGGCGCGCCCCGTCGCCATCCTCGGGACCGGAGGTGACGTGATGAGCATCCGCCGTCGTGCCGTAGCCGACGAGCTCGGCGAGCGGTTTCGCGCCGCGCGCCAGCGCGTGGCTCAGTTCCTCGATGACCAGCACGCCGGCTCCTTCGCCCATGACGAAGCCGTCCCGCGACACGTCGAACGGCCGTGACGCCTGAGCCGGCGCCCCGTTGAAGCCGGTTGAAAGAGAGCGTGCGGCAGCAAAACCACCGAGACTGACGATGTTCATGCAGGCTTCCGTTCCGCCGCACACGGCGATATCGGCCTCGTTGGCGTGGATGAGGCGAGCCGCATCGCCGATCGCCTGGATGCCGGCCGCGCACGCCGTCACCGGCGCGCCGAGCGGCCCCTTGAAGCCATGGCGG
This sequence comes from Mesorhizobium sp. L48C026A00, assembly GCF_000502375.1. Taxonomy (NCBI): domain Bacteria; kingdom Pseudomonadati; phylum Pseudomonadota; class Alphaproteobacteria; order Hyphomicrobiales; family Phyllobacteriaceae; genus Mesorhizobium; species Mesorhizobium sp. L48C026A00. The sequence goes on along the minus strand of NZ_AYWU01000003.1, from coordinate 173,910 downwards.
ATCGAGATGTGGCCCGCCGCGAGGTTCACCAGGAAGGACGGCACCGTAAACGGCGACAGGCGGCGGACGCCGCGCTGGTCGACCGTGCGCACCGCCTCGGTGATGGCGGGGAAGCCGCCGATGCCGGACGCGATGATGGTGGCCGTGCGCAGGCGATCGGCTTCCGAGACAGGCGCCCACCCTGCTTGCGCCAGGGCCTCTTGTGCAGCGGCGAGCCCGAAGATGATGAACCGATCTACCTTGCGCTGGTCTTTTGGCGCCAGCACGGCATCCGGATCGAAACCAGCCTCCGGATCGTCTTCCAGCGAGGGAACCACCCCGCCGATCTTGGCCGGGAGGTCTGCCACCACATCGTCCGGAAGCCTGCGGATGCCCGAGCGACCGGCCAGCAGCCGCGACCACGACGCTTCGACATCGGCAGCAAGGGGCGTGACCGCTCCCATGCCTGTAACAACAATCCGTCGCATCTGCTTTCCTATCGAGTTGGCTGCGTCGCCAGCCCTACGCACGCCGTTCAAGCGCCGGCTGCTTCGCGAACCTGGCCGGTCGCCGCGTCCAGGAAGGCTTGGGCGAGATCCGGATCGTTGACGACGCGCGACAGCATCAGCGCGCCGACCATCGTCGAGAGAATGGCCATGGCCTTTCTGTCGGGCTCCTCAGCTTTGGCGTCGGCAATGAAACGGCCGAGGATTTCGAGATGCTCCTTGATCCCGGCTTCGAACGACGCTTTCACCTCGCTGCCCTGTCTGGCGGCATCCGAGCCGAGCGCGACAATCGGGCAGCCGTCCATCTTTTCTCCGCGATGGCCCATGCTGAGGTAGAATGCGATCACCGCGCCAAGCGGATCCTCGGATTTTGCCGCAGTCGCGGCCGACCAGCGCAGCGTGGCGCTCTCCATCGCCCGCCTCGACGCCTGCACCGCCAAATCGTCCTTGGAGGCGAACTGCTTGTAGAACGCGCCCTGGGTCAGCCCGGCAGCCTGCATCAGGTCTTTGAGGCCGATGCCGTCAAAGCCGCGCTCCCGAAAAAGCCGGCTTGCCACATTGATCACGGTTTCGCGGTTTTCCGCCGCCTGAATGCGACTCACACGCATGTAGACCTCCTTAAATTAGCTTGCGTTCGACATCTATAACAGATATAGAGTACGAACGCAATCCAATTTGGAGGAGAGGTCAAATGCTATACAGTCAAATCGTCGAGAAATCGATCCGGCAGAGCTTCGACCACGTCAACAACCATCGCTGGGATGAGGCGGTGAAAGCACTCGTGCCGCATGTCCATCACCGCGTTTCCGGTGACCACGCGCTTGGTGGTGAGCGCCACGACAAGCAGGCCGTGCGCCGCTGGTTTGAGCGCCTCGGCCGCGTCCTGCCCAATCTCCATCTCACGGTCAACCATGTCTGGGTGACGGGCTGGCCGTGGCATACCACCGTATTTGCCCAGTGGGACGGCACCGCGACGCTGCTCAACGGCGACGCCTCCTACGTCAACAGTGGTCTCCACGTATTCACGCTGCGGTGGGGCAAGGTCTATGCGCTTGAGGAATTCTACGATTCACAAGCAGCGGCCCGCGGTCTTGCCGCCCAGGCGGCAACTGGCCTCGAAGAGGCTGTCGCCGAACCAATTGTAGGCTAGCAGAAGCGCAGTCAGCGGGCCTGTCAGGCGACCTCTCGGCAACGGTCGCAAAAGTTCAGCTTCGGGCTTTGTTAGGTGGATCCAGGCTGCCCAGTCCTCCGGCTGGAGCACAACGACTTGTCGGTTGTGGTAAGGAGCCACGTCCGGCCCCGGCTCAGTCGTCATGGTGAACGTGGGCGGCTTGTTGCCGGCGCCTTCTTTCCACAACGCAGCGATCGCCATAAACGGGGAGCCATTAAGCGCGAACCTGTGTTTCGCTTTGGGATACTTCGTTCCCGTGAATTCGAAGAACGCAGACGCCGGAGCAACGCAACGCTTGCTGCCGCCGAATTGACGGCCCTCAGAACGGAAGTTGAATAGGGGTCCGCCCTTTGGTCCCGTTTGCGGAAATCCGAACGTCATCGAAACCAGTTCAATAGTGTCGCCGGCGGAGCGCATTACAGGGGCGGGATCGTTGATCCGGATGTCATCCGCCTGCGGCAGATCAAGCTCGGTCTGATGGCTGGGGATGTTGAGTGCCAGCGATTGCATCATCCGGCAATATTCCGCCCAGGCGATATGCTGCTCGTAATCGTTGCACATGGATCTCCCCGCCCGTCGAATCGGATGATCAATTCAAGATAGCGTGCAAGGTTCTGTGCTGACAGGCTGCTTGACTAAATGTTCTCTTTTCGTTCGGCGTCGGACGCGAAAGGAACCGATCGTGAAAAGCCCGGTTCGGACCCGTTGCAAAGTTAGCCCCCGTTGAAGATCTCTCGTGTTGGTATATCGAACCACGCCATGACCGAAAATATGAACCCTCCGATCGATCCGTTCGATACTGGGCTTCTCAGCGTCGCCGACGGAAATGAAATTTATTGGGAAGTATCGGGCAATCCCGACGGGAAGCCCGCTCTCTATCTGCATGGCGGCCCCGGCAGCGCTCTTGGCTCGGGCAGCTATCGCCGTCGCTTCGACCCGCAAAAATATCGCATTGTGGGGATCAATCAGCGCGGATGCGGCCGAAGCCGCCCCCGTATCACCGACGCTCTCGGCGAACTGCACCGCAACACGACACAGTCGCTCATCGGGGACATCGAAGCGGTCAGAAGACACCTCGGCATCGACACGTGGCTAGTGTCGGGCGTGTCCTGGGGGACGACCCTTGCGCTCGCTTATGCCCAAGCGCATCCAGATAGAGTCTCGGAACTGGTGCTCGTCGCAGTAACGACGACAAGCCGGGAGGAGGTCAATTGGATCACCGAAAGGGTTGGCCGCATCTTTCCCGAAGCCTGGCAACGGTTTGAGCAGGCCTCCGCTAGGCGCGATGGGGAGCGCATCGTGGAGGCCTATGCGCGACGGCTTGCCACTGGGGACATTGAGGATCGGCTACGGGCAGCACGTACCTGGAACGATTGGGAGTCGACGCACATCTCGCTTGATCCGAACTGGGTGCCGATTGACCGTCGCTTTGACGAAGAACAGGGCTTGGCTTTCGCGACCCTTGTCACGCACTACTGGTCGAACGACGGATTTCTTCAGAATGGAAAGGAGATACTCCGCGGCGTCTCCGCAATTGAACATATTCCCGCCGTTCTGGTTCATGGTCGCCGCGACATTAGCGGGCCAGCAATAACGGCCTGGCGTCTCCATCGGATATGGCCGGCAAGCCGCTTGAACATAGTGGAATCCGAAGGGCATGGCGGACCGCAGTCGATGGAACAGATGCGTGTCGCGCTTGATTCATTCGCGCCGAGCCAATGATGAATGAGCTCGTCAAGCTGGGAGCCTCTGGGACCGGTTCCACGGCAGCAGTTCGTCGATCCGGTTGATTGGATGACCGTCGGGAATGCGGGCAAGCACGTAGGTGAGCCAGGCCTCTGGGTTGAGGTCGTTAAGCCTGGCGCGCCACGCGTTTATCCGAAAGCGCTGATGATCCCTTACCAGAAAGGCGAAAGATGAGTTTTGACGGCATCGTAAGATGAGGAAGCTCTTAGCGCTGGCGCTCCTGATCGCTTTGCCGCCGCTCGCTTTTTACAGCTGGTTCGAAGTGAGCGTCCGCCGGATCGTGACTGAGCAAGGTCTTGACGGGACCTATCGCAACGCCCTCAAGCATGCTTCAGCGTCTTCCTATCTCTATTCCGGACTGAGGCTTCTCGGGCTTTCGGAGGCAATAGCCGAAGAGATGGTCGTCCGGTGTGGANGGCGTCTTCCTATCTCTATTCCGGACTGAGGCTTCTCGGGCTTTCGGAGGCAATAGCCGAAGAGATGGTCGTCCGGTGTGGACTGGTCAATGAATTTGCTGAACTCTACGTGAAACGCGGAAAGCCTGACACGACCTTGGAAATCATGAAAGACCTACAGAACAATATGGTCGGTATCGGGGTCGCCAGATGGCTTGAGACCAATTCCGCCGAAACACGTGTCGCTCTTTTCGTGGTATTGGGGCAGCAAGATATCCTTGCCTTGTCCCAAAATACGCTAGGTTTTTCGGACTCCAGCGTATCGGCGGCTGACTATCCAGGCGCTAAGAATGGGTTCATGGCGCGGCGGGAGCAGATCGATCAGGAAGTGCAATCCGCATTGGACATAGGCGCTCGGCGCAACGGCAACTTGATTGGAACGTCTATGGTCGAAAGATGAGTTTTTGACCTGATCGTCAAGGGCGGCATCCTACCCGACCGAAACACCTATTCCAAATATCCTAACTGCTCCCGTGCTCTTGGGCTTAGATGTGATGGTCAGGTTCGGGTCTGCGTGTCAGCCCGGAATCGCTTGGTGTGCCAATGGATCTTGCCGTCGATCTTCATCGGCTTGTGGATCATCAACCGCTTAGGAGGATTCTCGGGGTGAACCTCGAGCAACGTGATCTTCTATACATTTTGCTCTGTTATCCAGATGTGTGGCACTATCTGCCTGAAGAGGGATATCTCAAATGTTCCGGGTCATCCTTGTCGCACTCTCTCATCTGGCTAGCGGGACGAGTTTTCCCGCGACTGTCTCTCATTCCACTTTGAGCGACTCTGGCGGTTACATTCGAAGGATCACAGAGTATTGCTCATCAAAAGGCGGAGAGCCTCGGTCCGTGGCTGCAGATGGCAGTGAGATGTTAAAAAACGACAGGTTTTGCACAATATATCCCGACAAAATTTTCGAATCCTCTGAGCCTTGTGCGTATGGCTCTATTGCGAAATGCGTAAGAAGTTCGATTGAAACGACCTTCACAGCAAACCTAAATGACGGGGAATTTTCTGGGACGCCATGTGTAAGTCACGATACTTGTAAACTGTATTTCAATTTTTACGACGTCGGCAAACATTACGTAGAAGAAGACGGATGCGGTTATCAATTTGGCGGTATCGCAAAATTTAATTCAGAGGCTCGCGCCATCTATTTCCTATCTATCTCTATAAAACCAACCTGTCTTGGCGGCCATTGAGGAGCATGTTGTGCCGGGTAGCCTTGCCCAGCGTCACGCGCCCAAGCATTCAGCACCATAGGTGCGAGCATCCAGGTTGCGACAAGAATGCAGGATGGGGCTTTGCCAAGCCAAGGCAGACGCCGCACTGGTTCTGTTTCGAGCACCGCGCGCTCTCGGCGGCCGCTTGCGGGAACCGCTTCGACAGCCGCTCGTCGTTGACGGTCGCGAGAGGAGCACCGCGCCGAATATTGTCGAGAGAATGGCCTTGCAGCTGGGCTCCTTGCCCCTGCCCTCGCCAACCCAGCTACCGAGCGTCCCAGAATATTCCCTGATCCCCGGCCTCGAATGATGCCTCACGTCGGCGCCCTGCCCGGCGGCATCCGAACCGAGCGCGTCAATCGGGCAGCCCTCCATTCTGTCTGCGCGATGCGCCATGCGACTCACATGCATCATAAATTTTCATTTCTTAGATTGCATTCGTAATCTAACTCAGTTATAGAGTTCGAACGCAATCTAAAACGAAGGAGATACGAGATGATCCGCAAAACCCTGAGCGCCTCCGTTCTGGCCGCGCTGTTTGTTGCCGCCCCGGCGTTTGCCGAGGAAGCCACCATAGGACGCCCGATCGAAGCCGGCAGCCTGCACGAGGGCCACCTCGACATGGTGGTCTATTACGTCCCGGCCGAGGGCGACCTCCTGGAGGTCACCGCCACCTTCGCGCCGAAGACGGGCGGCGGTCCGCAGCGCGTCGTCATGGGCCTCGCCGACGGCGACTCCGTGGCCTTTTCGATGCCCGGCCACCGCGGCCCGCTCTACGCGTTCTCGCGGTCCGGCGAGGAGGTGACGGTGTCGTCCGAGACAGGCATGCGCGCCGATGCCAATGCACCGACCCGCCTTGCAGACGGCAGCCTGCGTGCTGGGCTCGCGTCCGTCGGGCCGATGTAAAGGTCAAACCCAATCTTTCTTGAGAGGCGACGAACGTGAAAAAGAGACCCGCTGTTGTGCTGGGGGGCGTGCTGATCGCGATGTCAGGAGCGGCGGCATTTGCCACACTTGCCATTCCTACGCAGGGAGCCTCCGCCGTAGGCGACCCGAGGCAGGAACCGCCGATCGTCAGACTGGTGACGGCAGCGCCGGTGACCGGATCCGAACGCGGCTTTACCGGTATTGTCGGAGCGAGGGTGCAGAGCGATCTCGGCTTTCGCGTCCCCGGCAAAATCGTGGAGCGGCTCGTGGATGTGGGTCAGGAGGTCAAAGCTGGTCAGCCACTGATGCGCATCGACGACACCGACCTTCGCCTCGCGCTCACGGCGAAGCGCAACGCCGTTGCCGCAGCGCGCGCAACAGTCGTTCAGACGGAACCGGATGAACGGCGATACGCCAGTTTGCTCAGGGATGGATGGGTCCCCCGACAGCGCTACGAGCAGGCGAAGGCCGCGGTCGATACGGCCGAGGCGCAACTCGCCGCCGCCGAAGCCGAAGCACGGGTCGCCGAGAACGAAGCGATCTACGCGGTCCTGCTGGCCGACGCGGATGGAACGGTGGTCGAAACGCTTGGCGAGCCGGGGCAGGTCGTCTCCGCCGGCCAGACAGTGGTCCGGATCGCCAAGGCCGGCTCCCGCGAAGCGGTGGTCGCGCTTCCCGAAACGATCCGGCCGGCGATTGGGTCGGCGGCCGAGGCCAGCGTGTATGGCGGCGATGGGCGTCGTTATACGGCACATCTCCGGCAACTATCGAACTCCGCCGATGCCCAGACCCGTACCTATGAGGCCCGTTATGTGCTCGACGGAGAGGCCGCGGCAGCACCGCTTGGCGCGACGGTAACCATTCGGCTTGCGGGCCAGGCACGCCAGCGGGAAGTCCAGGTGCCGCTGGGAGCCGTGCTCGATGACGGCGAGAAGACAGGCGTTTGGGTCCTGGACAACGCCACCTCGACCGTACAGTTTCAGCCCGTCAAGCTTGTTCGTGTGACCAGCGAAACCGCTGTGGTCTCCGGACTGAACTCCAGCAATCCGATTGTTTCGCTCGGCGCCCATCTCCTGCAGGAGGGCGCTCGCGTCAGGACTGCGTCCGAAAGCAGGGGCAAGTGATGATGAACCTAAATCTCTCCGCGATCGCCGTTCGCGAACGTGCCGTTACCCTGTTCTTCATCCTCCTGCTGGTGGCCGCCGGCGCCTATGCTTTCGTCATGCTCGGGCGGGCGGAGGATCCCAACTTCACCATCAAGACCCTGACGGTCACGACGGCATGGCCGGGCGCAACGGCGCGCGAGATGCAGGACCTCGTCGCCGAACCGTTGGAGAAGCGGCTTCAGGAGATGACCTGGTACGACCGGGTCGAGACGACCACTCGGCCGGGTTACGCGTATATGACGGTCACGCTGAAGGACAGCACACCGCCATCTGTCGTGCAGGAGGAGTTCTACCAGGCTCGCAAGAAGCTCGGGGATGAAGCCCGCAACCTGCCGTCCGGCGTCTTCGGGCCCTTCGTCAACGACGAGTATTCGGATGTAAGCTTCGCCCTTTACGCGCTGAAGGCCAAGGGCATGCCGATGCGTGAGTTGGCGAGACAGGCCGAGGCGATCCGCCAAGACCTCCTGCACGTGCCCGGCGTGAAGAAGATCAACATTCTTGGTGAACGTCCCGAACAGATATTCGTCGAATTTTCCTACGCCAAGCTGGCTACCCTCGGCGTGTCGGCACAGGACATCGTCGCCGCCTTGCAGCGGCAGAACACCCTCACGCCGGCAGGCTCGATCGACACCCAGGGGCCGCGGGTCTTCATCCGGGTCGACGGCGCTTATGACAGCGTTCAGGCGATCGCCGACACGCCGATTGCCGCTGCGGGGCGGACGCTGAAGCTCTCAGATATCGCCGAAGTCCGGCGCGGCTATGAAGATCCCCCCACCTACCTCATTCGACGTCAGGGTGAGCCCACCATCATGCTCGCGGCTGTCATGCAGGAGGGCTGGGATGGTCTCGCGCTCGGAAAGGCGCTGGAGGACAGGACAGCAGCCATCGCACAGACACTGCCTCTCGGGATGACGCTCGACAAGGTGACCGACCAGGCCGTCAACATCACCTCTGCGGTCGACGAATTCATGATGAAGTTTGCGATGGCGCTCGGTGTGGTGCTCTTGGTGAGCCTGTTGAGCCTCGGCTGGCGCGTCGGCATCGTGGTGGCGGCTGCCGTCCCTCTGACGCTTGCCGTCGTGTTCCTCATCATGCTGGAGACCGGCCGGTTCTTCGACCGCATCACGCTCGGCGCCCTCATCCTGGCGCTCGGTCTTCTCGTGGACGACGCCATCATTGCCATCGAGGTGATGGTGGTGAAGATGGAAGAAGGCATGGACCGCATCAAGGCGGCGGCCTATGCGTGGAGCCACACTGCGGCGCCGATGCTGTCCGGAACGCTCGTGACGATCGCCGGCTTCCTGCCGGTGGGCTTCGCGCGCTCGACGGCCGGCGAATACGCCGGCAACATCTTTTGGGTCGTAGGGTTCGCCCTCATCGTCTCCTGGATCGTCGCGGTGGTCTTCACACCTTACCTCGGCGTCAAGATGCTGCCCGCGATCAAACCGGTCGAAGGCGGTCACCACGCGATCTATGACACACCCAATTATCGGCGCTTGCGGCGGCTCATCACATTCGCCGTGCGCCACAAGTTCATGATCAGCGGTATCGTTGGCATCGCCTTCGTGCTTTCCGTTGTCGGCATGGGCTCTCTCAAACAGCAGTTCTTCCCGACATCCGACCGCCCCGAAGTGCTGGTGGAGGTTCGCCTGCCTGAAGGCACCAGCATCGAGACGACGACCGCTACGGTCGAGAAGCTCGAAGGCTGGCTGGACGACCAAGCCGAGGCCAAGATCGTCACGAGCTATGTCGGTCAGGGCGCACCCCGCTTCTTTTTCGCAATGGCGCCGGAACTGCCTGATCCTGCCTTCGCCAAGATCGTCGTGCTGACCCAGGACGCCGAGGCGCGTGAGGTGTTGAAGCACCGCCTCCGCGAGGCGGTGGCAGAGGGGCTTGCACCCGAAGCCAATGTCCGCGTCACGCAACTCGTGTTCGGCCCCTACACGCCATTCCCGGTCGAGTTCCGGATTGTCGGACCTGATCCCGCGCAGCTCTACAGCATATCCGAGAAGGCCCTCGACATCATGCGGGGCGTCCCGGACGTGCGTCAGGCCAACCGCGATTGGGGCAATCGCACACCCGTGCTCCGCTTCGTCCCGGATCAGGATCGACTGAACCTCATCGGCCTGTCGCCGGCGGAGGTGGGCCAGCAACTCCAGTTATTGCTCACCGGCATCCCCGTTACGCAGGTTCGCGAGGACATCCGCAACGTCCCCATCGTCGCACGCAGCGCCGGCGGCGAGCGGCTGGATCCGACACGTTTGGCGGATTTCTCACTGATGAGCCGGGACGGTCGCCCGATTCCGCTCGACCAGATCGGCCATTCGGAAATCGGTCTGGAAGAGCCGATCCTGAAGCGCCGCGATCGCACGCCTGTCATCACGATCCGCTCGGATATCAACGAAGCGACTCAGCCTCCAGAGGTTTCCAAGGCGATCGTGAAGGCCCTTCAGCCGCTGATTGCATCCCTTCCGGCCGGCTATCGCATCGAATTGGGCGGATCGATCGAGGAGGCTGAAAAGGCCAACACCGCACTGGGCAAAGTCTTTCCGGCAATGATCGCCGCCATGCTGATTGTTATCATGCTGCAAGTACGATCCTTCTCGACGATGGCCATGGTGATGCTGACGGCGCCGCTTGGTCTTGTCGGCGTCGTGCCGATGCTGCTCACCTTCAACCAGCCCTTCGGATTCAACGCCATTCTGGGCATGATAGGACTGGCCGGCATCCTGATGCGCAACACGCTGATCCTGACCGAACAGATCAAGGAGAACCGTGCTGCCGGGCTTGACGACTATCACGCCGTGATCGAGGCGACGGTGCAACGCACCAGGCCCGTGATCCTGACGGCACTCGCCGCCGTGCTGGCCTTCATCCCGCTCACGCACTCCGTCTTCTGGGGATCGATGGCCTATACGCTGATCGGCGGCACGGCGGTCGGCACGGTGCTGATCCTGCTCTTCCTTCCCGCGCTCTATGCCGCATGGTTCCGGATCAAGCCAACTGCAGACGACGTCCATGAGGAACCATCCGGCTCGACGAATGAATTGGAAAAGCAAACAGCAATTGCTGCTGAATAGGGTCCTGTTGTCGAGCAGGCGGACCAAGATTTTCGCCGCTGGCTTTGCCTGAACATACGCAGGGCCAGCCGCACGACCTTACCGCTTGCAAATGATCGTTCAGGGCGAGCCCGGCAGATCCATCATCAGTTCTGGAGACATCCATGAATCATCCGGTCGGAACGCGAACGGATCCCGACGAGGTGCGGGCTCGCATCCTGGAGGTGGCGGAGGCGCATTTTCGCCGCATCGGCTACCATAAGACGTCGGTAGCCGACATCGCCTCCGAACTCGGCATGAGCCGGGCGAACGTCTACCGTTTCTTTTCCTCCAGGGATGCAATCAACGAATCCATTTGCAGGCAGGTCGTGAACGAGGTCGCGGACATCGCCGTTGCGATCGCACGCACCAACGCGCCGGCCTTGGAGAAACTCGACCGGCTCCTGACCGCCGTTCACCAGCACAACAAGACGAAATTGATCAAGGAAAGAAGCATGCACGACTTGATCGTCGCCGCCCTGCGCGAGAATCGGGCGGTCATCAAGGCGCATGTCGAGCGAATGTTGGAAATCCTTGAGGCGATCATTCGCGAGGGGACCGAGGCGGGCGAACTCAAGGTCGAGGACCCGGCAGAAGCGGCGCGTGCGGTCAACACCGCGTTCACGCCGTTCTTCCACCCGATCCTGATCGAGCACTGCGTTCAACACGGCGAAGACACCGAAGCGGGCCTGCGCACGCAGATTCGCTTTGTCCTGAAAGCTCTCGGCAAATCGAACTAGCCGCCCTGGCAGGTGGCTGCCAGCGACGCATTCCGTCTTCAATTCAGGCGCGACCTCCTGTGTTCGGTCCTTCGTGCGGATAGAGCTTGCCGAACAGCGGCAGGTACATCGCGCCCTTGCGCATCAGGAAATCGTGGAACGTCGCCATCGCCGGCGAGATCGCGTGATCGCTGCGCATCACCGAAAACCATTGCCGGCGGATCGGCATGCCGACGACGTCGAGGATGACCAGCCGGCCGGCTTCGGTTTCGGCGGCGATGGTGTGGGCAGAGATGAAGGCGATGCCGAGCCCGGCCATCACCGCCTGCTTGATCGTCTCGTTCGAGCCCATCTCGACGCCGAGATCGTCGATGCGGCCGGGCACGTCGCTGAGGAATATTTCCAGCGAGATGCGCGTGCCGGAGCCCGGCTCGCGGATGAGGAAATGCTCTTCGGCGATCCGCTCCTTGGATATCTCGCGCGCCGACGCCAGCGGGTGGTCGGGCGGCGCGATGATGACCAGCGGGTGATCGCCGAAGACCGAGGCACGCACCGGGACTTCCCTCGCCGGGCGTCCCATCAGCGCGATGTCGATGTCGTGGTTCTTAAGACTGTTGATGGTTTCGGCGCGGTTGCCGATGGCGAGCCGCATGTCGATGTCGGGATGTTCCTTCATGAAGCCGGCCATCAGCCGCGGCGCGAAATATTTGGCGGTGGAAACGACGCCGAGCCGCAAGCTGCCGATACGCACGCCCTTGATCGCATCCATCTTGTCTTCGAGCAGGCGAAGCCGCTCCTCGATCGCCTGCGCCGTCTCGACGAAGGCCAGGCCTGCGGCAGTCGGACGCATGCCGTCCGACGTCCGGTCGAACAAGGCCAGCTGGAACTCCTCCTCGACCTGCCGCAACTGGATCGTCACCGCTGGAGGAGACAAGCCTAACACCTTGGCCGCGCTAACGATTTTTCCATGGCTGATGATGGCCTGGACGGTCTTGAATTGCTTGAGCGTGAGGTTTCTCATGCGCCATACTAAATTTTTTTTAGCATGAAAGTAAAGTTATTGAATTTTACTTATCCGTGGCAGTTTGTTCTCATTCCCCAATCCGGCCGGAGGAGTTTGCGGCTGGATCGGGAGGTTACGATGCCAGCGGCAACGCTCGACGCATTTCTGAATTCCTATCTCGGCCCACCCGACGAACTGCGTTCGGCAGTCGTCGCGACCGTTCGTCAGCTGACGCAGGCCGCCACCAAGGTCCGCAACACCATCAATCAGGGCGTGCTCGGCACCGCCTTTGCCGGGACCCGCAGCGCCAATGCCGACGGCGACATCCAGAAGGATCTCGACATCTTCGCCGACGACATCTTCCTCGATGCCATGCGCCACGCTCCGGTCGCGCTCTACGCCTCCGAGGAACTGGAGCAGCCGGTCCTGCTCGACAGCCAGGCGCCTCTCGCCATCGCCATCGACCCGCTCGACGGCTCTTCCAACATCGACACCAACGTGTCGATCGGAACGATCTTCTCGCTCCTCCCTGCAACTGGCGCGCCGGACGAAAATCCGGCCGCCTCTTTTTTGCAGCCGGGCGTGAAGCAGCTGGGCGCCGGTTTCTTCATCTACGGGCCGCAGCTGGCGCTGGTCCTGTCGCTCGGCAGCGGCACGCATGTCTTCGTTCTCTCGACCAGGCTCGGCACCTTCGTCCAGGCCTACGAGAGCCGGATCATCCCACAGCGTACCCAGGAGTTCGCCATCAACGCCGCCAACTACCGGCATTGGGACGAGGCGGTGCGGCTCTACATCGACGACTGCCTCGAAGGCACTGAAGGCCCACGTGGAAAGGACTTCAACATGCGCTGGATCGCTTCCCTCGTCGCCGACTGCTACCGCATACTGATGCGCGGCGGCGTCTTCCTCTATCCAGGCGACAAGCGCAAGGGTTACCGCCAGGGACGGCTGCGCCTCGTCTATGAGGCCAACCCGATCGCCTATCTCATCGAACAGGCAGGCGGCGCCGCCACCGACACCATCACCCGCATCCTCGAAATCGAGCCCGAGGGCCTGCACCAGCGCGTGCCCGTGGTGTTCGGATCGGCGCGCGAGGTCGCGCGCATCACCCGCTACCACACCGAGCCCAGCGCGATCGGCGAGCGTGCGCCGCTGTTCAGCCGCCGCGGCCTGTTCAGGGCCTGAGCATCATGTCGGCAAAGCACCCCATCATCACCATCACCGGGTCGTCAGGCGCCGGCACCACCTCGGTCAAGCGCATCTTCGAGCTGATCTTCCGGCGTGAGAACATCGACGCCGCCTTCATCGAAGGCGATGCCTTTCACCGCTACGACCGCGCCACGATGAAGGTCAAGGTGGCCGAGGAGGAGAAGGCCGGCAATCCGAACTTCACCCACTTCCATGCCGAGGCCAACGAGCTCGCAATCCTCGAAGAGGTGTTTGAGGAATATGGCCGCCGCGGAACCGGAAAAACCCGCACCTACATCCATGACGAGGACGAGGAGAAGCAGTACGGCACGCCGCCGGGGCAATTTACCGAATGGCGCGAATTCCCGCCGAGCGACCTGCTCTTCTACGAGGGCCTGCATGGCTGCGTCGTCACCGACAAGATAGACCTGGCCAGGCATGCCGACCTCAGGATCGGCGTGGTGCCGGTCATCAATCTCGAATGGATCCAGAAGATCCATCGCGACCGGGCAACCCGCGGCTATTCCACTGAGGCGGTGATGGACGTCATCCTGCGCCGCATGCCGGACTATGTCCGCTACATCGTCCCGCAATTCTCGCAGACCGCCATCAACTTCCAGCGTGTGCCGATCGTCGACACGTCCAACCCGTTCATCGCGCGCTGGATCCCGACGCCCGACGAATCGATGCTGGTCATCCGCTTCGCCAATCCCCGCGGCATCGATTTCCCCTACCTGCTTTCGATGATCCACGACTCGTTCATGTCGCGGCCGAATTCCATAGTGGTGCCAGGCAACAAGCTCGATCTTGCCATGCAGCTGATCCTGACGCCGCTCATCCTGCAATTGATCGAACGCAAGAACCGTGTGTCGTGAGGAGGACGCCATGAACAGCCAAGCAGCAGCCCTGAAGCCCGTCGCCGCCGTCTCGGAGCGCGACATGGCGAACGCCATTCGCGCACTGGCGATGGACAGCGTCCAAAAGGCCAATTCCGGTCATCCGGGCATGCCGATGGGCATGGCCGACGTTGCGACGGTGCTGTTCAGCCGCTTCATCAACATCGATCCGTCGGCGCCCAACTGGCCCGATCGCGACCGCTTCGTGCTTTCGGCCGGGCACGGCTCGATGCTGCAATATGCGCTGCACTACCTGCTCGGCTACGAAGACATGCCGATCGAGCAATTGCAGCGGTTTCGCCAGCTGGGCAGCCGCACCGCCGGACATCCCGAATATGGCCATGCGCTTGGCATCGAGACGACGACCGGTCCGCTTGGACAAGGCATCTCGACCGCCGTCGGCATGGCGCTGGCCGAGCGTATGCTTGCTGCCCGCCACGGCGCCGATCTCGTCGATCATTTCACCTACGCGATCGCCGGCGACGGCTGCCTGCAGGAAGGCATCAGCCACGAGGCGATCGACCTTGCCGGTCACCTGAAGCTCGCCCGGCTGATCGTCTTCTGGGACGACAATGCGATCTCGATCGACGGACCGACGTCGCTGTCGACATCGATGGACCAGCCGGCACGGTTCGAAGCCGCCGGATGGCATGTGCAGTCGGTGGACGGCCACGACACGGAAGCCGTCGCTGCGGCAATCGAAGCGGCGCAGCAGTCGGACCGGCCGTCGCTGATCGCCTGCCGAACGGTGATCGGCAAGGGCGCGCCCAACCTGGGCGGTTCGGAAAAGACGCATGGCGCGCCGCTGGGCGAGGCCGAGATCGCCGCGACGCGCGAGAACATCGGCTGGGCCTGCGCGCCGTTCGAGGTGCCGGACGACATCCTGTTCGCCTGGCGCGAAAGTGCCGAGCGTGGGCAAGCGGCGCGGCACGCCTGGGAGCAGCGGCTTGCCGACTCGCCGCAGCGCGACGCCTTCGAGAGTGCGGTCGCCGGCACCCTGCCCGACGCGGTCTTCGAAGCGCTCGCCGCTTTCCGCAAGGAGCACGTCGAAAAGGCGACCAAGGTCGCTACGCGAAAAGCCTCCGAAATGGCGCTCGGCGCCATCAACGCCGCAACCGAGCTGACCGTCGGCGGCTCCGCCGACCTGACGCATTCGAACCTGACGATCACCAAGGGCATGGATCGCATAGCGCCTGGTGCCTATGCCGGCCGCTACATCCACTACGGCATCCGCGAGCATGGCATGGCCGCGGCCATGAACGGCATCGCGCTGCATGGCGGCTTCGTGCCTTATGGCGGCACCTTCCTGTGCTTCGCCGACTATGCGCGCGGCGCGATGCGGCTGTCGGCGCTGATGGGCCAGCGCGTCATCTATGTGATGACCCATGATTCCATCGGTCTCGGCGAGGACGGCCCGACCCATCAGCCGGTCGAGCACCTGGCGATGCTGCGGGCAACGCCCAACCTCAACGTCTTCCGTCCGGCCGACATCATCGAAACGGCGGAGTGCTGGGAACTGGCCCTGAAGAGCAAGAACCGGCCGAGCGTGCTGGTGCTCTCGCGGCAGAACCTGCCGATGCTGCGCCACACAGATAGCGAAGAGAACCTGTCCAGCCGGGGCGCCTATGTCCTGCGCGAGCCGGCCGGGCACCGCGCCGTGACGCTGATCGCCACCGGCTCGGAGGTCGAGATCGCCGTTGCCGCCGCCGAACGGCTGGAGACCGAGCACGGCATCGCCGCCGCCGTCGTCTCGATGCCGTGCTGGGAGCTGTTCGAGGAACAGGATGCCGACACTCGCAAGGCGGTCCTCGGCTCGGCGCCGCGCGTCGCCGTCGAAGCCGCAGCACGGCTCGGCTGGGACCGCTGGACCGGCGACACCGGCGCTTTCGTCGGCATGGCCGGTTTCGGCGCCAGCGCCCCTGCCCCGGATCTCTACCAGCATTTCGACATCACGCCCGAAGCCATCGCTGCAGCGGCGCTGAAGCTCATCATCTAGGAAGGACCCCAAAAAATGGCCCGCATCACCCTTCGCCAGCTTCTCGACCATGCCGCCGAGCACGGCTACGGCGTTCCGGCATTCAACATCAACAACATGGAACAGGGCCTTGCCATCATGGAGGCGGCCAGGGCCTGCGACGCGCCGGTCATCATCCAGGCCTCACGCGGCGCCCGCTCCTATGCCAACGACATCATGCTGGCCAAGATGATGGAGGCGTTGACCGAAATGCATCCGGCCATACCGCTCTGCATCCATCAGGACCACGGCAACAACGAAGCCACCTGCCTTTCGGCGATCCGCCACGGCTTCACCTCGGTGATGATGGACGGCTCGTTGATGGCGGACGCCAAGACGCCGGCGAGCTACGACTACAACGTCGCCATCACCGAACGTGTCGCACGCATGGCGCATTGGGTCGGCGCTTCCGTCGAAGGCGAGCTCGGCGTGCTCGGCTCGCTGGAAACCGGCCAGGGCGAGGCCGAGGACGGGCATGGCGCCGAAGGTGTGCTTTCCCACGACCAGCTTTTGACCGATCCCGATCAGGCGGTCGACTTCGTCACCGCCACCCGGGTCGACGCGCTGGCGATCGCCTGCGGCACCTCGCACGGCGCCTACAAATTCAGCCGCAAGCCCGACGGCGGCATCCTCGCCATGCAGGTGATCGAGGCGATCCACGAAAAGCTGCCCAACACGCATCTGGTCATGCATGGCTCTTCCTCGGTGCCGCAGGAACTGCAGGACGTCATCAACCGATATGGCGGCGAGATGCCCCAGACCTTTGGCGTTCCGGTCGAGGAGATTGAGCGCGGCATCCGGTACGGCGTGCGCAAGGTCAACATCGACACCGATTGCCGCATGGCCATGGCCGGGCAGTTCCGCCGAGTCGCGACGGAGGACCCGCGCGAATTCGATCCGCGCAAATTCCTGAAACCCGCCATGGATGCCCTGCGCGACCTTTGCCGCGATCGTTTCGAGCGCTTCGGCACCGCGGGCAACGCCTCGAAGATCAGGGTCATCGCCATGGACGAGATGGCCAAACGTTATGCCGCGGGAAAACTCGACCCGCAAATCGCAACCGCGAAAGCCGCCTGAGCGGCAAACAGGAGACCTGTCATGAACAAGATCGACATGCCGTCAGCTGGCACGCTCAAGGAAGGCAAGGAACGCTACAAGTCGGGCGTCATCCCCTACAAGAAGATGGGCTACTGGGAGCCGGACTACCGGCCCAAGGAGACCGACCTGATCGCCATGTTTCGGATCACGCCGCAGCCAGGCGTCGACCACGAGGAGGCGGCGGCCGCCATCGCCGGTGAATCCTCCACCGCGACATGGACCGTGGTGTGGACCGACAGGCTGACCGCCTGCGAGCTCTACCGCGCCAAGGCGTTCAGATCCGAGCCGGTGCCGAACACCGGTCCCGGCACCAAGACCGAGCAGCAGTACTTCGCCTACATCGCCTACGACCTCGACCTGTTCGAGCCGGGCTCAATCGCCAACCTGACCGCATCGATCATCGGCAACGTGTTCGGCTTCAAGGCAGTCAAGGCCTTGCGGCTCGAGGACATGCGCATCCCGGTGGCTTACCTGAAGACCTTCCAGGGCCCGGCGACCGGCATCGTGGTGGAACGCGAGCGGCTCGACAAGTTCGGCCGGCCGCTGCTCGGCGCGACGACGAAGCCGAAGCTTGGCCTGTCAGGCCGCAACTATGGCCGCGTCGTCTACGAGGCGCTGAAGGGTGGCCTCGACTTCGTCAAGGACGACGAGAACATCAACTCACAGCCGTTCATGCACTGGCGCGACCGCTTCCTCTACTGCATGGAGGCCGTGAACAAGGCGTCGGCCGCCACCGGCGAGGTCAAGGGCCATTATCTCAACGTCACCGCCGGCACGATGGAGGAGATGTACGAGCGCGCCGAATTCGCAAAACAGCTTGGCTCCTGCATCGTCATGATCGACCTGGTCATCGGCTACACGGCGATCCAGTCGATGGCCAAATGGGCACGCCGCAACGACATGATCCTGCACCTGCACCGCGCCGGCAACTCGACCTATTCGCGCCAGAAGAACCACGGCATGAATTTTCGCGTCATCTGCAAATGGATGCGGATGGCCGGCGTCGACCACATCCATGCCGGTACCGTTGTCGGCAAGCTGGAAGGCGACCCGCTGATGATCAAGGGTTTCTATGACACGCTGCGCGAGGAGCGCACGCCGCAGAACCTCGAAACCGGGCTGTTCTTCGACCAGGACTGGGCCTCGCTCAACAAGGTGATGCCCGTCGCCTCGGGTGGCATCCATGCCGGCCAGATGCACCAGCTGATCCATTATCTCGGCGAGGACGTCGTCCTGCAGTTCGGCGGCGGCACGATCGGCCATCCGGACGGCATCCAGGCCGGCGCGACGGCCAATCGCGTCGCGTTGGAGGCGATGATCCTCGCCCGCAACGAGGGCCGCGACTATCTGCGCGAGGGCACCAAAATCCTCGAACAGGCGGCCAGATGGTGCACGCCGCTGAAAGCTGCCCTGGAGACATGGAAGGACGTCACCTTCAACTACGAATCGACCGACACGGCCGACTTCGTGCCAACCGCAACGCCCAGCTTCTAGACGAAAGGAACCGTCGCCATGATGACCAATCCGGGAAACAAGGTCACGCAGGGACAGTTTTCGTTCCTGCCCGACCTGACCGATGAGCAGATTTCGGCGCAGATCAAATACGCGCTGAAAAACCACTGGGCGGTCAGCGTCGAGTACACGGACGATCCGCATCCGCGAAACACCTATTGGGAAATGTACGGCAACCCGATGTTCGACCTGAAGGACCCGGCGGGCATCCTGCTTGAAGTCAACAATTGCCGGAAAGCCATGCCCAACATGTATGTCCGGGTCACCGCCTTCGATTCGAGCAAGGGCTGGGAAGCGCCGCGCATGTCGTTCATCGTCAACCGGCCGCCCAACGAACCCGGGTTCCGGCTGCTGCGCCAGGAGCGCGACGGCCGCAGCCAGGGCTATTCGATCGTGCCTTATGCGACCGACAGGCCCGAAGGCGAGCGGAGCTAGCCGAAACCATGCTGGACGCGATAGCAAAGGGCACTGCCGCGCCGGACGCGCCGGTCGATCTGCAGGCCGAGTTCGAGGCGTCCAACATCGATGAGGTGCTGGGCAAGCTCGACCGCGAACTCGTTGGCCTGAAGCCCATCAAGACCCGCATCCGCGAGATCGCGGCGCTGCTCCTGGTCGACCGGCTTCGCCGCAAGTTCGGCCTGACCTCGGGCGCGCCGACCCTGCACATGAACTTCACCGGAAACCCCGGCACCGGAAAGACCACCGTGGCGCTCAGGATGGCCGAAATCCTGCATCGTCTCGGCTATGTCCGCGAAGGCCACATGGTCGCAGTGACGCGAGACGATCTCGTCGGCCAGTATGTCGGCCACACCGCGCCCAAAACCCGCGAAGTGATCAAGCGCGCCATGGGCGGGGTGCTTTTCATCGACGAGGCCTACTATCTCTACAAGCCCGAGAACGAACGTGACTACGGCCAGGAATCGATCGAGATCCTGCTGCAATGCATGGAAAACAACCGTGACGATCTGGTTGTGATTCTTGCCGGTTACAAGGACAAGATGGACCGCTTCTTCAACAGCAATCCCGGTATGCGCTCGCGCATCGCCCACCACCTCGATTTTCCCGACTACGGCGTCGGCGAGCTCAAATCGATCGCCGAGATCATGCTGGCGGAACAGAATTACCGTCTCAGCGAGGCGGCGGCCAAGGCGCTCGAAGAGTATCTGCCGATCCGCATGCGGCTGCCGCATTTCTCCAACGCTCGCTCGGTCCGCAATGGGCTCGACCGGGCGCGGCTTCGCCAGGCCAACCGGCTTTTCACGTCGCGCGACCGGGCATTGACGAAGACCGACCTTATCACCATTGAAGAATCCGATATTCGCGGCAGCCGCGTGTTCGCGGAAGGCAAGCTCGAAGGCGAACCGGAGACGAAGCCGCGCTGACAAGACGCCGGTTGGCGTGCAGCGATCGAACGCAAGACAGAATGGGAGCCGACCATGGGTACCAAGACAATCATCGCCCCCTCGGTGCTTTCTGCGGATTTCTCGCGGCTCGGCGACGAGGTCGAAGCAGTCGTCCGGGCGGGCGCCGACTGGATCCATCTCGACGTGATGGACGGTCATTTCGTGCCCAACATCACCTTCGGTCCGCCGGTGATCAAGGCGATCCGTGACCGAACCGACAAGGTCTTCGACTGTCACCTGATGATCGCGCCGGCCGACGCCTATCTCGCCGCCTTCGCCGATGCCGGCTGCGACATCATCACCGTGCACGCCGAGGCCGGGCCGCATCTCGACCGTTCGCTGCAGGCGATCAGGAATCTCGGCAAGAAGGCCGGCGTGTCGCTGAACCCGTCGACGCCGGAAAGCGTCATCGAATATGTGCTCGACCGGCTCGATCTGGTGCTTCTGATGACGGTCAATCCGGGTTTCGGCGGCCAGGCTTTCATTCCGGCGGTCGTCGAAAAGGTCAGGCGGGTCAAGGCGCTGATCGGCAATCGCCCGATCGACATCGAGATCGACGGCGGCATCACCCCCGAGACCGCCCCGCTGGTCACCGCGGCCGGCGCCAATGTGCTGGTCGCCGGCTCGGCCATCTTCAAGGGCGGCAGCGAGGCGGCCTATCGCGCCAATATCGGCGCCATCAGGCAGGCAGCCGACGGCGCGATCCGGAAAGCCGCGTAAACCATTTCATCGGAGGACGACATGGGGGCAATCCCACCTGTCTGCGATTTCGGCTGGCAAGCCATCGATGCCGTCTTGCCCGGTGTCGACGGCAAATCGCATTCGATCTTCAGCCATGCCGGCCCGNCTGGCAAGCCATCGATGCCGTCTTGCCCGGTGTCGACGGCAAATCGCATTCGATCTTCAGCCATGCCGGCCCGAACGGGCTGGTGGTGGCCTTCATCTGCAACCACTGCCCTTATGTGAAGGCGGTGATTTCACGCATCGTCCGCGATGCCAGCGACCTCAAGCCCGAAGGCATCGGCTTTGTCGCGATCAGCTCCAACGATGCCGACGCCTATCCCGATGATTCCTTCGACAACATGAAGCTCTTCGCCAGGGCGAACGGCTTCACTTTCCCCTACCTCCACGACGAGCGCCAGACGGTGGCGCGTGCCTATGGAGCCGTTTGCACTCCGGATTTCTTCGGGTTCAACAGCGAATTGACGCTGCAATATCGCGGCCGGCTGGACGCGGCGCGGCGCGACGCCGGGCCGCCCGGACTGAGACGCGACCTTTTCGAGGCGATGAGGCAGATTGCCCGAACCGGCGACGGACCGCTGGACCAGATCGCTTCGATCGGCTGCTCGATCAAGTGGAAGGATGCTGCATGAACGTCGGCGCAGGCAGGCGGTTTCGATCGCCAAAAGCGATCCTGTTCGATCTCGACGGCACGCTGGTCGATTCGGCGCCCGATATAACCGCCGCCGTCAACGAGCTGCTGGCCGGCCGCGATCTGTCGCCGCTGCGCCTGGAACAGGTCAGGGCGATGATCGGCGGCGGCGTCAGGAAACTGATCGAGCGAGCCTTCGCGGCATCCGGCGCGCCGCTCCTCGGCAGCGCGCTCGATGAAGCCAACCGTGCCATGGCGCCGATCTACCGCAGGCATCTGACCGGCCTGACGACACTGATGCCTGGTGTCAGGGAGGTTCTCACCCACTTCCACTTGAGCGGAATAGCGATGGGCGTGGTGACCAACAAGCCGCAGCTGGCGGCTCGCGAAATCCTGCTGCATTTCGGGCTGACGGAGCATCTCGGCGCGATCGTCGGCGGAGACGCGGTAACTTGCCTGAAACCGGCGCCCGACGCTCTGCTACTGGCGCTCGACCAGCTTCAGGTCGAGCCTCGTGACGCACTGATGGTCGGAGACAGCGGCGCCGACGTGGCCGCCGCCCGCGCCGCCGGCATGCCGGCTATCCTGCTGCGTGGCGGCTACACCCAAATTGCCGTTGAAGCGCTTGGCGCCGACCTGGTTTGCGACGGCCTGCTCGACCTGCCTTCCGCCATGCGCAGGCTGCAAGACGCCGCTTGACCGGCGCCAACCAGTGCGGGCGCCGGCCGAACGCAGTTTGCGAACGGCCGGCGAAGTCGCGTTACTCCTGCGGAAAAACCGGGTTATTTGGAGTATTGCTTCAGATAGGCGATGACGTTGGCGAGATCCTCGTCCTTCTTGAGACCGGGAAACGCCATCTTCGTACCTTTGATCATGCCCTTCGGGTCGCGAAGATAATTCGTCAGCGTGGCTTCGTCCCATTTGACGCCGGATTTGCCCGCCTCGGCCATCGGTTTGGAATATTTGAACCCCGGATGCGTGCCGGCCGTCCGGCCGATAACGCCGCTTAACGACGGACCGATCTTGTTCTTGTCCTCGTCGACGACATGGCAGGCCTTGCATTTGGCGAAGACCTTCTCACCCGCGGCGGCATCCTGTGCCTGCGATTGGTTCGTAATAGACGTCGCAACGGACACGACGGCGAAAAATGCGACTGCGCGCATGGCATTTCCTCATTGATCGTCAAGGTGCCCTGGACGATTAGCGCATGCCTTTGTCTGATCATCGGCATGCATCGTTTTATGCAGAGCGAAAACGTCTCCCTTGTGGAGTTGCAGCGCCTGCACCCTGGAAGCTACCCGGCAGATGAGCGATGTCAACCGTTACCCCGAATTCAAGGCAATCGCTTCAGGTTTGCGCTGCCTTCCAGCGTTGATGGTTGGCGAAAGCCGAAGCGACATCCAATCTCCCCCCTTGCGGGGGAGATGTCCGACAGGACAGAGGGGGGTGGGAAGGATCGCCAACTTTCGGCTTTATCCATCCCAACCGGAAATCAGCTGAGGGCGTGGCTGTAATTGGTCGACAGGTCGGAGGGACAGCACCCCCCTCTGCCCTGCCGGGCATCTCCCCCGCAAGGGGAGATCGGCAGCTTCGCCGACCGCGCCTGCCGCGGCGATGAGCAGCGCAGACNTGACGCCTGAGCGAGGCACCCCCCTCTGCCCTGCCGGGCATCTCCCCCGCAAGGGGGGAGATCGGCAGCTTCACCGACGGCGCGATCGCGCGCAGAGCAACTCGGCTCCGGTAGACCCAATCCATTCGCCGTTGTTGACGGCCATCTGGCGAACGCGTAGCCTCAAACCATTCCGGTTTTCCATGGGCACCTCGGGACTCCGCAGCTGGTGATTTTGTCCAGGCTCGCGGATCGGGCCGGATTTCGCCAAAGCGGGCGTCTTAAAGCGCGCAAGAGGTGCTGAATGGATATGGTCGACCTCATCTTGACGGTTTGCCTGATTGCCAATCCGGGCAATTGCCGAGACGAACATCTCTATTTCGAGAGCCGCGGCTCTCTGTTTCAATGCATGATGCTGGCGCCCACCGAAATCGCGAAATGGTCGCAGGAACACCCGACCCTCAAGGTCAAGCGCTGGAAATGCGCTTTGCCGAACAAAGACCGTGCGATCTGATCGGCGCCCCGGCCCGTTACGGCCCCGGGAGGAGACATCATCATGATTTCGCGTCGAGGAACGCTCCGGCTGGCGGCTCTTGGAACAGCCGCGGCACTTGTCCCAAAGCCCTCCTTCGCCACGAACAGGATTCGCATCGGTGTGCTGAAATTCGGCACCGTGAGCTGGGCGCTTGACACGCTGAAGCACCACAAGTTCGACACAGCCAACGGCATCGATCTGGAGGTCGTCGATTTCGCCGGCGAGGATGCAACCAACGTCGCCTTGCTGGCCGGTGCGATCGACATGATCGTCTCCGACTGGCTGTGGGTCTCGCGCCAGCGCTCCGAAGGCGTCGACCTCACATTGGTCCCCTATTCGACCGCCGTCGGGGCGATCATGGTGAAGGAGGGAGCGCCGATCCGCACGATCACCGATCTCAGCGGAAAAAAGATCGGCGTCGCCGGCGGACCTCTCGACAAAAGCTGGCTGCTGATCCAGGCGCTGGCCAGACGCGATCACGGCCTCGACCTGCCGGCAACCAGCGACATCGTCTTTGGCGCGCCGCCGCTGATTTCGGAAAAGTCGATGCAGGGCGAACTCGATGCGGTGCTCAATTTCTGGCATTTTTGCGCCCGCCTCGAGGCCAACGGCTTTCGTCGGCTGATCGGCGCCGACGCTGCGGCGAAAGCGCTCGGGGCCTCGGGCGCCGTATCGGCGCTCGGCTATGTCTTTCATGACAAATGGGCGAACGAACATCCGGACGCTATCGCGGGCTTCATCAAGGCTTCGGCGCAGTCCAAGGACTTGCTGGCCCGATCCGACGACGAGTGGCTGCGCCTTGCGCCTGATATCCGCGCGCAAGGCGAGGAACTGGCAAGACTGCGTGACCGCTATCGCGAGGGCATTCCCAGACGCCCCGTCGCCGAGGATGCGGCCGACGCCGGCAAGCTCTATCGTGTGCTGGCCGAGATCGGCGGCGAAAAGCTGGTCGGCCGCGCGCCGGAGATGGCGCCCGGCACGTTCTGGCAGGTACCCCCGCAATGAGCGCACCTGACACCGGCGATCGCCCGCCTGGCGCTGCGGCCGGCATGTCCAGCCAAGCCGGCCTGGCAGCGGCGCTGACACCGGTGCTGACGGTCGCGGCCTCTCTGCTCGGGCTTGGCCTGCTGTGGGGCCTTGCGGCAAATGCCTGGCCGAGCCGTGCCTTTCCAGGGCCGGGACAGGTCTGGCAGGTGCTGCTCGCAGAGGCGGCGAACGGCGATCTTTTCTACCATCTCGGCGCCACGCTCGGCCGGGTTGCCGCGGCATATGTCGTCGCGATGGTTGTTGGCTCGGTCATCGGCGTCCTCCTCGGCAGCCACCGCAGCGCAGACCGGTTCTTCGCTCCCTGGCTGGTTCTGTTCCTCAACATTCCCGCGCTGGTCGTCATCGTCCTCGCCTACATCTGGTTCGGCCTCAACGAAGCGGCGGCGATTGGCGCGGTTGCCGTCAACAAGATCCCGAATGTCGTGGTGACGATGCGCGAAGGCGCCAGGGCGCTTGATCCGAGTTACGCCGAAATGGCCGCCGTCTACCGCTTTGGTCTCCTCGACCGCATTCGCCATGTCCTGCTGCCGCAACTGCAGCCCTATCTTGCCGCCGCCTCACGATCCGGCATCGCTCTCATCTGGAAGATCGTCCTGGTGGTCGAACTGCTCGGCCGCTCCAACGGCGTCGGCTTCCAGATCTATCTTTATTTCCAGCTCTTCGACGTCGCCGCCATACTTGCCTACACCCTGACTTTCGTGGCGGTGATGCTTGTCATCGAACTCCTTCTGGTGCAGCCCGTTGAACGACATGCAACCCGTTGGCGCCGTCGTCCCGCTTAGGGTCGACATCGCCGAAAAGACTTTCAGGTCCGCGCAAGGCGTCTCGATCACGGCGCTCCAGGACCTTTCCTTCGAGGTCCGGCAAGGCGAATTCGCCTGCTTGCTGGGGCCGTCCGGCTGCGGCAAGACGACGACGCTGCGCATCCTGCTTGGGTTGGACAAGGACTTTTCCGGCTCCTTCCAGCTGCCTGAAGGCGGCTCCGACCGGGTTGCCGCCGTGTTCCAGGAGCCGGTCTTGCTGCCGTGGCGGACGGTGGAGCAGAATGTCAGGCTGGCGCTGCCGAAAAGCCTGAGAACGAAGAACCTCGACGGGCTGTTCGACACGCTCGGCCTCGCCGGCATGCGCTCGCTCTATCCGGCCGAGCTTTCGCTCGGCCTTGCACGCAGGGCAGCGCTTGCCAGGGCCTTCGCCACCGAACCGGCGGTGCTGTTCCTGGACGAACCCTTTGCCTCACTCGACGAACGGACCGCCGAGCGGCTTCGGCACCTGCTTTTGACCGTGTGGTCGGCGCGGCCCACGACCGCCCTGATGGTAACCCACAATTTGCGCGAGGCGTTGATGCTGTCGGACCGCATCATCGTGCTCGCGCAACGGCCGGCGCATGTGCTCGGCATGTTCGACGTAAGGCTGCCGCGGCACTATCGCAATCCACAGGTGATGAGCGACCTTTTGCGGTCGTTCCAGCAAAAATTTCCGGGCGTGGCCTGATCGCCGTACAGTTCGGAACAGGAGGAAGCCATGCCAATCGACAGGATACGACGCAAGCTTGTGAACGGCTTCGCCTGCACCGCGGTCAGCGCCGCGATGCTGCCCTGTTGCCTCGGGCGGGCCGCTCTCGCCGCAGCCTACGGCCTTGAATTCAAGCTCAGGAAAGTCGCCGACGGCGTCTTCGCTTTCCAGGGCGTCGATGAATTGATGAGCGCAGCCAACCAGGGCGCGATCTCCAACCTCGGCGTCGTCGTCGGCGCCGACGCCGTCGCCGTCATCGACAGCGGCGGCAGCCTGATTGAGGCGAACGCCCTCATCGCCGCGATCGGCAAGATAAGCGCCAAGCCGGTTCGCTACCTGATCAACACCCATATGCACCCCGACCATGTCTTCGGCAACGCGGCGTTCCGGCAGATCGGCGCCACCATCGTCGGCCACCACAATCTGCCGCGTGCCCTCGAGGCGCGCGGTGCCTTCTACCTGCAGAGCTTTCGCGAACAGATCGGCGACGCGCTTATCAAAGGGATCGAGATCATACCGCCGACGATGCTGGTCGACGATCGCCTGCAGCTCGACCTCGGCGGACGCGTGCTCGAATTGCAGGCATGGAAGGCGGCTCACACCGACAACGACCTGACCGTCTTCGACAGCGCGACCCGCACATTGTTTGCCGGCGATCTGGTTTTCATCGGTTCCTTGCCGACGCTCGACGGATCGCTGCTCGGCTGGCTCCGCCAGATGGATGGGCTCGCCGCGATTGGCGCCACGCGCGTCGTGCCGGGTCATGGCCCGGTGCCGGCCGACTGGCCGGCGGCGCTGACGGGAGAGCGGCGCTATTTCGAGATTCTGGCGCGCGATATTCGCAAGGCGATCGCCGACGGGACGCCGCTCAGCGAGGCCGTCAAGACCGCCGGCGCAAGCGAACGGGGCAATTGGCATCTGTTCGACGACTACAACGAGCGCAATGCAACAGCCGCCTTTGCCGAACTCGAATGGGAATAGATCACAGCGACAGGCGCTGTGGATCGATTTGCCAACGCATCGTCAAGGGTCTATCCTCGACATCGGCCTGGGCACCACCTCTCTGACATTGGTGGAGGCATCGAAATGCAGAACCACGCTTACCGGAGCCGGCAGCTCGGCTTGCCGCTCGCAGCCATCTTCGCCGCGATCATCCTGGCCATCGGCGCGCTCTTTGGCGCCTCCGGCGCCGCCAACGCCCAGCAGACAACCGCCTCTTCGGACCGGATCTGGCAGGATCTGAAAGGCGACGTGTTCGGCGATCGGGCGATTCTGGTCGATAGCGGCGTCGTCAGGATCGAGGCGCCGAAGCGGGCGCAGGATGCCGCCATCGTGCCCGTCGACATCTATATCGACCCGGCCAAGGCGCCCGCCGGCATCAAATCCGTCACCTTGATCATCGACGTCAATCCAGCGCCGGTGGCGGCGACGTTCGAGATCGGCAAGGACGCCGGCGTGACACATCTGTCGACGCGCGTGCGCGTCGACGACTATTCCTATCTGCGTGCCATAGCAGAGACGCAGAGCGGCGAGCTTCACATGGCCCAGACCTTCGTCAAGGCGTCAGGCGGATGCTCCGCCCCGGCGCTCAAGAACCAGGACGAAGCGATGGCAACGATGGGGCAGATGAAGCTGCGCCAATTCCCGCCGCAGGAGACGATGACAAAGGCGCAGGAATTGCAGCTGATGATCCGCCACCCGAACAATTCGGGCCTGCAGCGCAACCCCTTGACCCAGTATTTCATCCCCGCGCATTTCGTTCAGAAACTGTCGGTCTCGCAGGCAGACCGGCTGATCCTGTCGATGGAAGGGGGGATATCGATTTCGGAAGATCCCAATTTCCGGTTCGATTTCACCGCGCACGGCACTGGCCAGATCCAGGTCGAAGCGATCGATACGGACGGCAAGGTATTTCGCAATCAATGGCCGCTGGAGGCTACGGGGCTTTGAAGCCTCGAAACCGCATGCAGCCGCCGTCGGCGGTCTTACACAGCGTCTAAAAGCAGCGCACGTCGGCTTCCGCCTGCGCGCGCTTCAGTCCCGTGCTTGCGGCTTTTGCCGGCGCGCTTTCGCGGAACAGTCCCGAACGCTCCCCTGTCGTCAGGGACATGCTCTTGAAGGTCTCGGCCCTTTCATAGTCCTCGAAGGGAAGGATCGAGGCGATGACGTCGATCGAGCAGGAACAGCTCTCCAGCGCCCGACGTGTCTGGCCATTCGTCTGCATGCAGCCGAGCACATAGTCGACAACCGTCACCGTCGGATAATCTGAGGCGGCGCCGGCCGGATTGGCGAAGGCCAGGGCCGACGTGAGCAACAGCGGCAAGCTCGAAAAGCCGACATATCTGATCATGGGGAACCTCCGATTGGCCCGGAACGTGACAGATCGAGCCCAATGGATCGAGACGGATCACCGCACCAGTTGGCCTCCTGTCGCCACGCCCGTCAAGTTCTCATGCAGGCCATATAGTACCAAAGGACAGGGCCGTCCCGGCCGGCAAAAGGCCTCCCCGACAGCACGAACATCGGCTCCGAATCCTGCTGCTGAGCTTGATTTCAGGTCTCCTCCACTATCGGCAACCGAAGCGACGCGCGCATACTTAAAACCATACGCTCCAATGAATATTCCTAAATAAAAATCAATACATTTCGCCCAAAAAATACGTAAAATTTAACCACTTATATAAATCGCGCTTCATCCACAGTCGATCAATAGCTTTCCGTCCTGATTTTTTCATATCTATTTCTCTATATTGCAGTGCAACATAGGTGGAAGTGATTTTTCTTGCCTTCCTTCTGGGGATGACATAGCTTCATCCTGTTTCCGGCTTCAAGGGCGTCACCGTCAATTAGGGAGCGGCGACAGTCTTTCGTAGGCCAGGTGGGATGGGCAGTAACGGTGCCCTCTGCTCATTCGGCTTAGGTCGTGACACGCTGCCGGAAATACTTCCCCCACATGAATCGCTTGGGCAAGCCCTGGTGGGCTCAACGGACGATTCGTCATTGTGCACCCTGGGAGGACTTTGATGCGTGTATTAGCGAAAACTGCCTACCTACTAACGACCGCGGCGCTCATGTCGTTCGGCGCGGTCCACATGACGTCGGCCAATGAAGAACTGATGAAAATGGCCGAAAACCCCAAGGACTGGGTGATGCAGACGGGTGACTACGCCAACACCCGCTTTTCCAAGCTCAACCAGATCACCAAGGACAATGTGAAGAACCTGCAGGTCAAGTGGACCTTCTCCACTGGCGTGCTGCGCGGCCATGAAGGCGGGCCGCTGGTCATCGGCGATGTGATGTATGTCCACGCGCCGTTCCCGAACACCGTCTATGCTCTCGATCTCAAGAATGACGGAAAGATCCTCTGGAAATACGAGCCCAAGCAAGACCCGAATGTTATTGGCATCATGTGCTGCGACACGGTCAACCGTGGCGTTGCCTATGGTGACGGCAAGATCATCCTCAACCAGGCCGACACCACCGTCGTGGCGCTCGATGCCAAGTCCGGCAAAGTCGTCTGGACGGTCAAGAATGGCGATCAGATCGACGGCGGAAAGGGCGAATCCGGCACGTCGGCGCCTGTGGTCGTCAAGGACAAGGTTATCGTCGGCATCTCCGGCGCCGAATATGGTGTTCGCGGCCACCTCTCGGCCTACAATCTTTCGGATGGCAAGCTTGCCTGGCGGGCCTATTCGACGGGACCCGATGCAGAAACCCTGATCGATCCCGAAAAGACCACCCATCTCGGCAAACCGGTCGGCGCGGACTCGGGCACGAACACCTGGGAAGGCGAGCAGTGGAAGACCGGTGGCGGCACGACTTGGGGATGGTACGCCTATGATCCCAAGCTTAACCTGATCTACTACGGCACCGGCAATCCATCGACCTGGAACCCGGTCCAGAGGCCGGGCGACAATCGCTGGTCGATGACGATCATGGCTCGCGATGCGGATACCGGGATGGCCAAGTGGCTCTACCAGATGACCCCGCATGACGAGTGGGATTATGACGGCGTCAACGAGATGATCCTTGTCGACGGCATGGACATCAAGGGCGCCAAGCGCGATGTGCTGGTGCATTTCGACCGCAATGGCTTTGCCTACACCATGGATCGCGCCAATGGCGAGCTTCTCGTCGCCAAGAAATACGATCCGGCGGTGAACTGGGCGACGGAAGTCAACATGGACCCCAGCAGCGACCAGTACGGCCGCCCGCAGGTGGTGGCCAAATATTCGACCCAGCAGAACGGCGAAGACACCAACTCGACGGGCATCTGCCCGGCCGCGCTTGGAACCAAGGACCAGCAGCCGGCGACCTATTCGCCGAAGACCGGTCTGTTCTACGTGCCGACAAACCATGTCTGCATGGACTATGAGCCCTACAAGGTGAGCTACACCGCCGGTCAGCCTTACGTGGGCGCCACCGTGTCGATGTATCCTCCCCCTGGAGCCGACCACATGGGCAACTTCATTGCCTGGGATGCTGCCAAGGGCGAGATCGTCTGGTCCAAGCCCGAGAAATTCTCGGTCTGGTCGGGCGCGCTGGCGACCGAAGGCGACGTGGTCTTCTACGGCACGCTCGAGGGCTACATCAAGGCGGTCGATCATGACGGCAATGAACTCTACAAGTTCAAGACCCCGTCCGGCATCATCGGCAACATCACGGCCTACGAGCATGGCGGCAAGCAGTACATCGCCGTTCTGTCCGGCGTCGGTGGATGGGCCGGTATCGGTCTGGCAGGCGGACTGCTTTCGCCCGACAACGCCGCTGCCTGGCATGGCGCCGTCGATCAGGGCCGTGCGCAAGGCGACGAGGCTGCGGTCGTTGGGACTGCTGGTCTGGGCGCGGTCGGTGGCTACGCAGCACTTGCCGACTACACGACGCTGGGTGGCCAGCTCACCGTCTTCGGCCTCCCGGACTGATATACGGGAGCACGCCTCGGGCTTGTGAGAAGACCAAGGCTTGAAAAGCGAGAGCCCGGATCACCGGGAAGCCAGGACCGGGCTCTCAATTTCGCCGCGCACCCACATCGATCCATGCCGCTTCACGACAGCAAAACCGTGTGCAGGCGAAATCAAGAAATTAAGGAAGTAGCTGAATGTCCGTTCGCATTGTAATTTCCGCTCTCGCCCTGGCGCTGCCTCTGGCAAGTTCAAGCCTCGCGCATGCCCAGGACAGCGCTGAAAAAGCCAAGGCGGTGACGGAAGAAGGCGGCAAGCATTTCGACGCGGAGGGAAATCCGACCTTCAAAATCGAAAACGGAGCCGTCGACTGGTACACGTTCAGCGGTTACCGCCGGTATCACTCCGATTGCCATGTCTGTCACGGACCGGACGGCACCGGTTCGAGCTATGCGCCGGCCCTGCTCAACAGCCTGAAAACAATGGATTACGCCACCTTCATCTCGATCGTCGCCGAGGGCCGCAAGAATGTCGGCGGCGGCAAGGAAAATGTCATGCCTGCCTTTGGCGACAACAAGAACGTCTATTGCTACATGGATGATCTCTACGTCTATCTGCGTGCCCGCGCCGACGGTGCGGCGCCGCGCGGCAGGCCGCCGAAGAAAGCAGACAAGCCACAGGCAGCGAAGGATGCCGAAGCATCCTGCATGGGTGGATGATATGATTGGCCGTGACGCGTTGAAGCTGTGTTTTGTCCTGCCGATGCTCGGCGCACTCGCCTTGCTGCCTGCGAACGCCCAGGCGCAGGACGCCGGCCTTGGTGCCGCGGGCGAACTGGTCGACCCAGACATTCTGCGCGTCTGCGCCGATCCTTCAAACATGCCGTTCACCGACGAGAGCGGCGAAGGCTTCGAAAACCGGCTGGCCGACCTGGTTGCCGCGAAAACCGGCCGAAAGTCCGTCGCCTATACATGGTTTCCTCTTGTCGCCGGCTTCGTGCGCAACACGCTGGCGGCCAATCGATGCGACATCATCATGGGCTATGCCCAGGGCGATGAACTGGTGCAGAACACCAACGCCTACTATCGCTCGTCCTATGTGCTGGTGCACCCGAAGGGCAACGGCATGGAAGGCGTCGAGACCATCGAGGATCCGAAACTCACCGGCAAGAGGATCGGCGTCGTCGAAAGCACACCGCCGACTGCCAACATGGCCGCCAACAAGCTCATGCGAACGGCAAAGATCTATCCGCTGGCGGTGGATACCCGCCTCACCCCTTCAATGGGGGAAGTCATGATCAAGGACATGCTCGCCGGCAAGATCGATGCGGCGGTCATGTGGGGACCGATGGCAGGCTACTACGCCAAGCAACTAGGCGCCGATCTCACGATCGTTCCGCTGGTGAAGGAAAAGACCGGCTCGCGCATGTCATACCGCATCACCATGGGCGTGCGTCCATCCGACCAGGAATGGAAGCGGACGCTCAACCGGGTGATCAGGGAAAACCAGGCGGAGATCACCAGGATCCTGCTGGACTACGATGTGCCGCTGATCGACGAACACGATAATCCGATCACGCAATGACGAGAAACGCATGAAGGGAAAGGAGACGATTTTGCTGGTTGCCGCGAGCCTTCTCGGTCTGACCGAACCGATGTGGGCTGGCGATATCGCCGAGCCCGGTGGCTATCGGATGGACGACTATCGGGCGCCGGTGCCGCAGACGCTGCAGGGCGCGAAGGTCGTGACGACGGCGGAGGCGGAGGCGCTGTGGCGGGAGAAGAAGGCGGTGTTCTTCGACGTCATGCCTAACACGCCGAAGCCGGCTAATTTGCCGGCGGGAACGATTTGGAGAGCCAAGATCAGAAAGGACATCCCAGGCAGCACCTGGCTGGCCAATGTCGGTTACGGTGCTATCCCCGAGGAGACCGCCAACTATTTTCGCCAAGGCCTCGCGGCCGAAGCCGGTCCCGACAAGTCGCGTGCCATTCTGTTCTATTGCATGACGAATTGCTGGATGTCGTGGAATGCTGCGAAACGGGCCATCGAATGGGGCTACAGTTCGGTGATCTGGTATCCGCCCGGCGCCGATGGATGGGAACGTGCCAACCTTCCGCTGGAGGAAAGGAAGCCTTATGTGATTAGCAATTGAGCATGAGCATTGTTATTTTCTTGTTTTTCGACTTTTCAGAACCTGCCGTTTCATTTGTCCATTTTGAGAGCTGATGGACGAGCCATTGCAATGGTGCCCAGCAATGGTTGACTGAGAAAAGGATCGGCCCCTTCGGGCTGGTAGAAGAGGAGATATGCCATGAAGAAGAGCTGGACAAAACCGACCATGTGCCAAGTTGCTGCGGGCTTCGAGATTTCGCGGTATCTGCCTGCTGAAATTACTCCCAAGAAGTAGGCCGCAGAGGTGCGTGTCCCCGGCAACGGGGACACGCACTGTCTTGCCGCGCGAGGTCTTCGTGAAAGGCTTTGACGCGTTCAATGCGGGCGCGAATCCATTCGCGGTCGAAGATTTGCTGTTGGTTGAACAAGCCGCAGAGCGGGCATTGCAATGCGCTTGAAGATCATCGGCTCGGCGGCAGGCGGCGGCTTTCCGCAGTGGAATTGCAACTTTCGCCTGAGCCGCGCGGCTCGCACCGGGATGGCTGGCGTGCATTCGCGAACCCAATCAAGCATCGCCGCATCAGTGGATGGGGCCGGCTGGGTTCTCTTCAACGCCTCGCCCGATATTCGCCAGCAGATTGCGCAAACGCCTGAATTGCAGCCGGCGCATGATGCGCCGTTGCGTTCGACGCCCATCCGCGCGGTGGTGCTGACCAATGCCGATGTCGATCATGTCGCCGGCCTGCTCAGCCTGCGTGAGCGGCAGCCCTTCGCCATCTACGCAACGACACAGGTGCTGGCGACGCTGGAGGCGAATTCGATCTTCAATGTCCTCGATCCGGCGCTCGTGCCGCGACGCACCTTGCCGCCGGCGGAAGAACTGGCGATGTGCGACGCAGACGGCCACGACACCGGCGTGACTGTCGAGAGTTTTCCCGTGCCCGGCAAGATAGCCCTCTATCTCGAGGAAAGAAGCCGGCCGGAAGCCAATTTCAGTTCCGACGCCGGCGACACGATCGGCGTCCGTATCGGCGGTGCCGGCAGTCGCGGCTCCGTCTTCTATATCCCGGGTTGCGCGCGCATCGATGCGGCCCTGCGCAAGCGCCTGGCCGATGCCGCCTGCGTCCTGTTCGATGGCACGGTCTACACCGACGACGAGATGATTGCCGCCGGCGTCGGCCAAAAGACCGGTGCGCGCATGGGGCATCTGGCCATGTCGGGAGACGATGGGTCGATCGCCGGCCTGGCCGAGTTGAGGATCGGCCGCCGTGTCTTCGTCCACATCAACAACACCAATCCGGTTCTCGACGAGAATTCCGCCGAACACGCAGCGGTCAAAGCGGCTGGCTGGGAAGTCGCCCGCGACGGTATGGAGATGGAATTTTGAGCGATTTCCACGACGCGGCCAGGAACGGCTTGTCCTCCAGCGAGCTCGAAGCCGTGCTGCGGCAGGTCGGCGCCGAGCGCTATCACAACCGCCATCCTTTCCACCACAGGATGACCAGCGGTGCGCTGTCGAGGACCGAGATGCAGGCCTGGGCGCTGAACCGCTATTGCTACCAGGCCGTCATCCCGCGCAAGGACGCCATGATCCTCGCACATGCGCAGGACCCGGCGTTTCGCGCCGCCTGGCGCAAACGCATCGAGGACCATGATGGCGAGGACGGTTGGAGCGGCGGCATCGCGCGCTGGCTGCATCTGGCGACCTCGCTCGGCCTCGATGCCGATGACGTGAAGAGCGAAAGGCTGGCGCTGCCGGCGACACGTTTCGCGGTCGGCGCCTACCTCGCCTTTTGCACGAACCGGACGCTGTTCGAGGCGGTCGCATCGTCGCTGACCGAGATGTTCTCGCCGCTCATCATCGGCGAACGGGTCCCGGCGATGCTGGCCAAATACGATTACATCACCGAGGATACGCTGGCCTATTTCAGCCGACGGCCCGAACAGGCCTCGCGCGACGCCGACTTCGCCCTCGCCTACGTGCTCGGCCATGCCGACACGGCGGAACGCCAGCAGCAGGCGATCGATGCGCTGGTGTTCAAATGCGATATACTGTGGGCCATGCTCGACGCGCTTCAACACGCCTATGGCGAGCCCGGAAACATCCCGCCCGGCGCCTTCCGTCCGGAGCCAGCCCAATGATGGCGCTGCGCGAAAGAGCTTTGGTGTCGTCGCGATCGGTGCCGTCGCTGCCGAAGCACGTGCGCATACAGTACGATCCCGTGCGGCAGGCGTTCGCCGTGCTTTCGCCGGAAAAGGTGTTTTGGCCGAACGACATCAGCCTCGATATATTGCGCCGCTGCGATGGACGGTCCACGGTCGGCCACATCATCGCCGAGCTTGCCGCGGATTATGACGCCGAACAGGAGGCGGTGGCGGCCGACGTCGTCGCCTTCCTGCAAGAATGGTCGGACAAGCTGCTGGTAAAACTATGAGCGAGCCCCTTCTCCCTCCGATCGGCATGCTGGCGGAACTGACGCATCGCTGCCCGCTGCAATGCCCGTATTGCTCCAATCCGCTCGAATTGCTGAAAGCCAATCGCGAACTCGATACACAGACCTGGCTTGATCTGTTCTCGCAGGCCGCCGATCTCGGCGTTCTCCAGGTGCATCTGTCGGGCGGTGAACCGACGCTGCGCCGCGACCTCGAGCAATTGATCGCCGGGCTTTCGGCGCGCGGCGTCTACACCAACCTGATCACCGCCGGCGTCGGCATTGCCGAAGGCCGCATCGAGGCGTTTGCCGAAGCCGGGCTCGACCATCTCCAGCTGAGCTTTCAAGGCGCACGGCCGGCGACCACCGACCGCATCGGCAATCACAAAGGCGGCCACGAAAAGAAGCTGGAGACGGCACGCCGCGCGCGCGCTGCCGGCCTGCCGCTTACCATCAACGCGCCGATCCATCGCCACAACATCGAGGAAGTGCCGGAATTCATCGACCTGGCGCTTTCTCTGGGCGCGGAGCGGCTCGAGATCGCCAACGTGCAGTATGCCGGCTGGGCGCTGACCAATCGCGATCAACTGATGCCCGAGCGCGCTGCGGTCGACCGTCAGGCGGAGATCGTCGCGGCGGCGCGCGAACGGCTCACCGGCATCATGAACATCGATTTCGTCACGCCGGATTATTTCGCCATCTATCCCAAGCCGTGCATGGGGGGCTGGGCGCGCGACGCCTTCATGGTGGCGCCGGACGGCACCGTGCTGCCATGCCATGCCGCACAGACCATCCCGTCGCTCAGTTTTGAGCGTTTCGGCCAGCGCAGCCTGGCCGAAATCTGGACCGATTCGCCGGCATTCAACGCCTTTCGCGGCACCGACTGGATGCAGCAGCCCTGTCGCAGCTGCGAACGGCGTGAGATCGACTGGGGCGGTTGCCGCTGCCAGGCGATGGCGATTGCCGGCGACGCCGCCGCGACGGACCCGGCTTGCGCGAAATCGCCGATCCATGCGCGCATGGCCATGCTGATCGACGAAGCCCAGCGTGCTGCGGCAGTTCCTTCGAACGACGAACAATTCGTCTATCGGCGGATTGGCGTCGTCACCGAGCCCGCCTGATCTCTTCCCCGGTCTCGCGCTCGCGCACCGCGTCGGCGAATGCCAGTGCGTCGCGATTGACGGCAACGTTGTGGACGCGAAAGATCGAAGCGCCCTTCAGCCGCAGGATGACGCTTGTTGCCGCTGTGCCGACGTCTCGCCCCTCGTCACTTCCGCCGACCAGGTGACGGGCAAGGCGCTTGCGTGACGTGCCGACGAGCAATGGAAAACCGAGCGCGCGCAACTCACCGAAGCGAGCCATGAGCTCGAGGTTTTCCTCGCCGTCCTTGGCGAAGGCGAAGCCGGGGTCGAGCACAATCCGCTCGTCCGCGATGCCGGCGTCGCGCGCGATCTCCAGCGATCTGTTCAGGAACAGGAACTGGTCGGCGATCACATCCGCCAGTTTTTCGCGGCCGCGCCCGCGCCCGGTGTGCATGATGACCAGGCCGGCGCCGGTTTCCGCCGCAACCTGCGCGATGTCTGGTTCGCGCTGCAGGCCATGCACGTCGTTGACGATATGCGCGCCCGCGGCGACCGCCAGCCGCGCCGTCTCGGCCCTGTAGGTGTCGACCGAAACCAGGCTGCCGCCGTCGGACGACAGCGCCTCGATGACCGGCAGGATGCGCGCTTGTTCCTCGCGCGCCGAGACGGCGCCGGCGCCGGGCCGAGTGGATTCGCCGCCGACATCGATGATCGCCGCGCCCTCGCCGATCATGCGCCGCGCCTGCTGCAGCGCCCGCTCCGGCCGGTCGAAGTCTCCGCCGTCGGAGAAACTGTCCGGCGTGACGTTCAAAATCCCCATCAGCAACGATTGCGCGCCAAGATCGAGATACCGTCCATGAGCAAGCTGCCAGCGCGTCATGCGTCAACCTTTTTCATCTCATTTTCATATCAGATGCAATTCGCGACAAGATTGTCACTCACACGAACCCGGTTTCCCCATCTACCTATGCTCGCGAAACAAAAGGAGCGTAGCAATGACCAGGGAAACGATCAGCTTTACTTACACGACCTATATTGTCTCGACACGGGGAAAGGTGTTCGAGGCCATAACCAAACCGGACCTCGCACGGCGCTACTGGGGCCACGAGAACGTCTCCGACTGGAAGCCCGGCTCGAGCTGGCAGCACATCCGCGCTAATGACGAACGGACCGTCGAGCTCGTCGGCAAGGTCGTCGAGGTGTCGCCCCCGACCCGTCTCGTCATCACCTGGGCAAACGCTTCGCAGGCGTCCGATCCGGCGAGCTACAGCCGGGTGACCTTCGAGCTCGAGGAATACGAGGCCATGGTCCGGCTGACCGTCAGCCATGACGACCTCGAAGCCGGCAGCGGCATGGCGAACGGCATCAAGAAGGGTTGGCCGATCGTCCTCTCCAGCCTGAAATCCTTCCTCGAAACGGGTCAGGCGATCGATGTCTTCGCCAGGCCGCGCGCGTCCGAACTGGCGGCCTGACCCAGGACAAAGG
This sequence comes from Mesorhizobium sp. L48C026A00, assembly GCF_000502375.1. Classification (NCBI taxonomy): domain Bacteria; kingdom Pseudomonadati; phylum Pseudomonadota; class Alphaproteobacteria; order Hyphomicrobiales; family Phyllobacteriaceae; genus Mesorhizobium; species Mesorhizobium sp. L48C026A00. Next base: position 135,725 of record NZ_AYWU01000003.1, on the reverse strand, counting down.
ACCGATCAGATGAGCACTCTCTACACCGGCGGATGCGCGTGCGGCGCGGTCCGCTACGAGGCCAAGGCAGCCCCGATCTTCGAAAACCACTGCCAATGCCACGACTGCCAGAAAAGAAGCGGCACCGGTCATGGATCCTATCTGACGTTTGCGTCGCGAGCGGACGTGGCCATCACCGGCACGACGACGGACTGGCGTGTCGCGGCGGACAACGGAAATGTCAAAATCCATTCCTTCTGCCCGGTCTGCGGAACCCCGGTTTACCTGACGTACACCGCCATGCCGGACCCGATCACGGTCCATGCCGCAAGCCTCGACGATCCGAGCCGGTTCAATCCGACCGTTGTCACCTACGGCAGCCGGGCTCTCCCCTGGGACAAGATCGATACCGCGCTGAAGACCTTCGAGAAGATGCCGCCGGGCTAACCGGCCGGCGGCAGGGCGGACGCGCACAATCTTCAGGAGGCGGATCTGCGCCCACCGCAGGCGCGGATCGGCTGGTGGGCTAGGCAGAAGGAAAATAGTGCATTGTCACCGTAATTCGCGGTTGGGCCCATGGCACTCGCCGCTCAGCGATTGCCGTACTCGTCGTGGCGGCGCCACCACGCCTGGGGGAACTCGAGGCCGTTCTCGTTCCTTCCCCACGGAGCCAGGTCGAGGAAACGGTAGACCCCCATAAACGCCTCGGTGCCACGGGCGTAGGTCGAGTAGGTGTGGTAGACGGCACCGTCCTGGAGCGCAAAGACGCTCATTCCCTCCTTCTGCGGCTCGGCCCTGTCGACATGCTGATAGTTGTAGTCGGCGCCGTCTCTCTGCTGCTCTTCGGTGAAGGCGGCGCCGAGGTCGTATTTGAAATCGCTCCCGAGCGACGAAACCCACGGGAAGCGCCAGCCCATTTGCTGCTTGTAGTCCTGGATCTCCTGCAACGGGGCGATCGATTCGCAAACGAGAGTAATGTCGCGGCCGTTCAAGTGGGGGATGACGCAGTCGAAGTGATCGGCGATCAAGGAGCATCCGGTGCATCCTTGGCGCTTATCGGTGAGCCGGTATCCGTAGCCGAACATGAAATGATAGACAAACAGCTGCGAGCGCCCCTGGAAGAGGTCGGCGAGCGAGGCGCTGCCCTCCTCGGTCTCCAACAGATACTCCTTGTCGATCCGAACCCACGGCAGTTCCTGTCGCTGTCGCGCCAGTTCGTCGCTCTGCCGCATGAGCCGTTTCTCCGCCTCGAGCAGTGCGAGCCGCGCTCCGAGCCATCTTCGCGTGTTCCGGTCTTGTGTTTCGTCATCGCTGCTGTCTCCTTCCTCGGGGGTTCCTTTTCCGTTTCTCGAAATGCCTTGTTGCGTCAGGAGATAAACTTAACGCCGGAGGCGAAACATGGTAGCCAGATGTGGGGCGGGTTCCGATGGACTGCCTGATCACGGACTCCTGCCCGCTTGTTGCGGCGCCCGTTGCGGGCGCGGGGCGCCTCGTCGAACCACCTGCGTGACTTGGAGGGCAGCATGAAATCGCCGACAGTGAGAGTCATGGCCGCGGCCGATGAAGATCCGGCGATCGGAACAATCGTGCTGGCGTTTGCAGCGGATCCCATGGCGCGATGGACATGGCCGCATGCACACCAGTACCTTGCGGCCATGCCGCGACTGGTCCGCGCGTTCGGGGCAAGGGCATTCTCAAACGGAAGCGGCTTTTGCACCGATGGCTATGTCGGGACGGCGCTGTGGCTGTCGCCCGGCGTGCATCCCGACGAGGAAGGGCTTGGTGCGATTGTCGAGAGCACGGTTGCGCCCTCCCTTGCCCCTGAAGTCGCCGCTATATTCGAGCAGATGGCCAAGTACCACCCGACCGAACCGCATTGGTACTTGCCCGCGATCGGCGTCGACCCGGCGCATCAGGGCGAAGGTCACGGCGACGCCTTGATGGCGTACGCGCTTGCGCAGTGCGATCGCGATCACGCGCCCGCCTATCTGGAATCCTCGAACCCGCGCAACATTCCGTTCTACCAGCGCCACGGCTTCGAACCGCTCGGCGCGATCCAGATCGGTTCATCGCCGACGCTCGTCCCGATGCTGCGGCGACCGCGTTAAGCCAGGCAGGGCAGACGAGCGAAGCGTCAGCCGCCGTCGCGTGGAATCGGCGCAAGGGTATTTCGGTGAAGGGCATTTCGGTGACAGCGGACTTTTTGCCGTGCTCGGCTCTCGCTGTGTGTAGAAGGCATCGCTCGACTTGCGTTGCCGCGCCGCCGATGTCGCTACCTGGGCGGCGGGTGGCAGCGAAGCGCTTCTGGAACGGATTGCCGAGCAAACCGAAAAGCCGTGAAATCGGGAAGACGCGGCCAGGCGGGGAACGGCCCAGGAATTACGATCCTGACGCCAGACCAAGCGTTTGGCGCGCCTCGTTGACGGTGGCCACGCGCCGGCCAAACTTCTCGACTGAGGCCGCCGCGCGTTCGACAAGCTCGGCGTTGCTGCGCGCCAGGCGTTCCCTGGTGATCCTGATGTTATCCTCAAGTCCGGTGCGCACTGCGTCTGCTCCGCGCGCCAACGCCCATTGCATTACGATCGTCTGGTTGCGGCCTATTCCGGCCGCTGTCCAGGTGGACTGTGGAAACAGGAGTTTCGCTTCCCCGAGGAGCACATCGAGCAATCTCTCCTCCGCAGGCAGTGCGTTTTGCACGCCCATGACAAACTGGATGTGCGGGCGCTCACCTAAAAGTCCTGCGTCGGCCAGCCGCCTGGCAGTGTGAAGGTGCGAGAGGTCGAAGATCTCGATCTCCGGCAGCACGCCATTTGCCTTCATCGCGGTTGCGAGATCACCGATCAGGGCGGGATGGTTCTCGTAGACGATGGATGGGAAGTTGACCGAACCGGTCGAAAGCGAGGCCATGTCCGGTTTCAGATAAAGTGCCGAGCCACGCGCGGCAGGATCACGACCGCGCCCGCCGGTCGAAAACTGGACGATCATACCGGGGCAGTGCCTACGCACCCCCGCCTGAACAGCAGCGAAGCGCGTTGGTTCAGACGATGAACTCTGATCGTCATTGCGCACGTGGATGTGCACCAGCGACGCACCTGCTTCAAAGGCTTCCTGGGTCGACTCGATCTGTTCGGCCACGCTGATCGGCACCGCAGGATTGTCTTCCTTGCGCGGCAGCGAGCCGGTGATCGCAACAGCGATGATACAGGGTTCAGGCATGGCGACAAACTATCCGTCTATCTGGTCCATGAGCCAGCGGATCGCGAGCGGATAGCCCGCGGCGCCGAGCCCCGCGATCACGCCGGTGGCGACCTTCGATACCAGCGACTGATGATAGATCTCCTCGCGGCGATGGATGTTCGAGATATGCAGTTCGACGATCGGGCCCGGAAACATTTTGAGCGCATCGAGCACCGGGATCGAAACAAAACTCAAACCCGCGGGATTGACCAAAATGCCCGCGCCGTCGTCGATCGCCTCATGCACCCAATTGACGATTTCGCCCTCAATGTTCGACTGGTGAAAACGGATCGGATGGTCGCCGGCGGCGTCACGGCACATCCGCTCGATTTCTGCGAGTGTCGTCCTCCCATAGATCTCCGGCTCGCGCATGCCGAGCCGGTTGAGATTGGGGCCGTTGAGAACGAAGATTGGCTTGGTCATGGTCCTATCCTTGATAGCCCAGCAGGCGCGGCAGCCACAGCACCAGCGATGGGAAGAAGGTGATCAGCATCAGGGCGGCAATCATGGCGTAGAGAAACGGCATTACGTCGTGCACCAGGTCGCGCAGCGGCACCTCTGCGATGCGGGTCATGATGAACAGCAGCAACCCGTAGGGCGGGGTGACGAGCCCGAGCATGATGTTGACGACGACCATTACGCCGAAATGCACCATGTCGACACCGAGCGCCTGCGCCGTCGGAATCAGCACCGGCACGATTACCAGCAGGATAGTCGTGCCCTCCAGCACGCAGCCCAGGAGCAGCAGCAGGATGTTGACCAGGATCAGGAAACCCATCGGCGAAAGATCCCAGGACTTCAGGATCACCGACAGGGACTGCGGAATGTTCTCAACCGTGACAACGTAGTTGAACACCAGGGCGCCGGCGATAAGCATGCCGATCGAGGCGGTGGTGCGGGCGCTGTTGAGAAGCGCATGGTAGAGCTGGCCCGGCGTCACGCTGCGATAGATCGCGACCTAGATGAGCAGCGCGTAGCCGGCGGCGACCGCCGCGGCCTCGGTCGGGGTCATCACGCCGCCCCTTATGCCGACCAGCAGAACGACCGGCAGCATCAGCGCCGGAAATGCGCGCAAGGTGATCCCCGGTAATTCCCTGAGCGGCACCGGCTTCTCGACCGGAAAGTTCTTCCGGCGCGCGTCGATGGCGACGATGATCATCTGCGACAGGGCGAGAAGAAGGCCCGGCACGATACCGGCGATGAAGAGGTAGCCGATCGATGCATCCGAGATCAGCGCGTAGATGACCAGCGGAATCGACGGAGGAATGATCGGGCCGATGACGGAGGTGACGGCTGTCAGCGCAGCGGCATAGCTCGCCGGGTACTTGCCATCCCTGGTCATGAGTTGCTGCATCATCTTGCCGGTGCCCGCGGCGTCGGCGATGGCCGAGCCGGACATGCCGGCGAAGATGATCGACTGCAGCACGTTGACCTGCGCCAGGCCGCCGCGGAAACGGCCGACAACGGCATTGCAGAATTGCAGCAGCCGGTCGGTCATTGTCCCGGCGTTCATCAACTCCGCGGCGAGAATGAACATCGGTACGGCAAGCAGAATATAGCTTGTGTAGAGCCCGTTGAGGAGCTGCTCGGCCGACGTGCCCATGTCGAGCCCTGCAAGCCAGAGATAGAGAATCGACCCGGCGATCATCGAGTGACCGATCGGCAGGCCAAGCAGGGCCAGCGCTGTGATCGCAACGACTGACAGCGAAAAGGGACTCGCGAGATTCATACGCCGGAACTCGCTTTCGTGGGGTCAAATTCCGCCGGTGCTTCGCCGCGCAGAGCACGCCACGCCAGCCACAGGTAACGGGCGATCACGGCGACCACGAAGACGAGATAGATCGAGAACAGCCAGTCGAAGCGTATCTTGAGGTAGGCGGTGCTCTCGACCTTCATGAAGGTCACGTAGCTGAAGACGGCCGGAAAGGACCAGCCATAGAGCGCGACGAGAGCGATTGCGAAGGCAAGCGTCATTACCCGCCTGATGTCCGGACCGACTGTGGCGTAGAGGAGATCAAAACGGATTTCCTCTTCTTCACGAACGACGAACGCTGCGCCGAACAGCACAACCCAGATCCAGAGTACGACGGTGAGTTCGTTGCTCCAGCCGGTCGGCCAGTTGAGAAGGTAGCGAAAAACAACCTGCAGCAGAAACGCGGCGAACATGACGCCGATTGCGATGGCGATGGCGTTCTCGGCGCGCCGGTAGAGCCAGCCGCCGACCTTTCTCAATCCCGGGTTCATGATGCCTCCCTGCCTGGCCAAACCGGCCAGCCGGTCGCAAGCGGACCGGCCGGCGAGTTCGTCGCGTCAAAGCGCGTTGATCTTGTCGACCATCCCGGCAGGCCATTCCTTGGCCAGGTCGGAGGCAAGATATTGCTCCTGCACATGCTTGCGGAATGCTGCGACATCGGGTTCGTAGATCTTCAGGCCCTTGCCCTTGAATGTTTCAACGAGTTCCTTCTCGCGCGTCAGGTGTTTCTCTGTCGAGAAGTCGATCGCCTTGTCCGCCGCGGCCTGGACCTTTGCCTGCTTCTCGGCCCCCATCTCGTCCCACAGCTTTTTCGAGATGCTGAGAAGGTCGAAGCCGACAAGGTGCGAGGTAAGCACGATCTGCGACATGACCTCGTAGAATTTCATGTTCTCGACGTTGGGCAACGGATTGTCCTGCCCGTCGATTGCGCCTGTCTGCAGGCCGGTATAGACCTCGGCGTAGGCCATTGGCGTAGGGTTCGCACCGAGCGCCTGGCCGAGGAATTGCCAGGCGTCGCCACCCGGCATACGCAGCTTGATGCCTGCCATGTCGGCGGGAGTCTTGATTTCCTTGTCCGGCTTCAGGCCGACCTGGCGCAGGCCGAAATAGGTAGGGCCGAGCACCCTCACGCCGAGCTGGTCCTCGGTCATCCTCTTCAGCTCCGCACCGGCATCGCTGGCAAAGAACGCCTTCACGTGCGCGGCGTCACGGAACAGGTAGCCGGCGGTGACGATGGACCACGCCGGAATCTGCTTGGAGATGTCCTGCGGGGCGACGTTGCCCATCTCGAGGTTGCCGCGCTGGATGGCGACAAGTTCGGTGCCCTGCTTGAACAGGTTGCCGCCGTAATAACCCTCGAAGGCAAAGTCGTCCTTGATGGCGTCGGCGAACATTTTCATCATCTCGGCCCGGATGTCCTGTTCCGAGAACACGGCCGAGAAACGCAGCTTCGGCTTGTCCTGCGCGAAGGCGGGAACGGCGGTCGCGGCGGCGAGTGCGCCGGCGGCGGCCATAAACAGGCGTCGGTTCATTTCAGCTTTCATGTCGATTTCCTCCCTATGGTCTTCATATGGTTATAGGCGTCATTGCCTTCATGCGGCGGCCTCGAAATGATCGGCCATGGCGCGGCGGTCGGCCTTGCGCCCGGTGAAGAGTTCGAACGCGCGGACGGCCTGATAGATCGCCATGCCGATGCCCGGCAGCGTTCTGCAGCCGATCGCACGGGCCGCGACCAACAACTCTGTTTCGGTCGGAAAGTAGATTATGTCGGCGACCCATTTTTCGGCTGTCAGAAGAGCCGTGTCGAACGGTGTTCCGGGGTACTTCGCCATGCCCACCGGCGTCGTGTTGACGATGCCGTTTGCCATGCGCACGGCTGCGGCCGGGTCCGGCCAGGTCTCGACGCGACCGCCGAACAAGGCGCCCATCCGCGACGCAAGATCCGAGGCGCGACCGGGTTGGCTGTCGAGGACGAACAGCCGGCCAACGCCCATTTGCATCAGCGCGTTTGCGACTGCGGCGCCCGCTCCGCCAGCGCCGAACATCGCGACACAGCCCATCGATGCGCCTGTCATCGTCTCGCGAAAACTCTCCGCGAAACCCCAGCTGTCGGTGTTGTGGCCTTCCTTGCGTCCGCCAGCAAAGACGACCGTATTCACCGCGCCTATCACGCGCGCTTCCGGCGACAGCGCATCGAGGACGGGAATGACAGCCTGTTTAAACGGATGCGTGACGTTGAGGCCGTGAAAGCCGGCAATCTCCGCCGCCGCGATCAAGTCGCCGATCGCCGCGTCCGGAAATCCGAGCCGGTCGAAATCGAGCAAAAGGTAGGAATAGCCGATGCCGAGGCGCCGGGCTTCGCGCTCGTGCATGCCGGGAGTGCGCGAGGACTGAATACCGCGTCCGACGAGGCCAATCACGACCTTTTCGCTGTCGCCGCTGGCGGCGCCCTTGTGCTCGTCGGCAAGACGGCAAAGCAGGTCGACAAGGCTGTCGCCCATCTCCCGAAATTCCTCCCTGTGCGGGCCGCCTCCCAGCCCAAATGCGGCAATTCCTGGATCGCCCTTGTGTTCACGCCAAACGTGCCGGTAAATGAGCCCGTCGTGATTTGCGAATGATGTACTAACTGGTTAGTTTAGTCAAATGCCGGCTGTGCCGGGGCGGGAACTCAAACTGCATGGCCGTTATCAAGAAAGAACGAAAGCCGAAGCCGGACGCGAGCACGACGCGTATCCAGGACCCTGAGGGCACGCGCCGCAACATCCTGGAGATCGCCTCCAAGGAGTTTGCCCTGAACGGTTTGTCGGGCGCGCGCATAGACGAGATTGCGGCGCGCACACGCTTCAGCAAGCGCATGATCTACTACTATTTTGGCGACAAGGAAGGCCTCTACCTGCGCGCGCTCGAGAACGCGTATCGTCAGGTGCGCGAGGGTGAGGCTCAACTTGATATCGAAGGTCTGCCCCCCGTGGCGGCACTGACGCGCCTGGTGGAGTTCACGTTCGACCACCATCACCGGCACGAGGAATTCATCCGCATGGTGATGATCGAGAACATCCATCACGGCCAATACCTCCAACAATCGGATGCGATCCGCGAACTGAACGTGACGGCGATCGACCACATCTCTCGCATCTATTCACGCGGTGTCGAAGAGGGGGTCTTCCGGCCAGGACTCGACGCGATTGAACTCCATTGGCAAGTAAGCGCGCTGTGCTTCTTCAACGTTTCCAATCGCACCACCTTTTCGATGATCTTCGGACGCGACTTCGGCGCGCCGGCACAACTCGAGCGGCTCAAAAGCAACAGCGTGGAGATGCTGTTGCGTTTTGTCGCGAAGGACGAAGCTCCCGCAGAACGCTGAGCGGCCGAAACTTGCGGTGCTGCCAGCGTTGCCTTAGTTATGTACGAACTGGTTCGTTCACGACAAACCGGGAGGAGGCGCGTTTGAAGACGTCGATCGCGACGGTGTCGATCGCCGGTGACCTGGCGGAGAAATTCGCGGCAATTTCCGCCGCGGGCTTCGACGGTGTCGAAATCTTCGAGAACGATTTCCTCGCCTTTGACGGCTCGCCGCGCGACGTGGGCCGAATGGCTGGTGACACAGGTCTGACCATAACGCTCTTCCAGCCGTTCAGGGATTTTGAGGGGTTGCCGGAGCCGCAGCGCAAGCGCGCCTTCGATCGTGCCGAGCGCAAGTTCGACGTCATGCAGGAACTCGGCACCGATCTGATGCTGGTATGCTCGTCGGTGTCGCCCGTCTCGCTTGGCGGGATCGACCGGGCGGCCATGGACTTTCGCGAGCTTGGCGAGCGCGCCGCCAGGCGCGGTCTGCGCGTCGGCTACGAGGCATTGGCCTGGGGGCGTCACGTCAACGATCATCGCGATGCCTGGGAAATCGTGCGCAGGACCGACCATCCGAACGTCGGGCTGGTTCTCGATTCCTTCCACACGCTGGCCCGCAGGATTGAGCTCGGCTCGATCCGTTCGATACCCGCGGACAAGATCTTCATTGTCCAACTCGCCGACGCGCCGCTGATCGACATGGACTTGCTCTATTGGAGCCGGCACTTCCGCAACATGCCAGGCGAAGGCGATCTGCCGGTGCGACAGTTCATGCAGGCGGTCGCGGCAACCGGTTATGACGGCTATCTGTCGCTCGAGATTTTCAACGACCAGTTCCGTGGCGGGTCGGCAAAGGCGATCTCCGTCGACGGACGGCGTTCGCTCGTATGGTTGATGGACCAGGTGCGGCGTGAAGAACCGGCACTTGACATGGCCGTCCCGCCAATGCCCGACCGCATCGGGGTCGGAGGGGTCGAGTTCATCGAGTTCGCGGCCGATCGCCAGGACGCCGGACAGCTTGGATCGCTGTTGCGCATGCTCGGCTTTGTCGAGGCCGGTCGGCACGTCTCTAAGGAGGTCACGCTCTACCGCCAGGGCGAAATCAATATCGTCATCAATACCGAGCGGCAGGGCTTTGCCCATTCTTCCTTTGTTGTTCATGGCACGTCGGCATACGCGATGGGCCTGAAGGTCGAGGACGCCGCCGCCACGGTGGCGCGCGCCGAGGCACTGGGCGCGGAGATCTTTCACCAGCGGGTCGGGCCCGGCGAGTTGTCGATCCCGGCGATCCGCGGCGTCGGCGGCGGACTGATCTACTTCCTCGATGCCAAGACCGACCTGGCGAAGGTCTGGGACATAGAGTTCACGCCGGTCACGTCGGCAAGTTCCGGCAATGGCGTCGGCCTCACCCGTATCGATCATGTCGGGCAGACCATGGCACAGGAGGAGATGCCGAGCTGGCTGCTGTTCTATGTCTCGATCTTCAGGACGACCAAGACCCCGATGGTCGACATCGTCGATCCGGCCGGCCTCGTGCGCAGCCAGGTCATCGAAGGTCTGGACAAGCGCTTCCGCCTCACGCTGAACGGCGCCGAGAGTCACCGCACCCTGGCCGGCCATTTCATCGCCGAAACCTTTGGTTCCGGCGTCCAGCATCTGGCACTCGCGACGGATGACATCTTTGCGACGGCGGCGAAGCTGCAGGCCAACGGCTTCGAACCGCTTCAGATATCGATGAACTACTACGACGACGTAGAAGCGCGCTTCGGTCTGGATCCGGAGGTCGCCGATCGGTTACGCTCGGCCAACATCCTTTATGACCGCGACGACAACGGCGAATTTTTTCAGCTCTATGCGCCGACATTCGGAGAGGGATTCATTATCGAGTTCGTTGAACGGCGCGGCGCGTATGCAGGCTATGGTGCGCCGAACGCACCATTCCGCATCGCCGCGCAAAAACGGCTGATGCGGCCCAAAGGAATGCCAAAGCTATGACGGATATGAACTTTGCTCGCATCAATGGCGCGACGATCCACTACCGGCATCGTCCCAAAACTGGCAGGGCGACGGTCGTCTTCGCCAACTCGCTCGGCACGGATATGCGCATCTGGAACGAGGTCGAGCGAAGGCTGGCCGACGACTGTACATCCGTTGCGTTCGACAAGCGCGGACACGGCCTGAGCGAACTGGGTGGCGCGCCGCAAACAATCGAAACCCATGCGACGGACCTTGCAGGGCTGCTCGACCATCTTGGCGTAAAGCGCGCGGTGATCTGCGGGCTTTCGATCGGCGGCGTCATTGCGCAATGCCTTTACAAGACGCGGCCGGATTTGATCGAGGGATTGATCCTTTGCGATACGGCAGCGAAAATCGGCACAGTCGAGATGTGGAACGGACGCATCAACGCGACCCTGTCGGAGGGCATCGCCAGCTTTGCCGACGACGTGATGCGAAAATGGTTCACGCCGGATTTCCATAACAATCGCGGCGAGGAACTGGCGGGTTATAAAACGATGCTGACGCGCCAGGATCCGGCCGGCTACGCCGCTGCCTGCGCTTCTATCCGCGACGCCGATTTCACCGCGACGGCCGCCGCGATCAAAGTGCCGACACTCTGCATTGTCGGCGATCAGGACGGATCGACGCCGCCTGAGCTGGTGGAATCGCTGGCCCGCTCAATCCCCGCCGCACGGTTCGAGGTCATCTCCGGTGCGGGCCACATCCCATGCGTCGAGCAGCCGGAAAGGCTCGCCGGGCTGATCCGTGGCTTCCTGAACGACATGCCAAGAGAGCGCAAATGAGCAAGCCACGGCACGGCGACCGATACGTCGAAGGGATGGCGACGCGCCGTTCGGTGCTGGGTGACGCCCATGTCGACCACGCAGAGGCGGCCAAGACCGAATTCGACATTCCTTTCCAGGAACTGATCACCGAGGCAGCATGGAGCCACGTCTGGTCGCGGCCTAACATCACCAGGCGCGAGCGTTCCATGATCACCATCGCGCTGCTCGCCGCGCTGAAGCAGGATGAAGAGGTTGCGATCCATATCCGCGCCAGCGTCAATACCGGGGCGACGCGCGACGACATACGCGAGGCGCTGCTGCATGTGGCAATCTATGCCGGGGTACCGGCGGCAAATCATGCGATGAAGATCGCCAGGAAGACGTTCGACGAAATCGACGCTCAAGCCGGCTAATCATGACCAACTCGCGCTCTCCCGCCAACCGCACGCCGGAAATCGGCAGCTTCTTTCCGCGCGACCGCAACTGGCATCCGCCGGCCTTCACGCCGGCCTACAAGACGTCCGTTCTGCGCTCGCCGCAACGGCCGCTTCTTTCCCTCGACAACACGCTGTCGGAGCTTACCGGGCCTGTCTTCGGCCAAAGTATTCTCGGTGACTGGACAATGACCTCATACACAATTTTGCCGGGCCGGGCGAAAGCGCGATCGGGCCACGCATCCTCGTCTATGGCCGCCTGCTCGACGAGCGCGGCATCGGCGTCGCCGGTGCGTTGCTGGAGGTATGGCAGGCCAACGCCGGCGGACGCTATCGACACAAGAAGGAGACTTATCTCGCGCCACTCGATCCGAACTTCGGCGGCTGCGGCCGCACCATCACCGGCGAGGATGGCTCCTATTGTTTCCGCACGATCCAGCCGGGGCCATATCCCTGGCCCAACGGACCCAACGACTGGCGTCCAGCGCACATCCATTTCTCGATCTTCGGGCACGGCTTCGCGCAGCGCCTGATCACCCAGATGTATTTCGAGGGCGACCCGATGATCTGGAGGTGCCCGATCGTGCGGACCATCAACGACCGCCGCGCTATTGAAGGCCTCACCGCCGCACTCGACATGGAGGCAACGATACCGATGGATGCGCGGGCATACAAATTCGACATTGTACTGCGCGGCCGCCGCTCGACGCTGTTCGAAAACCGCATCGAGGGCAACTGATGGTCCAGGCTCTCGGCCGGCTGAAGGAAAGCGCCTCGCAGACCGCGGGACCCTACGTCCATATCGGGCTGACGCCCAACTTTGCCGGTATCTCGGGCGTCTATGAACGCGACCTTGGCACCGCGATGGTCAACGACAAGACCAGGGGCGAACGCATCAGGGTCAACATCCGGGTGATCGACGGCGACGGCTCGCCGCTGAACGACGCGCTCGTGGAGATCTGGCAGGCGGACGCTGCCGGCATCTACAATTCGCCCTCGGATCTGCGCGGCTCCGCCGACCCGAACTTTACCGGCTGGGGCCGGCTGCCCACCGACATGACGACGGGCGAATGCCTGTTCGAAACCATCAAACCCAGTCGCGTGCCGTTTTTTGACGGCCGCAAGATGGCGCCGCATTTGACGGTCTGGATCGTCGCGCGTGGAATCAACATTGGCCTTCACACCCGTATGTATTTCGGCGATGAGGAAACCGCCAACGCCGAGGATCCCGTCCTGATGCGCATTGAGCAGAAAGAGCGCGTGTCAACGCTGGTCGCGCCGCGCGATGGCGACATCTACAAGTTCGACATTCATCTCCAGGGCATCAACGAGACGGTCTTCTTCGACATATGATCGCAGCATTCGACAATCCCCTCCTGTCCGGGCTTCTCGGCGATGAGAAGATGGCGACGCTGCTCGGCGTCGAGGCCGAACTTGCGACGATGCTGCAATTCGAGAAGGCGCTCGCCGACGCAGAAGCTGCGCTCGGCATCATCCCGGCGGCTGCAGCAAGCGTCATCGGGCGCGTCCTCGATAACTTCCGGCCGGAAATCCAGGCCCTGAGGGACGCAACGGCGCGCGACGGCGTCATGGTGCCGGAGCTCGTGCGGCAGATCAGGCATGCTGTCGGAGAGCCGCATTCGCAGCATGTGCATTTCGGTGCGACCAGCCAGGACGTGATCGACACGGCCATGATCCTGAGAATTCGCGCCTGTATCGACCTGTTGGAAGAAGGGCTTTCGGCTCTGCTGGTCGCCTTCGCCGATCTCGGCCATCGGTTTGGCGATCGCACGCTGATGGCCCGAACCCGCATGCAGGCAGCAATTCCGATTTCCGTAGCCGACCGCGTCGCAAGCTGGCGCGAACCGCTCGTGCGCCACCATGAGCGGCTTCAATCGGTGCGGGGATCGGTTCTCGTCGTCCAGTTCGGCGGCACCGCCGGGACACTCGAGAAGTTTGCAGACAAGGGCGCCGCCCTCCGTGCCGCGCTGGCCCGGCAGCTAAGCCTCGGCGACGCGCCGCAATGGCACAGCCAGCGCGACCGCATCGCTGAGCTGGCCAACTGGCTGTCGCTTGTGACGGGCGGCCTCGGCAAGTTCGGGCAGGACATTGCGCTGATGGCGCAGGCAGGCGACGAGCTGCAAAGGGCGGGCGGCGGTTCGTCGTCCGCCATGGCGCACAAGCGCAATCCCGTCGACGCCGAGATGCTGGTGACGCTTGCCCGCTACAACGCGGTCCAATTGTCGGGAATGCATCATGCGCTGATCCATGAGCAAGAGCGCTCCGGTGCAGCCTGGACGCTGGAATGGTTGATCCTGCCGCAGATGCTCATGGCGGCTGGAGCATCGACCTGTGTCGCGGACAGGCTGGTCAGAACCATAGCATCAATCGGAGGCAAGGGTTGACTGATCCCACTAGGCGGCTCACGCCGTGGATCTTGCGCTCTCGCAGGCATCGAGTGGGTTGGAAATGGCCGTGCCCTGGTTTGCCGACAATTGTGCGGCCATACCCATGGCGACAGCTTTCCAGCCATCATCCAGCGTCACCTCGACCGGGCCCTCGCCTCGCAGGGCGGCGCAGAACCGCTGATGCTGATAGAAAGTCGAGCCGTTGTGATCGCCGGCCGTCAACAATTGCGGGTCGACCGGGATCTCGACGGTGTACGGTCCCTGCGCAAAGCGTGGGCTGACGATCAACTGCGGCGTCGGCGCCGCGCCGAGATGGGCTGGCCAGAAGCGGCCGGGACCCGGCACCAGGCATTCGACTTTACCTCGCGCACCGACGGCGCTGATCTCCTCCTGATAGCGGCTGCCCTCTGCATACATGCACAGTTCCAGCATGGCGCGCGCGCCGCTGGCGAAATCGACCAGCACGTAGCCGCAATCCCAGATATCGGGTGTTTCGCCATCATAATTTTCGTCGAGATGGTTCACTTCCTGTCCGGCCGACGCCATGATTCTTACCGGTTCCGATTTCAGGATTAGCCGCATGAGATCGAAGAAATGGCAGCATTTTTCGACGAACGTGCCTCCCGATCGACGGTTGAAGCGGTTCCAGTGGGCCACCTTGTCCAGGAACGGGTAGCGATGTTCGCGGATTGTCAGCATCCGGATGCCGCCGGTGGCGTTCTGCGCCTGCTCGATGAATCGAGCGACCGGCGGCATATAGCGGTATTCCATCGCGACCCAGACTGGTGCGGTATAGGTCGCGGCGAACGCCTTCACCGCGGCTGCGTCGACCGGATCGGTGAAAAGCGGCTTCTCGACCAGGATGGGCAGCGCACGGATAGCAGCGACTTCCTTGAGCTGCGCGAAATGCACATAGTTCGGACTGGCGATGAGCAAGCAGTCGACGCGCGGATCGGCCGCCACCTCCGCGACCGAGCCGGCGATCGACGCTTGCGGGGCGAGGACTGCCGCGCGTGCGCGCATCATCGCGTCGGGCTCGAAGATCGCCGCGACCCCGACATCGGGCAGCAGCGCGATATTGCGAAGATGCTCCTGCCCCATCATGCCGCAGCCGATGATGCCGTAGGAAATGTGCTTCGCCATATCCGTTCCCTATCGCAGCCGCGCGACATAGCGCGCGACGCCATGATCAAACCAGGTCCTGGAAAACTCCGCGCTGGCGCCGTCCTGCATCCAGCCGGTACGCTCGATGAAGCCGGCGGCAGCGCCCGGCGCGAGGCCGAATTCTGGCAGCGCCCATCCCGGCACCTGGCCGACCCCGACGCGGTCCTCTGCACGCAAGATCCAGAAGCCGAGCGCCTTGCGGTAGTAGAGATAGAGCGAATCCGACAGTTCTTCGATAGCAACCGTCTCCACACGGGCACCGTCGAGCCAGATCTCCTCCAGCGCCGCCGGCTTGCCGCTGAGGCTCCGCAGCCGCCTTATTCTATGGGCCTCGCTGCTCGACCCGAACACCGGCAGGTCCATCGGTTTCGCCAGCCGATCGACTGACAGAACGCGCGCCGTCGGCAGCCCGCCTCCCTCCAGGAGTTCCAGCCGGAACATGGAATAGACACTGGCCACGTCAGGTTGCGAACGTACGTAGTTGCCGGAACCCTGGATGCGACTGAGCAAGCCCTTGCGCTCGAGATCGCCGAGCGCCTTGCGCAAAGTACCGACCGCTATTCCGAGCCCCGCAGCCATGTCGCGCTCCGGCGGAAGCTTTTCGCCCTCAATCATCCGCCCGGCCGCGATCTCGCGAATCAGCATTTCGCTGACCTGCTGATGCATCGGAAGCGCATAGGCGTTTCTGGACGTGGTCACATTGTCTCCAACGCAAAATTGATACACTATTGATCTACACAAACACGAATGATATGCAACAGGGAAATCCAGTCTCTGACAACGAGGAGTGCCGACATTGACGGTCGTTCCGGTGACGTCCGCAGATCTCGATGCTGCTGAAGTGTCGTGGTTTTCCGCTTTGTGCTCCGATGATTTCCGCTATCTCAGCGTACCGGATGGCGCGCTGCGGTCGAGTTGGGAGCACTGCTCCGATATCGTCAAGACAGCCGAAGGACTGGGCTTTCGCAATATCCTGTGCCCCTCGTCCTATCAGGTCGGCCAGGATACTCTGTCCTTCGTGGCGGGCTGCGCTCCGATAACCTCGACGATCAACCTTCTCGCGGCGGTGCGTTGCGGCGAAATGCAACCGATCATGCTGGCGCGCACGCTCGCAACGCTCGACCACATGCTGAAGGGCAGATTGACTGTAAACGTCATCTCTTCCGACTTTCCCGGCGAACTCGCCGACAGCCGCTTCCGCTATCAGCGTTCGCGCGAGGTCATCGACATCCTGCGTCAGGCCTGGACGCGCGATGAAATCAACCATCAGGGCGAGGTCTACCAATTCGGGAAAGTAACCGCCGACCCCGCAAAGCCCTACCAACAGAATGGCGGGCCGCTACTCTATTTCGGCGGCTATTCGCCCGACGCGCTCGAACTCTGCGGCGCACAGTGTGACGTGTATCTGATGTGGCCGGAGGCGAAGGACGTGTTGGCGCACCGCATGCGTGATGTTCACGAGCGTGCAGCCGCCCATGGCCGCACATTGGATTATGGCCTGCGCGTCCACGTGATTGTGCGCGACACCGAAGCCGAAGCCCGCGAATATGCCGAGGAACTGATTTCGAAACTCGATGACGAGCAGGGCAGCGTTATCCGCGGCCGCGCACTGGACGCGACATCCCTGGGCGTCGCGCACCAGGCAAAGAACCGCGCCGGCGCCGACGCACAAGGCTATGTCGAGCGGCATCTGTGGACCGGCGTTGGCCGCGCACGCTCCGGTTGCGGCGCCGCGATCGTCGGCTCGACCGATCAAGTCATGTGCGAGATCGAGGAATACCGGAAAATGGGCATCCGCGCCTTCATCTTCTCCGGCTATCCGCATCTCGACGAGGCCCTGTCCTTCGGCAAGCGCGTGCTGCCGAACATCAACACCTGCTCGCTGCCGCATGTCTATGGCCGGGTGCCGGAAATCACCCCGGCGACTCCGCTCGGAACCGGGGAGCGGCGATGATGATGCTGCGAAGTCGCGTCAACGAGATTGAAGCTTCCACCGCAGCCCTTGGCCAGGAGGGCGCCTGATGTACCACTTCCTCAACCCCGAGCAGCAACCGATGAAAAGCTTCGTGCCAGGCCCCGACCGCAAGCGCGAGTTCCGCGACGCGCTCGGCCGGTTTGCGACCGGTATCACCGTCGTCACCACGATGACGCCTGATGGTCCCGTCGGCATCACCGCGAACAGCTTTGCATCGGTGTCCCTCGACCCGCCGATCGTGCTCTGGTCGATCGGCCGGCATTCGAGGCGCTTTGCCGCCTTCGCTGGTTGCGAGCATTTCGCGGTTCATGTCTTGGGCGCGGAGCAGATCGAGCTGAGCCAGCGCTTCGCTCGCGCCGGTCAAGCCTTCGACGGCCTCCCGCACGACCTGAACGATGCCGGCGTGCCGCTGCTGGGTGACTGCCTGTCGCGGTTCGAATGCGTGCGGATCTCCGGGCATGAGGGCGGCGACCATTTGATCGTCGTTGCCCGCGTAACCGCCGCGACCTTGCGAGACGGCGAACCTCTGCTTTTCTTCGGCGGAGGTTACGGACGCTTCGAAGACGGTTCGAACGTGGCCACACCGATGTAGCGATGGCCTGGCCCGGACAGCGGTGTGAACCATACGTCTCAGGCGCGAACCGGGCCGGTCGACTGGCGTTGCACGATATGGCAGGCGAATTCGATACGGCGCGGCGGCAGGTCCCCGCCGAGATCGGCGAGCAGGAGGTCGAGCGACGCCGCGCCGATCTCGCGCATCGGGATATGCATCGTCGTGAGGGGCGGGTTTTGGAAAGCTGCCTGCGGAAGGTCATCCATGCCCATGACCGACACGTCGGCAGGCACCTCGTAACCCGACTTCCGGATCGCCATCATCGCGCCGATAGCGAGACTGTCGCCCGCGGCGAGCACGGCTGTGAAATCGAGGCCACGCGCCTCGATGCGCCGCGCAATCGCTTCCGCCGCAAGGTCCGGCAGCCAATCCGCCACCTCCACGGCCAGGTCGCCGGCCGCCAGGCCGCACTCTCGCAGTGCATCCTGCCAGCCCTCGAAGCGACGCTCGATCGTGCGCCGCCCGCGTCGCATCAGGAACAGGATGCGCCGGTGGCCGAGGTCGAGCAGGTGCTGCGTCGCGAGATGCGCCGCCGAGCGGTTGCATGGCGTCAGGCTCGAATGGTGCATCGCCGGGTCGTCGCCGTTTATGAGCACGATCGGCTTGCCGAAACCGCCGGTCAGCGTCAGCACCGCCTCGTCGTCAAGCGTCAGAAACAGGCAACCGACGACGCTCTTGTCTTGCCTGGCCTCATTGAGCAGCGCGATCTGCTCACCGGCGTCGGCGATCGAGCGCGACACCAGCTCGACACCGAGAGTTTTTGCGCGCTCGTTCAGTCCGTCGAGCACATAGAAGGTGAACTGGTTGCGGCCATAGTCGATCCTCGCAGCGTTGCTTGCGGCGAGGATCACCTTGCGGCCGGCGATCGACGTGGGGATCGTGTAGTTCAACTTCCTGGCGGTTTCGATGATCGTCGACCGAAGGTCGCCGCGCACGCCCTTGCCGCCAGCAAGCGCCCGCGACGCCGTGCTGACGGATACGCCACAGCGCGCGGCGACGTCTTCGAGCCGCACGCGCCGGCTGGGCGTGCCGCGCTTCCCGCTTTCGACCTTGACGACCATAGGCTGTTTCCTCACCAGGCTTTCATGCTGCAAAAAAATTTCAGATTGCGCAATAAAAATTCCTGTGGCACCCATTTGCCCGACCTCGCGCAAACTTGGGAGGAGTGGTGGCGTCGTCCATGAGAGATATGCGCTCAAAGCTCGACCTGCTCGTGCGCGGCATGACCGGCCTGCGCCATGACGGCCGTTTCGACGAGCCCAACCTCGACGGCACGGCCGGCGACTACATCAGCTTCGATTCCTGGGAATGGCCGCAGGGTGTAGGCCTCTACGGCCTCGTTTGCCTCTGGCGGCACAATCGCGACCCGAAACTCTTGAAGACAATCGAAGATTGGTACGAGCGCCATTTAAGGGCGGGCCTGCCGCCGATGAACATCAACACCACCGCTCCGATGATGGCGCTGGCATTGCTCTGGGGCGAGACACGCGACCAGCGCTGGGAAACGCCTCTCTGCCAATGGGCCGAAAGGCTGCTTCGCGACATGCCTCGCACGCCCGAGGGCGGGTTCCAGCACAATGTCTCAGACAAGATCAACGACGACGAATTGTGGGACGACACGTTGTTCATGGCCGGCCTGTTCCTCGCTTTCCACGGCCGCGCGGCCGGCCGGCAAGCTTGCATCGACGAGGCTGTTCGCCAGTTCCTCGTCCATGCGCGCTATCTCGCCGACCCGAAAACCGGCTTGTGGTTCCATGGCTGGACATTTGCCGGCCGACATAATTTTGCCGGCGCTCTCTGGGCCCGCGGCAACGCCTGGATCACGGTCGGCATCCTCGACCTGATCGAAAATGGTGGTGTCGGCAAGCCAGTCGAAGCCTATCTGCTCGGCGTGCTGGAAGCGCAGATCGAAGCGCTGCTGCGCCTGCAGGCGCCATCGGGAGCATGGCACACTTTGCTCGATGACCCGACCTCCTATGAGGAGATGTCGGCCACCGCCGGCATCGGCTATGGTCTCATGAAAGCTGCGCGCCTGGGCTTCGGGCCCAAGGCGTGCGGTCCAGCGGGCCGGCGCGCACTCGACGCGGTGCTGGCCAGCATCGACGAGAACGGCGTGCTCGGAAACGTTTCCTATGGCACCCGCATGGGCCATGATCTCCAGTTCTACCGCGACATCCCGATCCAGCCTACCGGCTACGGCCAGGCCCTGGCGATCCTCTGCCTCACCGAGGGGATGATCCATGCCGAAGCTGACGAGGCAGCGGCATGACGATGCGCGTTCTCTTCGGCGCCGGTCCGGGCGACATCGATGGCTACGGAACGGAGCGGCTGCGCGCCGAGTTTCTGGTGGAGCGGCTGTTCGAGCCCGGCCGTATCGCCTTCGCTTACACCCATGTCGACCGCATGATCGTCGGCGGCGCGTGCCCAACCGGAGAGCCGCTGAGTTTCGGCGATGGCGCGGACGTCGGCACGCCTCATCTGTTCACCGCGCGCGAGATGGGCATCGCCAATCTCGGCGGCGCAGGAACGGTGAGCGTCGACCAGCAGCGCTTCGCGCTCGCCAACCGCGATGTGCTCTATGTCGGGCGCGGCGCTAAGCAAGTGGCGCTCGAAAGCGACAGCGCCGCGCACCCCGCCTGGTTCTATATGAACTCGGTTCCGGCCGGCGCAGACATCAAGCATCGGCTGATCACGAAATCCGAGGCGAAGCCGCTCGAACTCGGCGAGGAGCGACGCGCCAACAAGCGCACATTGCGCATGTACATTCATCCGGAAGTCGCGCCTTCCTGTCTGTTGCTGATGGGCATCACGGATCTCGCTGCGGGCAGCGTCTGGAACACCATGCCCCCTCACCTGCATGAGCGGCGCATGGAAGCCTATCTCTATTTCGATCTCGCGGCGGAAGATCGGGTAATCCATCTGATGGGACGGCCGGACAATACCCGCCATCTGATCGTGGCCAATGGCGACTGTGTCATCTCGCCGGCCTGGTCGATCCATATGGGCAGCGGAACCGGCCCCTACGCCTTCGTCTGGGGTATGACCGGCGAGAACCAGGCCTATAACGACGTGTCGCCCGTGCCCGTTGAGACGCTGCGATGAACACCGTGGAACCGATCACGCACGATCTTACGCTGCGCCGGCCGCTCGCGCTCGGCGGCCCCGTGGTTTACTGGCTCGTCGGCACGACATCCGAGCAGCGCTACGATGTTGCGGATCAGCCGATGCAAGGGGAGATGGATCCCTTCTTCTTCCTGACCAAGCACAAGAATTTCATCCCGCACGAATATCCCTGCCGAACCGAGTTTGCCGCCGAACGCCGCGGGAAACGGCCCGAGCCGCAGGGCGTGTTCGAGCCGGACCGTGTTTGGCTTCCGTTCGGCTCGCCCCGTGTCGACCTGTCGGGCTTCTGGTTCCGCCCGACCGTGGTCGCCACCTGGGCAAGTACCGTGCTCGATGCAGGCTCGGACGGCCAGGCGCGGCTGCGGCTGCGCACCTGCGGCGGCGCCGTTTTGTTCGTCAACGGGATAGAGGCCGGCTGGATGGCGCCCTACGGGCGCAATCTCGAGGCTTCTCAGGATTTCGAGGTCGATCTCGTCGCCGGCGCCAACGAGATCAGCATCTGGTTCGACGATCTCGCCGAGCGTGACGCACGCTACTTCTTCCAACTCGACTATCTCCGGGGCCCAACTGCCGAACAGGTCTTGCCCACGACCGTCAAAGGCGACGTCGCGGCGGCCATGGAAGCCGCTCTCGACGCGATGCATTTCGAGCGTCCATTTTATTCCGGCGGCGAAGTGGCGCTGGTGACGGATGTCGCGCTGCCGGTTGCGGTGGATGTAGCTGTTGTGATCGAGGGCGACTTCATGTCGATCGAGGCGCCCGTGATCTTCCGCCGCCGCATCGAAGCGGGGGCAAGACGCATCACGATTGCCGCCACGGAAGACCTTCCCGCCGACTTCCGGCATTTTGCCGTATCGCTCTCATCTTCAGGCTTTGTTGCCCAGCGGGTCTTCGGCGTCGAGATCTGTCATGCGGTGCGTCAGGGCCGCGCTCCCGCCGTCCTTGCCGACAGGATCGGCGAAGCCCTGGAACAGGTCTCCAACTTCGCAGAGGCCGATACCGTGCGGGCGCTGGCGCGGCTGGCGACCGGCCGTGGCGGCGCCGAAACCGACGCCATCATTGCTGCTGCACTGCCGGCGATCGAGGATTGCCACGACTGCGCCGATTTCATCCTGGTTCCACTGCTCTGGTGCCGTCGTGCCTATGGCGACAGGATCGCGGTCGATCTCCGTCACCGCATTGACGAGGCGATCCTCAATTATCGCTATTGGATGGATGAGCCGGGCAACGACGTGCAGTGGTACTTTTCCGAAAACCACGCGCTTCTGTTTCACACCGCGGCTTATCTCGGCGGCCATCTCCTGCCCGATGCCCGCTTTGTCCGCTCGGGGCGCACCGGCGCGGAGCAGTCGACCGTGGGCCTTGCGCGCGTGCGCGCCTGGCTTGATCATTTCGAGGCATGGGAGATGGCGGAATTCAACTCCGCCCCTTATTTCCCGATCGATCTCAAAGGGTTGACGATCCTGTACGCGCTTGGGCCAGACGCCGATGTGCGCCGGCGCGCCGGGGCTGCGATCAACCGCCTGCTCGAGATCGTCGCCCGCTCGGCTCAGCAGGGCATGCTTACCGGCGCGCAGGGCCGCTCCTACGAACACACGCTGCGCGCCGCCCGTTCGCTGGAACTTTCCGGCATTGCACGCATGCTGTGGGGCAAAGGTTTCTACGGCATGCGCTTCCACGCCCTGCCGCAGCTTGCGCTCTGCCTGCGCGACCATGGGCTCCACGTCCCGCAAGAACTGACCGGTATCGCCTGCATGGCCGGCGACGACGCGCAGGAATGGTGCTTCGCGCAGGGCCAGAACCGGATCGCCAAGCTCTACCACTACAAGACCCGCGATTTCGCCATGGGAAGCGCAGCAGCCTATCGCTGGAACGAATGGGGTTATCAGGAAACGGTGCTGCACCTGCGCCTCGGCGGCAATCCCGACGCGCAGATATGGATCAACCATCCGGGCGAGACAATTCATTCGGGCTATGGCCGTCCGTCTTACTGGGGCGGCTCCGGATCTCTGCCGCGCGTGCATCAATACCGCGACCTGGCGGTTGTGTTGTTCAGCTGCGCTGCCGAGCAACCCGACTTTACCCATGCCTGGTTCCCACAGAGCGCGTTCGACGAAGCGAGGGTCAAGGAACATATAGCTTCGGCGCGCGGCGGCGATGGGCTCGCGATGCTGAAGGCCGACAGCGCCTTCGAGTTCGTCGGCCGCGGGCCGACGATTGGAAACGAGTTGCGCGTGCCGGGCCATCAAGCCGCGTGGATCATCCGTCTGGGCCGGCGCCGGCAATACGGGTCGTTGGAGGAATTCGAGGCGCAGTTTTCTCAGCTCGCGCTCGGCCACGGAAAAAGCGGCCTTCTGCATGTCAATGACCCGGAATATGGCGACGTGCTGTTCCATCCGGATGGCCGCATTGAGACTGAAGACCGTGTCATCGATCCGGCCGACTGGCAGGTCAGCGGCGAAGCCACGTTCTTCACAGCCGACGCCATCGCAACCAGGTGAGGATCGGATCAAAAGGAGCCCGACAAGCAGCTCGGACAGCGACAATCAAGCGGTGAAGACCGCAAAAGCGGAGGAGTGAACCATGAGAATGAATTCGATAATCCTGGGCCTTTCGGCGGGCCTTCTGTCGTCGACCGCGTTCGCAGGCGACGTTCGCGTGATGTGGTACTCGGACGGCGTCGAGGGCGAGGTTGTACAGGACCTGCTCAACCGCTTCATGAAAGACAATCCGGACATCAACGTCATTCTCGACAATGTCGCCTACAAGGTTGTTCAGGAGCAGCTTCCGGTCGAACTCGAGGCAGGACGGGGCCCTGATATCGCCCGCGTCACCAACATCAAGGAACTCGCCGATCATTGGCTCGACCTGACGCCTGTGGTTGCCGATCCAGCATACTGGCAGACGAATTTCGGCGACCAGTTCGACTGGATGCGCCCTGACGGTTCCAAGGTCATTCCAGGCTTCATGACCCAGATCACGCTGACCGGCGGCTTCGTCAACAAGACGCTTTTCGAACAGGCCGGCGTGCCGATCCCGGCCGACACCGCAACCTGGGACGAATGGGTCGATGCCGCCGGCAAGGTGCAGCAGAGCCAGCAACTCAACGCAGCCTTTGCCATCGACCGCAGCGGCCATCGTATCTCGGCGGCGAACATCTCTTATGGCGCCAACTACATCGGCGGTGATCGACTGCCGGCGCCGATTGACGCCGGCACGAAAGCCTTCGCCGAAAAGCTGGTCAATTGGGTTGCCGACGGCCGCATGAACAAGGAGATCTGGGTGTCGGCGTCGGGCACCACCTATCGCGCCGGGGCCGACGACTTCATCAATGGGCAGATTGCCTACTATTATTCGGGCAGTTGGCAGGTCGCCAACCTGGCCAGCAAGATCGGCAAGAACTTCGACTGGGTGGCGACGGGCTCGCCGTGCGGCACCGCCGCCTGCACCGGCATGCCGGGCGGCGCCGCGCTGGTCGCCGTCAAATACACGAAGAACGCCGCTGAAGTCGGCAAGGTGATGGACTTCCTGGGCCGCGAGGACATCATGCGCGAATTCACCGAGCGCACCCTGTTCCTGCCCGCACACAAGGGCGTTCTGGCCGGCAAGATCGATTACAAGACCGACGACGAGAACGTCAAGGCGTCGCTCGACGCCTTCCTGAAGGCATCGGGCAAGATCGCGCCGAATGCCGCCGCGCTGCCGGCATGGAAATGGGGAACTCCGGTTTATGGCGCGCTGGTGACCCGCATCAGTCAGGTCATGGCCGGCGAGCTGAAGCTCGACGAGGCTTTCGTCCGCATCGACGAGGACATCAAGGCACAGGTGGCCGAGGCATCGAAGTAGCGTCGCGGCAGTGTCATGGCAGACGTCCGAAACGGCATAGCAACCCGCGCCGGCGCCATCATCCTGGCGCCGGTCGGCTGGCTTGCGAATGTCTTCGATGCGCCACTGCGCATGTTGCAACGGCGCACCGGCAGCAATGGCATGGCCGTGTTCTTCCTGGCGCCGAACATGCTGGTGTTCGGCATTTTCGTGCTGTTTCCGCTGGTCATCAACATCCTCTATTCGATGACCGGTGGCGGGGCGCTGTTCCTCGGCGACCGCACCTTCGTCGGCGCCGAGCAGTATGGGCGGCTGTTCAGTTGTGGCAGCTATCTCGATCCGAAGAGCTGCACCGAGGACCTGTTCTGGATCGCGGTTTGGAACACCCTGGCCTTCGTCGTGCTGCAAGTGGCGATGATGGTCGCCGTAGCGCTTGTCACCGCACTCGTGCTCAACCGTGAGTTGCGTGCGCGCAGTTTCTGGCGCGCCGTGTTCTTCTTCCCTGTGCTTTTGTCGCCGGTCGTGGTCGGTCTCATCTGGCGCTGGATTCTGCAGCGGCAGGGACTGCTCAACCTGATGGTGTTCGAGGCGGGCGGGACCCCGGTCAACTGGCTGGTGGAACGCAACTGGGCCTTCATGGCGACGATCATGGTGTCGGTCTGGGCTCATGTCGGCTTCTATGCGCTGATCCTTCTCGCTGGCCTTCAGGCCATTCCGAAAGACCTCTATGAGGCCGCCGAGATGGACGGCACGCAGCCCTTGCGCGTCTTCTGGCGCATAACGCTGCCCTTGCTGGCACCCAACCTCCTGGTCGTGCTGGTGCTGACACTCATCCGCGCCGTGCAGATATTCGACGAGGTCTATGTGCTGACCGGCGGCGGTCCCGGGACCAGCACGCTGTTCCTCACGCAGTACATCTACGAGGTCGGCTTCGCCTCGATGCTGCGCAATCCGGGGCTCGCCTCCGCGGCCTCGATCCTCATGGGAGCGGTGCTGGTCGTGCTGACCTTGATCCAGCTGGGCATCGCAAGGCGCAACGAGCAGCGGGGCAAAATGCGATGAGCAGGGTTGCGGAATTTCTGTTCCGCCGGCGCGGCGGCGCCGGCTGGCACTGGACCGACGTTTT
The DNA here is from genome assembly GCF_000502375.1 of Mesorhizobium sp. L48C026A00. Classification (NCBI taxonomy): domain Bacteria; kingdom Pseudomonadati; phylum Pseudomonadota; class Alphaproteobacteria; order Hyphomicrobiales; family Phyllobacteriaceae; genus Mesorhizobium; species Mesorhizobium sp. L48C026A00. The sequence goes on along the minus strand of NZ_AYWU01000003.1, from coordinate 109,960 downwards.
CACCTGGTTCTGGCTGATCGGCGGGCTGCTTGTCATGTTCGGCCCGGCGCTCTGGCTGGTCAACTCGTCGTTCAAGACGCCTGCGGCGCTGGCCGAGTTCCCGCCGACTGTTTTGCCCTATGTCACCGCCGAAGCGATCGTGGAAGGCTATGAGGAGCCGCTGCAGCTCTTTGAAGTGCGCAATGACGACGGCAGCGTGCGCCTGCTCGCCGAAGTGCGCCGCCTCGGCACCGTCGCGCAGATGGTCGATCCCGCCAACCCGGGCGAGATTATACGCGTCAACATCCGGAACCGTACGCCCAAGCGCAGCATCGCCTTCGCGCTGGACAATTATGTCCAGCCTTTCCTCGCCTTTGACTTCTTCCTCTATCTGCGCAACTCGGTCTTCGTCACCGTGGTCGCCACCCTGATTACGCTCCTGACCAATTCGATGGCTGCATTCGCACTGTCGAAGTACAATTTTCGGGGACGCTCCGCTGTGATGATGCTCATCGTCGCGACGCTGATGGTGCCGCTCTCCGTCATCCTGGTGCCGCTCTATTCGGTGATCTCGGCAATGGGACTGTTCAATTCGCTATGGGGCGTGATCCTGCCCACAGTGGCGACGCCCACGGGCGTCTTCATGCTGCGCCAGTACATGCTGACGATCCCCGACGAGCTGATCGATGCAGCGCGCATGGACAAGGCGTCGGAATGGCAGATCTACTGGCGCATCATCCTGCCGCTGACCGCCCCGGCGCTGGCGGTGCTGGCGATCTTTTCCGTCGTCTGGCGCTGGAACGACTTCCTCTGGCCACTGATCGTCCTGTCGCGCAAGGAGGTCTATACGCTGCAGGTTGGTCTCAACACCTATGCCGGCCAACTCAATGTGCAATGGCATTACATCCTGGCCATGACCGTCGTCACCATGATCCCGGTCGTGCTGGTGTTCATATTCCTTCAGCGCTTCATCACCACCGGCATTGCCGGCTCCGGTCTGAAATAGAGGCTACCATGAGCCAGATCACACTTACCGGCGTATCGAGGGCTTTCGGCAAGGTCGGCGTGCTGCACGACATAAATCTCGACATCCTTGACGGCGAGCTGATCGTCTTCGTCGGCCCCTCCGGCTGCGGCAAGTCCACGCTGCTGCGGCTCATCGCCGGGCTTGACCGGCCGACAGGCGGCGTCATCGCGATCGACGGCAAGGACGTGACCACCGTTCCGGCCGCCGACAGGGGATTGGCGATGGTGTTCCAATCCTACGCGCTGTACCCGCACATGAGCGTGCGCCAGAACCTGGCCTTCGGACTGGAGAACGCCCGTATGGCGCGTGCCGAAATCGATGCGCGGATCGCCGAAGCCGCGCGGATGCTGGAAATCGCGCCGTATCTCGACCGGCGCCCCGGCCAGCTCTCCGGCGGCCAGCGCCAGCGCGTCGCGATCGGCCGCGCCATCGTGCGCAATCCAACCGCTTTCCTGCTTGACGAGCCGCTGTCCAATCTTGACGCCGAGTTGCGCATCTCGACACGCGCCGAACTGGCCGCCCTGCACGAGCGGCTGTCGGCGACGATGGTCTATGTCACGCACGACCAGATCGAGGCGATGACGCTTGCCGACCGCATCGTCGTGCTGCGCGCCGGCCGCATCGAGCAGATTGGCACGCCGCTCGAGCTATACAACCATCCGGCCAATCTGTTCGTCGCCGGTTTCATCGGCGCACCGCGTATGAACCTTTTGCCGGTAAAGGTGGCACCCGGGGGCACTGGCCGGTCAAGCCTCACGTTGGACGGTTCAGCTGGATTCGAGATCGACGGGAACGTCAGCGCGGCCAATGGCGACGTGACGCTCGGGCTGCGGCCACACCACATCAGCCTCGCCGATGCCGGCAAGGGAGACGTTGCGGCCCGCGTCGCGCTGGTGGAAGCCCTCGGCTCCGAGACAATCGTCCATACCAAGACAAGCGGCGGCCAGACCATGCTAGCGGTTGTCGTCGGACAATGCCCGGTGGCTTCAGGCGACACCGTGGATCTGAAGTTCGATACCAGCCATCTGCATCTTTTCGATGACACCGGCCTGCGCATCGCTGTGAGTTAGAAGTCGGTTAACCCGTCTGGGGCGTCATCATCTGCATGCCCCGCCTCCTCAACGACGCAGGCTGGCGTGGCGGGCATGCTCGCGGATCTCTTCGCGAGAAATGCCAGCATCCGCTAGTGTGCTGTCTGGGGCCTGCCTCAAGCTCGCAAGCGTCTGGCGATAGGCAAGCCAGCGGGCGAAACGGTGTCGAAGTTTGTCGAACATGATCGTCTCCTTTGGCGCGCAGAAAGCCCGCGCGCCTGGGTTGGTCGAAAACGCAAAGCATCTGCGCGAAGCGCATGCGCGATCGAAAGGATTCGCTGGCTTCTTGGCCAGCCGAGGCGCTTGTCACTGTCGCTCCAGGCAGGATTGTCCAACGCCTTCAATGCCTGCATGCTTGCGCGTGATGCCCGCTTCGCGCTACAGCCAAGGTCGCAAGGAGTTTTTCATTTCTGCAAAATGAATATCGACTGGGACGATCTGAGGCTGTTTCTCGACGTTGCGCGGCTGGGTGGCTTGAGCGCAGCGACGGGAACCACGCGCCTCAGCGCAGCCACACTTGGACGACGCGTCACTGCGCTCGAAAGGCAGATCGGCGAACCGCTGTTCGTGCGCCAGCAGGCAGGCTACCGGCTGACCCCGGTCGGTGAAGAACTGCTGCGGCGCGCCGAAGACGTCGAGGCAGCAATGCAGTCGCTGACCCGCTGGCGCGAGGGAAACCTGCCCGACCGCATTGTCCGCGTCTCGGCCGGGCCATGGACCTCAGCCTTCGTTTCCGCCCATATCGGCGAGATCTGGACGGTCGATGACGGCATAAGGGTGGAGCTCGTCACCACCACCGACCGTGTCGACATCGGCCGCCGTGCCGCCGACATCGGCATCCGCAGCGAGCGACCGACCGAGCAGTGGCTGGCCGGCCGTCAGAGCGGCAAGGTCGCCCACGCCATTTATTCCGGACGCCACCTGATCAACGGCATCGCCGCCGGGTTGTTCGTCGGCGCCACCGGCGAAGCGGCAAACATTGCCTCGGCGCGCTGGCTGCAAGCCCATCACGGCGACCGCATCGCCGTGCGCGGCAACAACACCCATTCGGTGCGCGAACTTGTGGCCGCCGGCGCCGGCCTTTCGATCTTTCCGTGCTTCGTCGGTGACAGCGATCCGCGGCTGGTTCGCGTCGCTCAGCCTATCCCCGAGCTGGAAACCGACCAATGGATCGTCACCCATCACGAGGAACGTCACGCGCCGCCGGTACGAAAAGTCGCCGACCGGATTGCCGCCTTTATGCGGGTGCACCAGCCGCTGTTTCGCGGCGAGACGCCGATCCAGTAAGCCTCAGGCGTCGATCGGCCGTCAGCTGACCTCATGCCGGACTCCTGCGCCGTCAGGCCTAGGCCGTAATACTTCAACAGGGACTCGAACTCGCCATGCCGCTGCGTCCAGCCGCTATTCGCGGCACCGACCATCGAGCCCAGCGGACGCTTTGTTCCATGGCTGACCACCGTCAAAAAGAGCGCTGTTAACCAAATTTTCTAACCCGCCAATGCTTATTCGCGCGACTGAAGAGGTGAGGTGATCGATGTGCGATTCAAACATAAGCGCATTTCCGCTGCATCGGCGGCGGAAATTGGTCGAAGGGATCGCCCTGGTCCTGGAGTCCAAGAACGGGGAGGACGCGAACGCCTTCTGGCGCAACACCGCCAAGGCAATTCTCGTTCAATTATCCGAATCAGGAATTGCACCCGGGCTGGCCGAACAGGAAGTCGGAACGCTTCTTCATGCTGTCTTGGATGATATAGCCACCCGCAGTGCGGCTAAACTCGCACAATAGCATTGGCTGGCTCACGACGATGGATTGCCGCGTGAGACACCCGGGGCTCCGCGCGATCACGCCCGGTCCATGTAGCTGCGCCCCACCCATGCGCGCCTATAACACGAAGAAGTCGTCCACTGTGAGGAATGTGCTTGGGTCCACGGCGGCAAACTTGACAGTCGCCGCGCCTCCTGCCCCGTCCACGTCGAACAGCAGATCGCCGGTCTGCTTGTCGTAAACGATGTGGTCGTTGTCATCCATGGCGTGCTTGCCGACGACGAAAACCGCAGCGGAAAGCGAGCCGGCCGACAGCCCGACGAATGCGGAGCTGTCCAGCCAGAACACATCGTCGAGCGCATTGAAGTCTTCTATCCGGTCGTAGTTCGCCGGCCCAAGTGCGTCGAACACGAAGACATCTCTGCCCCCCTCGCCGGCCAGCCGGTCGCGGCCGGCGCCGCCATTGAGGATGTCGTCGCCAGCACCACCTCGCATGTCGTCGGAGCCGGCGCCGCCGTCGAGGACGTCGTTGCCAGTGTCACCGCGGACGCCGTCTGCGCCCTCACCTCCGCTGATCGCGTCATCGCCAGCGCCGCCCTTCAGCCAATCGGTGCCCGCGCCTCCAATGATGTCGTCGGCGCCCGCGCCGCCGAACAGCTGGTCGTGGCCGGCACCGCCGTCGAGGGTATCGTTAAACGGGGTGCCGCTGATGCGGTCGCCCCCGCCCAGCGCGGCGACGAGCACGGCATGATCATGGCTTGCGTAGCTCGCGATGTTTTTGGCGTCGGTCAGGGTAATGGATTCGGCAGGCGGAGTGACCGTTATCGAAATCGTCGCCACATTGCTGTTGCCCTGGCCGTCCGTAGCGTAAACCGTAAAGCTGTCGGTGCCGATGAACCCTGCCTCCGGTGTGTAGTCGAACAGGTTTCCGCTCAGAAAATCCGCATGATAGTGCAGGGTAGTGCCATAATGACCCTGGTGAAACGGGTAGTGGTTACCGTCGAAACTCGTCTCCTGCTCCAGGGTGCCGCTGTCCGGCCCGTCCAAGACGATAAAGTTCAAGAGATCGTAGTCGGCATCTGTCGCGCTGAACTTGACGTCGTCGAGCGATTGCGCCTGCGAAATCGACAAGTCCAGGTCGGCAACGGTGGGCGCGTGATTAACGAAGGTGTCGGGCTGAAGCACGCCCCCTTTCAAGATGATCTGGTGCTGACCGTATTGGGTGTTTTCGCCGCCGAAATATTCGTTCGCCCCGATCCATGTCACCGTGAGGTCGTCGGGGCTGTCGGCGCTGATCGAGACGATCCGGACCGACTGGAAAGCCGCCTGGTCGGACACGGTGCGCAGAAAATTGCCTTCGTTGTCGAAGACCTGCGTTTCCACTGTCGTCCAGGTTTCGGTCCTGCCCTCGTGGGTGAAGCTGGTGATGGTGAAGAAGCCATCGAAGACATCGACCGAAGCTAGTTCGATCCCACCGAAAGGGAAATCAGCCTTTGCGCCTATCGGTCCGATTACGTCGCCGTCTGTTTCCGTAATGCTGAAAAGGACCGAGTCAGGGGTCGGATTGGGATTCTCTGGTTCGTTCCATACGATGAGTTCACTGCCATTGCTTAAGGTCGGCATCCTGTCTCTTCCTTGCCTTTGCGCCTGGACGTGCTGCGGATGCCCCCAATTCCAACAGTAACATGTTGCGCGAGACGGATCGGTGACAAACCCAACCGCCTTTCGCCTTCTTCGAATGTGGTTAATTCGGTGATCATGCCGAACTGTCTGATTGGATTCGGCAATGGGCCGACGCTGGTGAAATCCAGTCGGCGATGCGGCGAGCTGACGAGAGGTGCGTCGTGCTGGGCATCAGGCACTGCGAACCCGAAGCGATCTCTGCTCCAAAGGATCATTCGCAGGATCACCCTCAACTCGTCTCACCCGTCGGCCCGACCTTCCGCTTGCGAACCGGACGGCCTATCTCGACTCGCTCGTTGGACGCGGCGACCGGCCCTGGCGGCAGCATCTCATGCGCCATTTCTTGTAGGAGGGCAAAGCGTTGGTTTCGCGCCGAACGACACTTAACGTCGCCTCCCGAAGTCAGCAACGGCGAGCCTTGAGCGCACGGGTGAGGAGCCGGGTGTCATTTAGCTGGGTAGCGCAGATTTCGAACGCTTTGGTCGGCCCGTGCCAGCGCAGCTCCTCGACATTATCGAACAGCCGAGCGTCGGTGCGCAACGTCGCGAGATTTTTGAACAAAAGCGCGAGCTCTCTCCGCTTGCCGAGGGCTTCAGGCGGAAAGCTTTCAAGCTTGCCGTAGCGGCCAAGCAGCCGGGCGGCCGAGACCAGGCCGATGCCTTCGAGACCCGGATAGCCATCGGCGGCATCACCCACGAGCGCGAGGAAATCTGGAATCAGGGCCGGCTCAACTCCGAACTTCTCGCGTACGCCGGCGGCATCGCGAATTTTCTGGGTCCTGCGGTCTACCTGGACGACATGGTCGCCGCGCACACACTGCGCGAGATCCTTATCCGGCGTCCAGATGCACACCTTCTGCACGCCCTCATCGGCAGCCGCGCTGTGTGCCGCGGATGCCAGCGCGTCGTCGGCTTCCAGCTCGATCATCGGCCAGACCGCCACTCCCATCGCCGCCAGGGCGTCCTCGAGGGGGTGGAACTGGGCGAGCAATGCCGGCTCGATGCCATCCCCGGTCTTGTAGCCGGGCCAGAGCTGATTTCTGAACGATTCGATTACATGATCGGTGGCCACCCCAATATGTGTGGCGCCGTTCTCGATCATCTCCAGCACTGTATTCAGCACGCCGACGACGGCGCCAAACGGCTTGTCCTGGCCATTGTTGAACCGGCGTTGGCCATAGAAGTGGCGAAACAGTTCGTATGTGCCGTCTACCAAATGAATGATCATCGCAATCCTTAGGGAAACAACATCCGGCCCGGTCTGCCATACCGATAGTGGCATCCAGGGATGGTTTAGTCGAAAAAACCCGCATCCTCTTGCCTGAGATGCTTCCTGGCTGCTTCGGCGTCGATATCGAGGCCCAGCCCCGGCGCTTCCAGCAGGTCCACCATGCTGTCCGTCACGATCTGCGACGGCAGGCCGATCACGAGGTCCTCCCACCAGGGATCGGAGGCGCTCGGATATTCGAAGGCGATGTAGTTGGCGGGCAAGGTGGCGCAGACATTGATCAACGCGCCGAGGCCAAGCAGGCCGTTCGCTGTGCCGTGCGGCGCCATCAGGATCGAGTGCATATGGGCGTGCTCGGCGACCCATTTGAGCTCGGCAATGCCGCCGATATCGGCAGGATCGGGGCCGATGACGCGCACCGCCTGCGTCTCGATCAGTTCCTTGAAATTGTGCCTGAGGTAAATCTGCTCGCCGGTATGGATTGGCGTCGAGGTCGAGGTGGTCAGCTCCCGATAGGCCTGCGGATTGACCCACGGCACATAGTCGCCAGTCAGCATGTCCTCGAGCCACATCAAATTGTATCTTTCGACCGCGCGAGCGAACTTGATCGCATCGGGCAGCATCCAGCCCGGGCCGCAGTCGAGCGCCAGGCTGACCTTGTCGCCCAGCACTTCCTTCATCGCGATCACGCAGTCGAGCATGTGATTGAAACCGCGCTCGCTGATCACACCCTGATCCATGGCACCGTGATAGCCGGCCTTCTTCTGCGTCACGCCGTAATGGAAGCCCTCAATGGTATCCTTCATGTTGGAGTGGAACGAGATTCCTTGCTTGATCATGAAGAAGTTCTGCGGCTGCTCCATCATCCATTTGACGTCGGCGGCGTAATCCTCCGGCCGGTCGCCCGTGCGTTTCCTGCGGATCGAGCCGTTGTAGACGCGCACCTTGTCGCGCACCTTGCCGCCGAGCAGTTTGTAGGCCGGCACGCCTGCCGCCTTGCCGGCAATGTCCCACAGCGCATGCTCGATAGCGCTTACCGCCGCGCCATAGGGCTTGAAAGAGCCGCGTTGGCGGATCTTCAGCATCACCCGCTCGACGTCGGTCGGGTCCTCGCCGATCAGCGCCTCGCGAAAATGCAGGACCCAGGGCTTGAGGTAGGGTTTGGTGTACTCGACCTCGCCCAGGCCATGGAGGCCCTCGTCGGTGACGATGCGAACGATGGGGTGCTTGCCGATAACGGCACAGCGGAGGTCGGTGATCTTCATCTCGGGTTCTTTCCGCCTCAACTCCAGGTGCGATCCCAGGAATACTCATTGTCCCAGTGATCCGTGGGCTGCCAGATGCCGGTGACACCCGGCTGCAGATGCTGCGAGATCACCTCGTCGACGACGTCGTCAATCCCCAGGCCCGGCTTGTCGGGAACAGTGATAAAGCCGTCCTTCACGAGCGGCCTGGCAACGCCGGTGACGATATCGTCCCACCAGTCGACGTCGGCAGAGTGGTATTCGAGCGCCATGAAGTTTTCGGTCGCGGTCGCGACATGTGCCGCGGCCATCGCGGCGATCGGACTTTCCGCCATATGGATGGCCATTGCGACGCCGTGGTCCTGCGCCATGTCGCCGATCTTCTTGGTCTCGAGGATGCCCCCGCTGGTGAGCAGGTCCGGGTGGATAATGGAAAGGCCGCCGCTCTTGAGCAGAGGCTCGAAGCCCTCCTTGAGATAGATGTCCTCGCCGGTGCAGATCGGCACCGTGGTGGCGTCCTGCAGTTGTCGGTACTGCTCGGTGTACTGCCATGGGATCACATCCTCGAGCCAGGCCGGCACATATTTTTCAATCCGCCTGGCGAGGCGAATACCGTTCTGCAGCGAGATGTGGCCGACGTGGTCGATGGCGAGCGGAATATCCATGCCGATCACCTCGCGAACCTCGGCAATATACTGCTCAAGCAAGTCGAGGCCCTTGTCGGAAAAGTGGAGGCCGGTAAACGGGTGGGGGACGTTGTGAAAATCGTAGGCGGCGTTGCGGGCGCGCCGCTCTTCAAGGGACTTGACCTCGCCGCGGCCGGGCAGGACGCGATACCCATCAAGAGAGCCGGCAGGAGACACGACCGCACCGGGGACATCGGCGATCTGCATCAATCCCAGATCCATCTTGACGAACGTGAAGCCGAGCGCCATGCGCTGCTTGAGGCGCTTGCCGGTCTCGGTGCCGCTCGGCACGGTGGCGTCGGTATCGCAATAGAGGCGCACCTTCTCCCGAAACCGGCCGCCGAGCATCTGGTAGATGGGCACGCCATAGGCCTTGCCGGCGAGATCCCACAACGCGATTTCGACCGCCGAGACGCCGCCGCCTTGCCGGCCGTGTCCGCCGAACTGTTTGATCGGCGAAACAGGCGGTCGATGTTGCAAGGGTTCTCGCCAAGCAGCCGGCTCTTCAGCATCAGCGCATAGGTGGCGCTGGCGCCGTCGCGCACCTCGCCAAGTCCGACGATGCCCTGGTTGGTGTAAATCTTGAGCAGGGTCGAGGTGAACGGCGCGCCGACGATTTCGGCTACCCGCATGTCGGTGATGCGAAGCTGGGATGGCTTAGAGTTCGCGTTCACCCGATTGAGCGCCTCGTCGGCGCCACCCGTCTTTGCCATGACTTGTCCTCGTTCTGGTGGATGGGGCTTGTCGCCCGCACGCCGGGCCGGCATGGAGCGTTGCTAGCCCAGCTCAATCTCGTGGGCCTGCAGGTAGTCACGGTTCATTTCAATACCGAGACCAGGCCTCGGCGTCAGCTTGAGGCTGCCGTTCGAGACGTCGAGCGGTCTGTCAATGAGGTGATCGTATTTGTCCAGGTTCCACTCCGACGTTTCGAGCTTGTAGAAGTTGGGAACGGTCATCATCACCTGGGCTCCCGCAACCACGTTGATCGGTCCCGCGGCGTCATGTGGCGAGACCGGGATGTAGTAGGCTTCGCATAGGGCGGAGATCTTCTTGAGCTCGGTAATGCCACCCGTCCAGGTCACGTCCGGCATGATGTAGTCAACGAGCCTGTTCTCGAGCACCGGCACGAAATCCCACTTCGTGTGGCCGCGCTCGCCCCACGCGATGGCGGCACTGACCTTCTCACGCACCTGCTTGAGGGCGTTGAGGCTTTCGGGCGGGCAAGGCTCCTCGAACCAGTCGATCCGACCGGCTTCCTCGAGGCTCCGACAGAGACGAATGGCGGTGGGAACGTCGAAGCGGCCATGCGCATCGATGAGAATGTCGACGTCTGGCCCCGCCGTTTCGCGGATCAGCGCCGTGAGTTCGGCGGCTTCGCGCTCGTCCTTGCGGGTCATGCTGCCATCGAGGTAGCCGTCCCGCTGTTCGCGGGACAGGCCATCGGCGCTGCGGCCCTGGTGGGGGAAAGGATCGAACTTGAGCGCAGTGTGTCCGGACCCGACGATGTCCAGAATTTCGCGGACCACAGCCTCCTTGCTGGTAAACTTGGCCTGGTTGGGATGGGTGTAGAGCGCGATTTCGTCGCGTACCGGTCCGCCCAGCAGCTCGAAAATCGGCTTGCCGAGGACTTTGCCGCGGATGTCCCAAAGGGCAATATCGATGGCGCTCACGCATTCGACGGCGGCGCCGCGGCTGCCCATATAGGTGAAGCTGCGAAAGATCTTGTGCCAGAGATGCTCGATACGCGCTGGATCCTCGCCTGTCACGGCGACGCCGATCTGCCGCAGGATCGTGCAGAGAGCGCGGTTGGCGAGCCTTGTCGTGGTGGTGATCTCGCCCCAGCCACTCACCCCCTCGTCGGTCGTCACTTCGACGAACAGGAACTCTCCCCAATAAGAAGCATCGGACTTGATCAGCCACGGCCGAATGCTCGTGATTTTCATCTCAATTCCCTTGTCTGAAATGCTCAGGGCTAACGATGTTCGAGACTGGACCTTCGTTCCTATCCGGCCCGGGCGGCGTTGCGCGCACGCATCTGTTCGAGGATATGCCGGCCGGAACCCTCGACATGGCGGGCAACGAGTTCGGCCGCCTCGTCGGCTTCTCCCGCTTTTACGTGCGCGATGAGTTCGCGGTGCTCGCGAATGATCGCGGCACGCCGCGCCAGCGTGAAATTGAAACGCCGGCTCACGGCTCGCAGCACCTCGCGATGCTTCCACCAGAGTTCAGCGGCATGGCGGTTATAGTGCCGCTGGTACATCACGGTGTGGAAGGCGGTATCCAGTTCACTGTGCCTGAATGTGTCGGCAAAGTTGTTCTCTTCAATAAGCCCTTGGAGACGTTCGAGTTCGGCGATGTCCTCGCCGGTGGCCATGTTGACAAACCATCGCGTCAGGGCCGGCTCGATCAGAACACCGATTTCATAGATATCCCGGACAAAATCCTGATCTATGGGTCGGACGCGCGCCCCGCGGTTGGGAAGAAAGGTGACAAAGCCCTCCCCGCGCAAGAGCTGCAGGGCCTCGCGCACGGGGTTTGTCGAGGTGCCGTGACGCCGGGCGAGATCGGTGACCACGAGCCGTTCGTTGGCGGCGAGCCGTCCCTCGATGATGTCTTCCCTGATCAGTTCATAAAGCGAGGCGCCCTCGCTGGAGGCCATGGGGTCAGTCTCCACCGGTGGCATGGCTTTAAAATCATCTATTTCGGCCAAAGCCGGCTCCCCTGATCAATACATACCCTGCCCGATATCACACACGGTTTTCACAAACAATGTACGATCCAGCGCGTTGACAGGCAATCCACGATCTGAAAACGTACAAAATGATCGAAGGGATACATAGAACAGAAAGGCGTCCCGCGGTCGAACGAGCTAGACCGCTTTGCCTCGGCAGGGCGGCATGGAGAACCAGGGAGGATACCTATGACGAGGATTACGCTCGGCAGTGCGGTCCTGCGCGGCACTGTCGCCACTGCTTTGATGGCATCGCTGATGTCCACATCGGCGCTCGGAGCGCCGGTCGACCTCAGCAAGTGGTCGCCGGAATATGTGCGCTCCATTGCGGGCACAGAGGATTTTGACACCGCGGCCGATTGCGCCAAGGTCACCCCGCTCGACTACAAGGGGCGACTGACTTTCTGGTATCAGGGCGTGTTCGAGGGCGACCCCGACCTTTTGCGCCAGTACTACAAGGATTTCTTCGAGACCTTCCGCAAGACCTATCCGAACATCCAGCTCGAGGAACAAGCCCTCACCTATAACGACCTTCTTGACAAGTTCCGCACGGCGCTCCTCGGCAATGCCGCGCCGATGGCGGTCCGCCTGCAAATCCTGGGTGGTACCGAGTTCGCCTCAAAAGGCTACCTGGAGCCGCTCAAACCCGAGGATGTCGGGTATTCGACCGAGGACTTCTGGCCCGGCGCCATGAAGGCCGTGACCTGGGAGGGAGTGACCTACGGCATTCCAACCAACAACGAGACGATGGCGTTCATCTGGAACGCCGACATCTTCAAGCGTGCGGGCCTCGATCCGGACAAGGCTCCGGCAACCTGGGACGACGTCGTCAAATATTCCAAGCAGATCCACGACAAGCTCGGCATTGCCGGTTACGGCCTCGTGGCTCGCAAGAATGCCGGCAATACGCCGTACCGCTTCATGCCGCAGCTGTGGGCCCATGGCGGCGGCGTCTTCGACGAAGCCACCGCGAACCCGACCTATGAGGAGGTCCAGCTCGATAGCCCGCAGAGCAAGGCCGCGCTGCAAGCCTCGTACGACATGTATGTTCGCGACAAGTCGGTTCCGGTTTCGGCGCTCACCAACCAGCAGGCCGATAACCAGCCCCTGTTCCTCGCCGGCCAGCTCGGCATGATGATCTCGCATCCGTCCGACTACGACGTCATGCTCGACCTGCAGAAGAAGGCGACGGGCGCCGACAAGGACAAGGCGCAGACCGTCATCGACAACATGCGCTACGGCCTGATTCCCACTGGCCCCGACGGCAAGCGCGCAGTCGTGTTCGGCGGCTCGAACATTCACATCCTGAAGCCCGAATATGTCGAGGGCGGCAAGGTCGACGAGCCGGCCGCAAAGGCTATCATCTGCATGTGGACGAGCCCTGAATGGTCGCTGAAGATGGCCTATGCCGGCTCGAACCCGGGCAACCTCAACGGCTTCAAGACCAAATGGATGAAGGAACGTCTGGACAACATCAAGTTCCTCGACGTGACGACCTCGATGCTGCCATACGGCATCCCGTTCCCAGCGCTGCCGCAGGCTCCGGAGATCATGAACATCATCGTCCCGGACATGCTGCAAAATGCCCTGACCGGAGCGATGACCGTCGACGAGGCAGCGGACGACGCGGCCAGGAAGGTAAGAGAGCTGATGGGCGGACTCTAGTCCAGGGCCTGACCGGCTGCACCGATAGTGCAGCCGGTTCGTTCAGAAGAAATAAGGGCGCGCCACAGTGACGATCGTGACCGGCAAGGCCGAGGCTCGCCGAAGATTGCAATCCGGCAGGTCCGGCGTGCTACGCGAGATATGGGAGCATCGAGCCGACTACGCGTACGTGCTCCCTGCGATCGCCGTGATGCTCGTCGTCATCGCCTATCCGATCTACTACACGATCGAGCTGTCGTTCTTCAAGACGCCGCCTGGCCTGCAGCTTCGCGACAAGAGCTTCATCGGTTTCGACAACTACACGACCATCCTCACCAGCGAGGTGTTCTGGAGAGTCACCTGGAACACTCTGATCTGGACGCTGGGCTCGACTTTGATTGCCTTTGTCCTGGGGTTTGCCACCGCGCTGGCGCTCCACCGCGAGTTTGTCGGCCGCAGTGTGCTGCGCGCAATCCTGATCATTCCCTGGGTCATCAGCGCGGTTGCCGCCTCCTATATCTGGAAGTGGATCTATCATTCGGACTTCGGGATCATCGGCGCTGTGCTGGTCGGCCTCGGATTGGCCGACCGACCGCCGAATTTCATCGACAGCGTCAACACGGTTCTGCCTTCCCTGATCGTCGTCAATATCTGGCGCGAGTTTCCGTTTGCCATGATCATGATGATGGCCGGCCTGCAGACCGTGCCCGAGCAGTTGCTGCGCGCCGCGCAGGTCGACGGCGCCAGCGCCTGGCAGCGCTTCTGGCACGTCACCTTCCCGCACTTGCGCAACGTCTCGACGGTGACGATCCTGCTGCTCGCGGTGGCCAACTTCAATTCCTTCATCATCCCCTGGATCATGACCGGCGGCGGGCCGTCCAACGCATCGCATATCTGGATCACCCACATTTATGAGCTCGCCTTCGGCCGGCAGCGCTGGGGTGTGGCATCTGCCTATTCGGTGCTCCTGTTCCTCACCCTGATGACGCTCGGCTACTTCTACGTCCGTGCGCTAAGCGGTAACGAGCGGCAGGAGGGGAACGCATGAGCACGACTGCCGAGACCGCCCCGCGAGCCCTGAGCCGTCGCCGGATGCGCGTCGACGGATGGCGGTGGACCGGGCGCATCTTCCTCGCGTTCATGCTGCTTTACACCGCGGTGCCGATGATCTGGATGCTGATCACCTCGATCAAGTCCGGGTTCGCGGCGTTGCAATTCCCGCCGCAATGGTGGCCGGACGAACCTACCCTCGCCAGCTATGAGAAGCTGCTCGATCCCCAGAACAGCGTCGGCCAGGACTTCCTCCGCTTCTTCTGGAACAGCCTTTTCGTGTCGACCGTCACGACAATCCTCTCGGTGATCGTCGCCGTCCCTGCGGCCTACGCGTTTTCGCGCTTCAGTTTCCCCGGCCGGAACTTCCTGTTCTTCGCCGTGCTGCTGCGCAACATGTTCCCGGCGGTGATCTTTCTCGTGCCGCTGTTCATCCTGATGCGCCTGCTCGGGTTGATGAACACGCATGGCTCGCTGATTCTCACCTATCTCACCTTCGGCCTGCCGCTGGCGATCTGGTTGCTCAAGGGCTTTTACGACAACATTCCGGTGCAGCTCGAGCAGGCGGCGCGCATCGATGGGGCAACGCGGTTCCAGGCCTTCATCCTGATTGTGATGCCGCTCTCGACGCCGGGGATCATCGCCACCGCGATCTATTCGTTCATCGGCGCGTGGAACGAGTACATCTACGCCTACACCTTCCTCACCAAGAACGACCAGTTGACGCTGCCGGTCGGCATCCAGCGCTTCTTCTCGGAAAATACGACGGACTTTCCGGGCCTGATGGCGGCCAGCTTCATGATGAGCGTGCCCGTCGTGGTGCTGTTCCTCGTCCTGCAACGATACTTCGTACGCGCCCTTACAGAAGGCGCGGTCAAGCACTAGGGAGTTGCCGATGGCCCACGTGGTCCTCAAAGATCTCGTCAAGTCCTATGGCAGCTTCAAGGCTGTCAACGACGTGTCGCTGACGGTCAATGACGGCGAGTTCGTTGCGCTCGTCGGCCCTTCAGGCTGCGGCAAGACAACCACGCTCAATCTTGTCGCGGGGCTGATCCCGATCACATCGGGCGACATCGTCATCGGCGACCGGGTGGTCAACGACCTCGACCCCAAGGACCGGGACATCGCCATGGTGTTCCAGAACTACGCGCTCTATCCGCAGAAATCGGTTTACAAGAACCTGGCGTTCCCGCTGCAGATGCGCAAACTGCCCAGGGACGAGATCGACAAGAAGGTCAAGGAAGCGGCGCGAGTGCTCGACATGACGCACCTGCTCGAGCGCAGGCCGCGCGAACTTTCGGGCGGGCAGCAGCAGCGGGTGGCCCTCGGCCGTGCGCTTGTCCGCGACCCCGCCGTGTTCCTGATGGACGAGCCGCTCTCTAACCTCGACGCCAAGCTGCGCGTGCAGATGCGGTCGGAGATCAAGCGCTTCCACCAGGACCTCAAGGCGACGATCATCTATGTGACGCACGACCAGCTCGAAGCCGTGACCATGGCCGACAAGATGGCGGTGATGAACGGCGGCTACCTGCAGCAATACGATTCACCGGCGCAGGTCTTTGCCCATCCCGTCAACATGTTCGTCGCCAGCTTCATAGGCAGCCCGGCGATGAGCCTTATTCCGCTGCAGGCATCGACGGCAAACGGCAACTCTGTGTTGACCAGCGCGGAGGGCTGGAGCTTTGAGCTCTCGCCGCGCAACGCCCGGAAGGTCGCAAGGGCGACGACCAGGAAAGTCGTGCTCGGCGCACGTCACTCGACGATCAAGCTGCGCAACAGCGCGGTCCCCGGTGCCATTCCGGCCAAGGCCTACACGGTGGAGCCGACCGGTGACGTCACCTTCGTGCAGGCGTTCCTGTCCGGCGCCATCGTCAACGTCAGCGTGCCGCCGAACATTGCCGTCGCGCCCGATGAACAGATCTGGCTCGAGTTCGACCAGGAGCGGATGCATCTGTTCGACGGCGAAACCGAAATGGCCCTCAAGGCCAACTGAGACAGGGCGCCAACTGAAACAGGGCGGATGCGTTTGGAACGTGGCGTGGATGACTACGAAGCTTAAGATCACCGCGATCAAGCCCTATCCAGTGTGGGTAGGAACGCGCAACCAGATGCTCGTCAAGGTCGAGACCGACCAGGGCATCTTCGGCTGGGGCGAGAGCGGCTTGAGTGGTCGCGAGAAGGCGGTGGCCGGCGCGGTCGAGCACTATCGCGAGTTTCTCATCGGCCGCGACCCGATGCAGATCGGCCGGACCTGGCAGGAGCTTTATCGCAGCCAGTACTTCGAAGGCGGACGTGTTCTGCAGGCGGCGATTTCCGCCATCGACATCGCCCTTCACGACATCAAGGGCAAGGCGCTGGGAGTGCCGGTCTACGAGTTGCTAGGCGGCAAGCAGCGCCACCGCATCCCCACCTTCGCCTCGACCGGAGACGAGGCCGAAGGTGACGCTGCCATCGAACGCGCCCGCGAGCTGCGCGCACAGGGCTGGCAGGCGATCCGCTTCTTCCCCGCCGGGCAAAACAGCAGGGACATCTTCGAGCCGCGCGAGTCGATCGGCACTACCGCCAGTATCCTTAGCCGGGCGCGCGAGGCGCTGGGCGACGACGTCGTCCTCGGCATCGACTATCATCATCGGCTGTCGGTGGCCGAGGCGGCGAGCTTCTGCAACAAGCTCGGCCGCGGCGTGCTTGATTTCCTCGAGGAGCCGATACGCGACGAGACACCGGAGGCCTACGAATCGCTGCGTACGATGACCGACATCCCCTTTGCCATTGGCGAGGAATTTTCCAGCAAGTGGCAGTTCCTGCCCTACATCGAGCGCGGCATTCATCAGTTCAACCGGCTCGATGTTTGCAATGTCGGCGGGCTTACCGAGGCGATGAAAGTCGCTGGCTGGAGCGAGGCGCACTATGTCGACCTGATGCCGCACAATCCGCTTGGTCCGGTGTGCACGGCCGCGACCGTGCATCTCGCCGCCGCGGTACCCAACTTCGCGTGGCTCGAGACCAGGGAACCCGAAACAAAGCTGGGCTTCGACAATTCCGACTTCTTCCCCGTGCGACCACGGCTCGACGGGACCGACTATCCGGTCGGCGACCTGCCGGGGCTCGGCGTCGAGGTCAACGAGGAGGCGATCCAGGCGGCGAGCTTTCGTTTCTGGGAAGCGCCTCACCTTAAGCGCCGCGACGGTTCTGTTACGAACTGGTAGTTGCCTTTCAACCGGAGTCCACCATGACACATGCTCCCGACATCACGCGGCCGCCAAAAGACCTAATCGACGCGCTGAGGGGGATCGGCGCCGCGACGGTTGCCGGCACGCTTGGCCACATGGGTTTTCGCAATCCGCACATGGTCGGACCGGTGGCGCAGAACCACGGCAAGTCGATCGTCGGGCCGGCGCTGACGCTGCAGTTCATGCCACAGCGGCCGGACCTGTTCACCGAGGGAGAATATGCCGATCCGGAGACGCAGCTGCATCGGCACGTGCTTTATCACGCGCAGGCGGGCGATGTGGTCGTGGTCGACGCGCGCGGCGACATGAGCTCGGGCGTCTTCGGCGATATGATGTCGACGTATTTCAAAGGCAGGGGCGGCGCCGGCATCGTCATCGATGGATGCATGCGTGACCGGCCCAATGTTGAAAAGCTCGATCTGCCTCTATGGCTGCGCGGCTGGACGCCGAACTATCATGTGCAGACCAGCATTTATCCCAATGCCGTCAACGTTCCGATTGCCTGCGGCGGTGTCACGGTGATCCCCGGTGACATCATCGTCGCCGACGACGACGGGGTGGTGGTGCTTCCCGTCGCAATGGCCCCGGCGGTAATCGAAGAATCACAGAAGCATCACGATTGGGAGGAGTTCTCGCGAGTGAAGCTGATGGAGGGCGGGCCGTTGCAACGCTACTATCCGCTGCATGACGATGCCCGCGGGGAGTACGAGGAGTGGCGCAAAACAAACCGCTTGGAGAACCCCGGTTAGCGCATGGATTACCCCGTGGCGGGCGGCAGCTGGCAACCGTTCACAGATGGCGCGCGGTACTGGTTTATTCGGCAGCTTGGGCCCTCGCCGCCGGCGCAATTCGCGCGGCGCAGTATTTGAACTCCGGGATCTTGCCGTAGGGGTCCAGCATCGGATTGGTGAGCATGTTGGCCGGACTTTCGTTGAAGCAGAACGGCATGAACACCATACCGTCGGCGACCTCCCGGTCGGCGCGCAGGATGGCGTCTACCGTCCCGCGCCGGGTCTCGACCGCAATCATCTCTCCTTGGCGCAGGCCGTGCCGCTTGATCTCATAAGGGTTCATCGCAGCGATGCCTTGTGGTTCGATCGCGTCCAGCACGCCCGCCCGGCGGGTCATCGAGCCGGTGTGCCAATGCTCGAGCAGGCGGCCGGTGGTGAGCACCAGTGGAAACTCTTCATCGGGCACTTCGTCAGGCGGCAGCAAATCGGCCGGCACGATGCGGCCGCGTCCGTCCGCGGTCGGGAATCCGGACGAGAAGATGATCTCATTGCCGGGCTTGTCGGGACCGTCGGCCGGATAGATCACCGAACCTTCGCGCTCGATGCGGTCCCAGGAGATATGTTTCAAGGACGGCATCACGGCCGCCATTTCCGCATAGACCTCGGAGACATGGCCGTAATTCCAGTCCAGACCGATGCGCCTCGCCAGTTCGACAATCAGTTCCCAATCCTGGCGCGCTTCGCCCGGCATGTCGAGCGCCGGCCGGCCGATCTGCACTTGCCGGTTGGTGTTGGTGTATGTGCCGAGCTTTTCGGCATGCGCCGAGGCTGGCAGCACCACATCTGCGTGCCAGGCGGTCTCGGTCAGGAAGATGTCCTGCACTACGAGATGGTCGAGCATGGCCAGTGCTTGCCGGGCATGGGTCTGGTCCGGATCGGACATGGCCGGGTTCTCGCCCAGTATGTACATGCCCTTGATTTCGCCGTCATGGATGGCGTCGATGATTTCGACGACCGTCAGGCCGCGTTTCGGGTCCAGCGTCTGACCCCAAAAGTTCTCGTATGCGCCGCGGATGTCGATGTTCTCGACCGATTTATAGTCGGGGAAATACATCGGGATGAGCCCGGCATCGGATGCGCCCTGCACGTTGTTCTGGCCGCGCAGTGGGTGCAGGCCTGTTCCCGGCCGGCCGACATGTCCGGTGATCAGCGCCAGGGCGATAAGGCAGCGCGCATTATCGGTTCCGTGTGTGTGCTGGGAAATGCCCATGCCCCAAAAGATGATCGACCGCTCGGCGGTCGCGTAGGTGCGGGCGACGTCGCGCAGCACGCTCGCCTCGACGCCGCAGACCTCGGCCATCGCCTCGGGCGAAAAATCCTTCACCTTGGCCTTCAGGGCCTCGAATCCGGAAGCGTTGGCTTGGATATACTGCTCGTCGTAGAGCTTTTCCTCGACGATGACGTGGATCAGCGCGTTCAGCATGGCCACGTCACTGCCAGCCTTGAATCGCAACGAATGCGACGCATGGCGCATCAGATCCTGGCCGCGCGGGTCCATGACGATCAGCTTGGCGCCGCGCTTGGCCGCCTGCTTGAAATAGGTCGCGGCGACCGGATGGTTGGTGGTCGGCCGTGCGCCGATGACGATGATGCATTCGGCCTTCAGTGCGTCGTTGAAGGGCGCCGAAACCGCACCCGAACCGACGCCTTCCATCAGCGCCGCCACCGAAGATGCGTGGCAAAGCCGCGTGCAATGGTCGACATTGTTGGTGCCAAAACCCTGGCGCACCAGTTTTTGGAACAGATAGGCCTCTTCGTTCGAGCCTTTCGCCGAGCCGAAACCGGCCAGCGCCTGCCCGCCATGATCCCTGAGGATCGTCTTCAGCCCGCCGGCGGCGCGCGCGAGCGCCTCTTCCCAGCTAGCCTCGCGAAACACGGTCAGCGGATCGACGCCGCGCATATCGGCATCGCCCGACTTCGGCGCATCGTCGCGGCGGATCAGCGGCTTGGTCAGCCGTTCAGGCGACATCGCATAATCGAAGCCGAAACGACCCTTGACGCAGAGCCGGTTCTCGTTGGCATAGCCATTGCGGCCATCGACCTGAACTATTCTGTTGTCCTTGACCGCAACGCTGGTCTGGCAACCGACGCCGCAGAACGGGCACAACGTGTCGACGACCTTGTCGAATTCCTGGATGACCCGGGTCTTGCCTGCATCATCCATCAGCGACTTTTCGTAGAGCGCGCCGGTCGGGCAGGCCTGCACGCATTCACCGCAGGTGACACAGGTCGACAGGCCCATCGGATCGTGCATGTCGAAGACGGGAAGCGAGTGATTGCCGCGCTCGGCCATGCCAAGCACATCGTTGACCTGGACCTCGCGGCAGGCCCGGACACAGGCGCCGCAAGTGATGCAGGCGTCGAGATTGACGGCAATGGCGGGATTGGTGATGTCGAATTCTGGCCGGACATCATCGGTGGCGAATTTCGAGCGGTAGCGAGCGCCGGAAATGCCCATCGAGCCAGCCCACTGCCAGAACATCGACTGCTGATCCGGACCGTCGGCCGCCGGCCGCATGTTGCTGGCGAGAAGCTCGAACACCATCTGGCGCGATTTCGTAGCCCGTTCGGTATCCGTCTTCACCACCATTCCGGCGGAAGGCTTGCGGATGCAGGAGGCGGCAAGCACCCGTTCGCCCTCGACATCGACCATGCAGGCGCGGCAATTGCCGTCTGGCCGATAGCCGGGCATGTCGACATGGCACAGATGCGGTATCCTGGTGCCTTCGCGCTTTGCAACGTCCCAGATCGTCTCGTCGTCAGCGGCTGTGACCGTCTTGCCGTCGAGGGTGAAAATGACGCCATCTGCCATTTCAAAGATCATCCCTAAAATGCGTCAAAAGGTGATTGACCGGATTGGGCGCCGCCTGGCCGAGACCGCAAATGGAGGAATCGCGCATCACTGTTTCAAGGTCGCGCATCGCCGTCTCATCCGGCACGCCCTTCTCTTTCAAGAGCGTTACCAGCTTTTCGGTTCCCTCCCGGCACGGCGTGCATTTCCCGCAACTCTCGTGTTTGAAAAAATTCATGAGATTGAGGGTCACATCCCTGATGTTGTCGGCTTGCGAAAGCACGACCACAGCATGTGAGCCGACAAAGGCGCCCTGTTTGGCGAGTTCGCCGCCGAAATCGAGTTCAATGTCGCCCATCGACGCCGGAAGGATGCCGCCCGAGGCTCCACCTGGCAGATAGGCCTTGAATTCATGCCCGTCTGCCATGCCGCCGCAATAATCCTCGATCAGTTCGCGCACGGTGACGCCAGCCGGGGCCAGCTTGACACCCGGCTCCTTCACATGCCCGGAAACCGACCAGGAGCGAATTCCCTGATGGCCGGGCTTGCCCTGCGCGGCGAACCATTCGGGTCCCTTCTCGACGATGTCGCGAATCCACCACAGCGTCTCGACATTGTGGTTGAGTGTCGGGCGTCCGAAAAGTCCGACTTCGGCAATATAGGGAGGCCGGTGGCGGGGCATGCCGCGCTTGCCCTCGATGCTTTCCAGCATCGCGCTTTCCTCGCCGCAAATATAGGCGCCGGCGCCGCGCCGAAGGTCGATGAAACCGGGCTTGACGATGCCGGCTGCCTCGAGCGCCGCGATCTCGGCGCGCAAAATGGCGAGCACGGCAGGGTATTCGTCGCGCATGTAGAAATAGATGCGCTCGGCCTCGACCGCGTGGGCGGCGATAATCGCGCCTTCGAAGGTGCGGTGCGGATCCTTTTCAAGATAGATGCGGTCCTTGAAAGTGCCAGGTTCGCCTTCGTCGCCATTGATCGACATCAGCCGCGGCCCTGGATAGCCGCGCACGAAGTTCCATTTCTTGCCGGCCGGAAAGCCGGCGCCGCCGAGACCGCGCAGACCGGCGTGCTCCATGATCTCGATGATGGCGTCAATGCCGGTCTCGCCCGCCTTCACCTTCCGGAGAAGCTGATAGCCGCCAGCGGCCCGATAGGCATCGAGGCCAACATAATCGGGCACGACAACTTTCGTATCGCCCGAGCGAGCCAGATCGATGAGGATATGGCTGCTGGCTTGGTCGACCTCACGGTCGCCAATGCGCGCCGCGGGCGCTGCGGCGCAGCGGCCCATGCAGGGCGCACGCATGACGCGGACTGTGTGTGGGTCGGCCTTGGCGGCCAGTTCGCCAATCAGGTGTTCGGCGCCCGCCAGCATGCAGCTTATCGATTCGCACACCCGGATTGTCAGCGGCGCGGGTCTCGCCTCGCCTTCCCTGACGATATCGAAATGGTCGTAGAAGGTCGCGACCTCGTAAACCTCCACCTGGGACAGGCGCATGTCTTCGGCAAGCGCTCGCAGATGCGCGGCCGACAGACAACCGTAGCGGTCCTGGATCAGATGCACGAATTCGATCAACAGATCCCGGCGCCGTTCGCGATGGCCAAGAAGTTCCCGGACCTCGGCCAGGGCAACATCATCCAGCGCCCGCCCTTTGGGTCCGCGATCGGGAGATCGCCGTTGCTGCATTGTCATCCTCTCTCCTCCCGGACCCTTCGTCTGAGGAAGGCGGCTCCCGCCACCAATGTGGTTGTGAGCTCCCTCAGCCCGGCGCACCTTGGATCAAGGACTTGGCACACAAATCGACTTGGCAGACAAGTTGAACCAAATGCCGGTTTGACAATTTTAGCATGGCCGGGGCGCCGCGACAGAACTGATCTGCGCCCTGATTTGTCGCACGGCCTATACCGGGGCAGCTTGCGCCTTCTCGATCAAGAAAACGATGTGGTCTCCCTGCCGTTGCATCGCCTCCAGGCGGTCGCCCATTTCGTTGATCAGATTGGGAATGTCTATGGCTGCCAGCGGATCGGTGCAACGGACCTCAAGGCGCTCGCCTGGGCTTATGCCGCTGAGCGCCTTGCGGGTTTTCAGCGCCGGCAAGGGACATTTCAATCCCGTCAGATCGAGCTGTCTCGTCGTCATGGTGGCGCACCATGGCGGACCGCTTACCGGTCGTCAACGGTCGCCGACCCAGGGTATACTGCAGTTGAGAGCGACCAGGCGTCGCACCGCATTTTGGCATACTGCATGCCCACCGGCTCGAGGGCGTTCGTCAATACAGGTCCGAATAGGCAAGGAACTGAACGGTCTGGCCCGGCTCGACCTCGGCTATTTCCTCGCCGAGTTCGACAAGGCCGTGCGTTTGAACCAAAGAAGACAGCATGCCAGCGCCCTCGCGCGGGAATTTGACGGCTTCATATGTGCCATCCTGCGTCCCACGCAGGCTTACCCGCACATATTCGCGTCGCCCCGGCTTTTTGCGGTAGGAGAAGGCGGCCCGCACCGGCCGCGAAATTGGTGGCTGCTGCCGTGCGCCGGCCAGTGCAAAGATCGCGGCGCGCGCAATATGGGCGAATGTGACGAAGCTCGCCACCGGATTGCCGGGCAGCCCAATGAAGGCTGTTCCCCGGATCACCCCCATGGCGACTGGGCGGCCGGGTTTTATGGCCACCCGCCAGAAGACCAGGGTGCCCACACTCTCGACGGCGGCCTTGACGCAGTCGGCCTCCCCGGTCGAGACCCCGCCGGACGCCAGGATCAGGTCCTGTCCTGGCGCAGCCTTGCTCAGCACATCCGCGATCAGCCTGCTGTCGTCGATCAGAATGCCCAAATCGGTGGTCTCGCAGCCCAATCTTGCCAGCATGGCCATCAGCATGAAGCGGTTCGAATCGAAAAGCTGGGCCGGTCCCCGGACCTTTCCCGGCGCGACGATCTCGTTGCCGGTCGAGAAGATCGCGACGCGAACTTTGCGCCGCACATCGATCTGCGTCATGCCGAGCGCCGCGGCGAGCGCAACATCCTGCGGGCGCATGCGCTGGCCGGCCTGCAGGACCACCTTGCCTGCTGCGACGTCCTCGCCCGCCGGCCGCACGTTGGCTCCTCTTTTCAGGCCGGGCGGAAGAATGACCCTGCCGGTATCGTCGACACGGACATCTTCCTGCATGTAGACCGTGTCTGCCCCCTCCGGCAGCGGAGCGCCGGTGAAGATGCGTATGGCTTGTCCGGGCGCGGCGTGCCGATCCGGCGCCATCCCAGCCTGGATCCTGCCGCTCACCGGCAAGGCTTTTTCAACGGTTCCCGGCAGGTCGTCGCCGCGCAGTGCATAGCCGTCGACGGCTGAGTTGGTGAAAGGCGGCAGGGGCAGCGGCGCCACCAGATCACTCGCCAGGACGCGCCCATCGGCAATCGCCAGCTGGACGGTTTCGGTCTCGTCGACAACGGTCAGCCGTGAAGCAATCAGTGCGGCTGTATCATCGAGCGATCGCATCGGGCCGCCGAAAGCGAAGCAGTCATCTGAAAGTTGCGCCATCGAGCCTTCAGCCTCTATGGATCTGGCCGAGCCGGCAGCTCGGCGCCATCCGGCAAGCCCAGTCTGCGCCTGTGCGCGCTTTTGTGGACCGGCATCGGTTTGAACAGGCTATATAGTGCAGGTCAAGCCGGAGGTAACGCGTCCACTCCGGCGAGCGGGATTGCAATTTCAAGAGAGCGCCATGCAACAGATGAAAACCCGACCAGACCCCGCCATCATCATGCCGAGCCCGGATGACATCCGATTGACCGAACAGGTCAGCGGCATGGATCATACGGGCGCCGCTATTCAAATCCGCGTCCCCGTTGAACGCCCGCTGACGCTCTATCTGAATGCCCAGGAGATCGTCACGATGATGACGATCGGCGACTATCCCGAATATCTGGCGCTGGGCTACCTGCTCAATCAGAACATGCTCAAATCTGACGACGTCGTAACCGACGTCGAATATGACGACGACGTGCAGGTCGTGGTCGTCCGTACCGAGCGCAACACAAATTACGAGCAGAAGCTTAGAAAACGGACGCAGACTTCAGGCTGCGCGCAGGGGACCGCTTTCGGCGATCTTCTCGAGGCGCTCGATATCACTCTGCCGCCAGCCGCGCTGCACACCTCCTGGCTTTACCAAATGACCCGCACGATCAACACGACGCCGTCGCTCTATCTTGAAGCGGGCGCGATTCATGGCTGCGTGCTTTGCAAGGAAGGCACGCCGATCTGCTACATGGAGGACGTCGGGCGCCACAACGCCGTCGACAAGATCGCCGGCTGGATGTATCGCCACGGCATCGATGCCGCTGACAAGATCCTTTACACGACGGGCAGGCTGACGTCGGAAATGACGATCAAGACGGTTCGAATGGGCATTCCGATCCTCGTCTCGCGCTCGGGTTTCACCGCCTGGGGAGTAGATCTGGCGCGTCAGGCCGGCCTGACGCTGGTCGGTCGGGCGCGCGGCAAGCGGTTCGCCGTGCTATCGGGCGCGGACCGCATCGTCTTCGACCAGGACCTCGCTTCCGTCGACGAGGAAGCACCGCGTCACAGACGCAAGGGAGCCGACGATGGCGAATGAGAAGGTGCCGACGCTGGGCGTCGTTCTCGCCGGCGGGCTCGCCCGGCGCATGGGCGGTGGCGACAAATCGATGCGTCGGATCGACGGACTCACCATCCTCGAGCGTGTCCTCGAGCGCCTCAGCCCGCAATGCGACGGGCTGTTGCTGAACGCCAATGGCGACCCTGCCCGCTTCGACCGCTTTCGCCTACCAGTCGTCGCCGACCCGGTCGAGAATTATCCGGGCCCGCTTGCCGGCGTGCTTGCGGGCCTCGACTGGACCGCGGCGAACAGGCCCGATGTCGAATGGATCGTCAGCGTCGCAGCGGACTGTCCTTTCTTGCCGCGCGACCTCGTCGAACGGCTGCATCGGGCGCGCATGGCGAAAGCTGCGGATCTGGCGGTGGCGATGTCAGCGGGTCGGACGCATCCTGTCATCGGGCTGTGGCAAGTGGCGATGCGAGATGCGCTACGCCATGCACTGGTCGAAGAGGGCGTTCGCAAGATCGACCTGTGGACGGCTCGCTACAAGGTTGCAACCCAGTCCTGGCCGGACAAGCCGGTGGATCCCTTCTTCAATGTCAACACGGTCGAAGATTTTGCCGAGGCCGAACGGCTGGTTGGGCACCTTGCCGACCCTTAACCCGGATATCTCACACTTGGCCAGGTCGGGTAAAAACCCATGCGCTCGACCGCCTCGTTGAATTCAGGCGAAGCGAGCGCGGTTAGGAAGGCCTGCACCGCGGGTCGCTGTTTGCGGGCAGAGACCAGAGCGAAATCATAATGCTCTTCCTTCAGCGCAATGAAGCCGAGCCCGGCTGAGCGCGCCACCGGCGCAATGGTGACGCCCCAGTCGGCTCGGTTCTGCGCCACGGCCGCCGCGACGGCATTGTGCGAGCGGGGCTGGTTCCAATATCCGTCGGGGCGCGCGGCACCAAGCAGTTGGTCGATCAGGATGCGCGTGCCCGAGCCCTGGTTGCGGTTGACCATCATGCAATTGGGATCGGCGAGTGCGGCTCGCACCGCCTCCTCTGGGTCGGTCCCCTGGAAGCGCAGGTCGCCCGGGCGGTAGACGATGCCCTGCATGCGTCGCCATCCCTGCACGAGTTCGAGGCCTTCGCTCAGGAACGGCGCATTGTAGCTTTGCGTCTTGGCATCGAAGAGGTGGATGGGCGCGATATCGCACTCGCCTCGCCTGGCCGCGGCCAGGCCGCCCAGGCTGCCGACCGCGATGGACCGCACCGTCAGGCCGGCGCGAAACAGAATGCCCACGACAAGATCGAGGCCGGTGCAGTTGCTGCCGATCACCACGAGATCGGGAACACGGACGTGCGGGGTGAACAGCGTCACCGACGCCTCGCTTCCGGCAGGCATATTGTCGGCTAGAGCTTCGATGCTGATGAAGCCGTCGGCCTGGGCAAAGGACGTTATCGCCCCTGAGCCCTTGCCGGTGGGATAGGCGACCAGCCCCTGCTCACCCTCGACCAGCGATACCATCACGAACTCCGTGCGGCCGAGTTCGGACTGAATGCGCAGTGGGACCTTTGCAGCGACCTTCGCTTCGGTCCGAGGCGGCAGGCCCGCCATGCGGCGCAGCACGGGTACGATCATGTCGTGGAAGGTGAACATGGCCGAAGTCGGGAATCCCGGCAGCACGACGACCGGCTTGCCGTCGCAGACGGCGAGGCAAAGCGGCTTTCCCGGCTTCAGCGCCACGCCATGGGCAACGATGCCGGGCGCGCCGAGACGGTTCACGATGCGGTGGCTGACATCACCCGCGCCCTTGGACGTCCCACCCGACAGTATCAGCACGTCATGCGCCGCCAGCGCCTCGCGCATGGCGGCTTCGAGTGTGGCTTCGTCATCCGGATAGGCGCCGAGAAAGCTCGCCTGGCCGCCATTTTCGGTTATCGCGGCGCTGACGATTGCGCCATTGGCGTCGTAAATGCCGGCGGGTCGCAGGGTGTCGCCTGGTTGGACAAGTTCGTCGCCGGTCGACAAAACCGCCACCCGCAGCTTGCGCGCCACCGTCACCAGCGCAATTCCACAGGCGGCAAGCATGCCGATTTCACGCGAGCCGATCACCGTTCCGGCGCGCAGCAGAACCTCACCGCGGGCAATGTCGGATCCGGCATGCGAGATGAACTGGCCGGGCGAGGCTCCGCGCCTGACCTCGATGGCATCGCCTTCGGCTGGGTGTGTGTGTTCCACCATGACGATGGCATCGGCGCCGCGCGGCACCGGCCCGCCCGTCGCGATCGAGGTAGCGGTGCCTGCGAGTACAGGGATTTGCGGGGCGACACCGCAGGCGATGGTTTCGCGGTTGAGCAGGAGCCTGGCAGGAAGCGCCTCCGACGCGGTGGCGATGTCGGCGGCGCGCACGGCAAAACCATCGACGTTCGAACGGTCGAAGGGCGGCACGTCGATCGGAGCCGTGACATCATCGGCAAGCGGCAGCCCAAGCGCATCCGCCAGCATCAGTTCTTCGGTCGGGGTCGTCCTGGGAAATAGCACCGCCTCGAAACGGGCGAGCGCCTCGTCGCGCGACAGGACCGTCAGGAACTGCTCCTGGCCGGTATGCTCCTGGCTGGTATCTGGGCGGGTGGATCTGGTCATCACCGACTCATCTGGGATCGTCGAACACAAAGGCGCCGACAGGTGTTCCCGCGGCCCAACCCTCACTGCCCCCTGGAATGGCAAGCCATGCATCCGCCAGGCGGATCGCCTCCAGCGAAAAATCTCCTATCGCAAGCGGCCGCCATCTGTCTTGTTGCTGGTTCAGCAGGACGATCTCGGCCAGTCCGACCGTGGACGAGATTTTCCGCTCCAGCGCCAGGACCGTCTGTCGCCGGGCGCTCCTGTCCGTCAGGCGATCGATAGCCGGCTGAACCAGCGCCAGAAAGGCGGCAAGAGCCTGATCGGGCGCGCCGGGCAGAGCAATGATCGGGACCGCATCGAGCCGTCCGATCGCCGCGGTTCGGCCGGGCTGTAGCGCTATGTTGTGGGCGATGAGCGCCCCACGCACGGCAAGCGCGTCGGCTGTAGCGTCGGCGCGCCCCGCACCAGTGCCTCCAATCAGGATGATCAGATCGCCGGCTGCATTGCCAAGCGCCTGGGCGACGGATTTGGCGTCGCGCGAAACCGTTTCGATATCGAACACCGTCGCGCCAGAAGCTCTTGCGAGGTCGGCGACAAGATGGCCCGTGAAAGTATCGCTCGTTGGGGCGGCGACATCGATCAGGCGCACCTGCGGCATCCGCACCGCAATTTCACCAATCCCTGCACTTCGCACGGTCAGGAGGTCCGCGGCCGACAGCCTGTGCCCAGCAATGATCAGCGGTCGGCCCGCCGCCATGTCCTCGCCAGCGCGTCGCACGCCCTGGCCCGGAGCTGCTTCATCGAGCGCCTGGGGCATCGGGCCGCTGCAATCGATGAGATCGGCCTCGAGAACGCAATCGCATCCCTCCGGCATGGCGCCGCCTGCTTCTATCCAGACCGGAAATGCCATCAGCGGCAGCGGCGAATAGGCCGACGCACCGGCAAGATCGAGCGCGCGGCACGCCCAGCCATCTGTCTTTGCCGTGTCGCGGACCGGCTGCGCGCGTGCCAGGGGCGGCATGGCGGCGCCGATCTTCCCAGGCGTCTGGTCAAGCGGCAAAAGAGTGGGCGCGACCGGCTCCACTCCGTCGAGGAGTGCGGCGAGAGCCGCTTCGAGACCGGTCAGCGCGCCGACGGAAGGCTGCATTCTCATCATGTCCGATGATGGGGCAGATGCAACCCGCTTTGCAACCGACTTCAGGAGCGCTTCTGCTCAGCATTCGGGAAGAACAGTTGCTGGCCGTCAATATTGTATTCGCCGATCGCCTGCTGTCCTTCAGGCGAGATCAGCCAATCTATGAAGCGTTGGCCGGGTTCAGCCTTGACGCTCGGGTGCCTCGCGGGATTCACCAGCATGACACCGTACTGGTTGAACAGCCTTTTATCGCCTTCGACCACGATCTCCAGTTCGCCGCGGTTCTTGAACGCCAACCATGTGGCGCGATCGGAAAGCACATAGGCATTCATGGCGCTGGCTGTGTTGAGCGCAGCGCCCATGCCCTGCCCTATCTCCTTGTACCAGTGGTCCCCCACCGCCGCGATATCGACACCTGCCGCCTTCCAGAGTCCGAGTTCAGCAAAGTGGGTTCCGGATTTGTCGCCGCGGGAAACAAAAACAGCTTTTTTGCTCTGGATCGATGTCAAGGCGACTGCGATATCCGGCGAACCCTTGATGCCGGCCGGGTCGCCTCTGGGCCCGATCAGGACGAAATCATTGTACATCACATCGAAGCGTTTCACGCCAAAACCTTGCTCGACGAATTTCTCCTCCTGCTCCCTGGCATGGACGAAGACCACGTCTGCGTCTCCCCGGCGGCCGGCGTCGAGGGCCTGGCCGGTTCCCTGCGCGACCACCTTCACCTCGATTCCGGTCCTTGTGGTGAACAAAGGCAGTATGTGGTCGAAAAGGCCGGAATCCCGTGTCGACGTCGTCGAGGCCACCACGATCGACTGTTCCTGTGCGCTGGCCGATGCGCCGCTGGAAGCGAGGAAAGTCAAAATGATCGCAATTGCGGTAAACAGTCGACGGTTCAGCACTGGAAGCTCCATTTCCGCGGTCAAAGCACGAGTTCCCCATGGATAAAGGCGGCAGCTTCTGCGGATGCGGGGCGATCGAAAAAATCACCGGCGCTGGCGTGCTCGCACAGTCGGCCGCAAACGAGCAAGACGACATCTCCCGCGAGCCGTCGCACCTGGCCGAGATCGTGCGAAGCCATGACGATCTTGGTACCCGATTGGGAGGCCATCAGGATGATCTCCTCGACATGGCGGGTTGCAGCGGGATCAAGGCTGGCGGTGGGCTCATCGAGCAGCAGGATCTCGGGTTCGCGCGCCAGTGCGCGGGCAAGCGCCACGCGCTGTTGCTCGCCGCCGGACAAGCGCCGCGCAGGTCGGGCCGCCAGGCCCAGAAGGCCCACACGATCGAGAAGTTCCTCGGTGCGTGCCGCGCGACGATGGCGCGGACAGCCAGCTTGCGCCAGTGCGTAAACCACGTTGGCGGCGACGGAGCGGCGCAGCATCACCGGTTTCTGGAGCAGCATTGCCCGGCGCCCGAGGCCGCGATCGGTGCGCCCACCCCAGCTCACAGTTCCTGCGGAAGGCGCGGCAAGTCCCATGCAAACCCGAAGCAGTGACGTCTTGCCCGCGCCATTGGGACCGAGCACCAGTGTCGGCGCACCGGGAGTAATCGCCAGGTTCAGGCGGTCGAGCATGGTCGTGGCGCCGGCGCTGAGCGAGACCCGGTCCAGAACGAGAGGAAGGTCGGTTAGCGCGGCCCGCATCATCAAGCCACCCGTTGCTCCGACCACAATCGCAGGCCCCAGGCAGCGGCATTGATGGCAAGAATGAGGCCGATCAGGATGACGCCGAGCCCGATCGCGAGCGGCAGGTCTCCCTTTGATGTTTCGAGCGCGATCGTGGTGGTCATGGTTCGGGTAAAGCCCTCGATATTGCCGCCGACGATCATGACCGTGCCGACTTCGGCGGCCGCCCGGCCGAAGCCGGCGAGCATTGCGGTAATCAGGCTGAAACGGCTGTCCCACAAGAGCGTCGCCACCCGGCCTGTCGGGCCGACGCCCATCGCCGTCAGTTCCTCGCGATATTCGCGCCACAAATCCTCGATGGTCTGGCGCGTCAGAGCCGCGATAATCGGCAGGACGAGAAGCGCCTGCGCGATGACCATGGCGGCCGGTGTGAACAGCAGGCCGAACGCGCCGAGCGGCCCTGATCGCGACAACAGCAGGTAAACGGTCAGGCCGACGACTACGGGCGGCAGGCCCATGAAGCCGTTGACAAGCACGACGAGCGCGGAACGTCCCGGAAAACGGGTCAGTGCCAGCAACGCCCCGAGCGGCAGTCCCACGACGGCCGCAACTGCAACGGCGGCCAGGGTAATGGTCAGCGAAAGCCGCACTATCGAGATCAGCGTCGCGTCGCCACTCGCGATAAGCTGCCATGCATTTAGGCCTTCTGACATACCCTTTCACCTGCGCTGCGTCGTCCTGCTATTTCTGCTGCATTTACTCCGCATTCGTCAAACAATTGAACCTGCGCAGGAATATGCATAAGATTGCAGATGGATTTGCTGACGACTGCAGAAGCCGCAGACTATTTGCGCCTTGGCGAACGCAAGCTTTACGAGCTGGTCGCCAAAAACAGCATCCCGTGCAGCAAAGTGACGGGCAAATGGCTGTTTCCGCGTAACGAGCTCGACCGGTGGGTTCTGTCGGGATTGGCGCGTCCCGACGGAATGATTGCGCCCGAGCCGCCGCCCATAGTCGGCGGCAGCCAGGACGACCTGCTTGAATGGAGCCTTCGTCAGGCGGGCTCTGGCCTCGCCTCGCTTACCGAGGGGACGGCACTCGGCGTTGCGCGTCTTTTGCGTGGCGAGATTGCCGCTGCGGCGATCCATTTCCACGGTGATGCCGCCGACCCCAATGTGGAGGCCGCGCGCGCCATGCCGCGGCTGCACGATGCGGTGCTGATCGGTTTCACGCGGCGCGAACAAGGGCTGCTGCTGCCGCCGGGCAACCCCCGATCGCTCAACAGCCTGGCCGATGTCCTAGAAAGCGGCGCCAAGATCGCGATGCGCCAGGTCGGGGCCGGAGCCCAAATGCTGCTGGATGTCCTAGTCGCCCGCGCCGGCGCCAGCCAGAGGCGGTTGAACCGGCTCGAGCCGCCATACCTGACAGGGCCGGAACTCGCTGCCGCGATCCGGACCGGCAGGGCCGATTGCGGCATCGCCACACGCGCCGCCGCGCGCGCCGCCGGCCTCGAATTCGTGTCATTGGCGTGGGAGAATTTCGATCTGCTGATGCGGCAGCGAACCTATTTCCAGCCTTCGATCCAGGCGCTGATCCGCCTCATGGCCGAGGACAGCTTCACCCAGCGCGCCGCAGAACTTACGGGCTATGACACCGACCCGGCCGGGCAGGTCCGATTCTTCCATTGATGTGGGGTGTCGATGGAGCGCCGGGCGCACCGCCGAACCTGTTCAGCCAAGGTCGATGTCGCCTTCGACGACGTGGTGCAGACCCGCGCGTTCGGCCGTGATCACGGCCCTCACGGTCAGGCGCCCCTGCCCTTTCAGTCCCGCATCCGCCACGGCCTTTTCGATCGCCTGCTGCGAGGTGACGCCGACCTGCTTCAGGAACTTGCGCATCGACACGTTGAAGGCATCGGTTTCCATATTTTGAGTCATAGGATTGCCTCTAATAGCTTGGACTGTGCGGCTGGTCGGGTCGCGATCGCATGCTGTTCCCCGGCAAAGACGCTGCCCGCCAGCGGAACACGGAAACGTATGATGCGCAATGCATAAGACGCTCGCAACAGCTTTGCTCGCTGCTGTTTTCCTCGCCGGCGCGACGGCACATGGTGCGGAACTGCGCGGGCATGGCGGTCCGGTGCGGGCGATTTCCGTGGCGCCGGACGGAAAGACGGTGGCAACCGGCAGTTTTGATACCAAGGCAATCATCTGGTCGCTTGAGACCGGCGAAGCACGCGACGTGCTGCTCTTTCATGAAGGTGAGGTAACTGCCGTCGCTGCATTGCCAAACGGGCGCTTTGCCAGCGCCGGTACGGATGGTCGCATCGCGATCTGGCAAATCGGTCGAGGCGAGCCGGCCCACATCCTGGAGGGCCACACCGGGCCTGTCGCCGACCTCGAACTGTCACCCGACGGATCGATGCTGGCTTCGGCGTCCTGGGACACCACCGTCCGGCTCTGGCCGCTTGCCGGTGGGCCAGCGCGCGTCCTCGAAGGCCATCGTGCAAACGTCAATGCGCTCGCCTTCTTGGCGGACGCAACCCTCGTCAGCGCCGGCTATGACGCGACGGTCATCTTTTGGCCGAGCCAGGCTGGGGCGGCTCCGCTTCGGGCCATCATGCCGACGCCGCTCAACGCGCTAGCAAGAGCGTCCGGCGACCGCCTGTTCGTCGCAGGTGCTGACGGGCAGCTGCGGCTGCTCGACCGGCGCGGCAAAGTGCAGCTGGAAGTTCCGGTCTTAGGCAAACCGGTGATTGCTCTCGCCGTCACCCCAGTCGCGAACTATCTCGCCGTCGCCGGCATCGGTGATGGAATCCTGTTGTTGGACGCCATCAGCCTCTCCACCATCCGCACGCTCGACACCTCCGGCGTGGCGGTATGGTCGCTTGCGTTCGCGGCTGGCGGCAAGACGCTTCTGGCTGGCGGCGCCGACCATCTGGTGCGGGAATGGAACGTCGAGACGGGCGAGCGCCTTGGAGCCGCTACAGCAGGCAGGACCGATCCGATGGCCAGATACGCAGGCAATCCGGACGCAGAAGTATTTCGCGCCTGCGTTGCCTGCCATACGCTCGACCCGAACGATGGCCATCGAGCCGGGCCGACGCTGCATGGCATTTTCGGGCGCAAGATAGCGTCCGTGCCGGGTTACCATTATTCGCCCGCTTTCCGGAAAATGGACATCGTCTGGACACCGGAAACCGTGTCAGAGCTGTTCGAGCTGGGTCCGAACGCCTACACCCCCGGCACCAAGATGCCTGAACAGACGATCAGCAATGCCGAGGATCGGGCAGCCCTGATCCGCTTTCTTCAGGCCGAGACACGCACGGACTGAACTTCGACATCACCGCATCGACCGAGCGCCCAAAAGGCTCGATGACTCCAGCCTGTGGAACACCGCCCGATTGCGGCCAGTCTGCTTGGCAACATAGAGTGCTTCATCGGCCTGGCGCTGGAGCTGCTCCGGCGAAATGGCCTGGTCCGGCGCCTGGACCGCCACGCCGATGCTGAGGGTGATATAGCGGGACACGCGGGATCCAGGGTTAGGAAGACGAGCAGCTTCCACACACTCGCGAATTCGCTCGGCTACAATGGCGGCCTCCTGCTCGTTCACACTTGGAAGCAGCACGAGAAATTCCTCACCGCCGTAGCGCGCAACATGATCGCGATCGCGCCTCACGTTCTCCCGGATCAAGCGGGCGACCTCGATGAGGCAACGATCGCCCTCGGCATGACCGAGACGATCGTTGAGCTTCTTGAAGTCGTCGATGTCGCACATCAGCATGGCGGCGCCGCCGGGGCATTTGCCGCCACCGCCCCAGACGTGGTCGAGCGTTTCCGTCATCCGGCGCCGATTGTCGACGCCGGTCAGCGGATCGGTTCTCGCCAGAAGCTCCAGCCGATCGTTCGCTTCTGCCAGTTCGGCAACCCTGCGTCGGTCTCGAAGCTCGAACAGAAAAGTCTTCTGAGCCAGAATTGTCATCGTACGCCGCGCGGCGACCGTAGCGAGAATGCCGCTGGCAAAAAACTACGTGGCAGCCACCGCATTGCCAATCTCAAGGCCCGGGTTCTGCACCTGGAAGACGAGATAGAGACCGAGAGCCAAAGCCGCGACCGTCACGGTCCATGCCTGAGGACGCCGAAGATGATGATGGCGGTAATCGCTACGAACAGCATGATGTTCAAGTGCCGTTCGTAGAACTCGCCGCCGGCGCTTGCGCCGACCAATACGATCGACAACAGGATGAGGAACATGCCTGTGATCAGGGAACCCCCTGGACCCAGGACGGGCGCCGTTTTCGCCAGACAAGGACCACGGCTGCAGCGACGGGAGGGATGATGGCGCCAGGCAAGAGCATGGATAGCGCGATCGACCTTGGAAGCATCACCAGGTTGAGCGCCAGCGTCAGGACATCCAGGAACGCCACCCATGTCATCCAGGCGCGGATGATCTTGGCCGTTTGCGACCAGACACGTGCCTGAAACAGGCGCTTGATCTCGCCTTTGAGCCGGATGTCGCGCGTGCGCTGCGCCAGAAGTCGCTCAACTTCCGCCGTGACGGCAGGATCGTCCTGCATGTCGAGGTGCGTTCGATCTACCAATCGACGGGCCCTGAGGCCCCCCTTTCCCATACATCCATTCGAGCCACCCGGCGGTCAGCCGAGCGGCAAGCATGTCACGCTATGCTGAAGATTTGATTGCTAAAACCGTTTATTTGCGTGTTGATTGCAACCCTCGAAGCCGGCTCTCCGCTTGACGCCGGCAAGGCGGTGCACCCGACCTATGTCGAGGGGCAGTCCAAAGCGAGGGCTCAGACCGAGGGCTCAGACCGCCTTGTCGCTCGAGGCCTTGCGCTCCCGCAGATAGTCTTCAGTGGTTCGCGGCGGCGAACGACCAGGGCCGGCATAAGGATCGAAGCCCTCATTCATGGCCGCATCGACGCGGCAATTGTCGCACATCCGTACAAGATCGAGCCGCCGTGCGTTCTCGCCTGCAAACATCCAGTGTTTGCCTTCGAGCTTGGCGACGATCCGCTCGACGGTGCTCCTTGTGCCGAACGGCTTTGCGCAGCGGATGCAGTTGTACGGCTGCTCTTGCTTCACGACCCGGCTGCGAGCGCCCCATGCCTGGAAATCCACCTGCGGCGTCAAGGTGATGACCTTCTCCGGGCAGGTCGCGGCGCAAAGGCCGCACTGCACGCAGGCGCTCTCGGAAAAATACAGGGCCGGCTGCTGTTCGCTGTCGGAAAGCGCCCCGGTTGGACAGGCCGAGACACAAGAGAGGCAGAGCGTGCAGCCTTCTACATTGACGTCCAGGCCGCCGAACGGAGCTGCAGCAGGCAACGCCACCCGGTCGACCGGCGTCGGCGCGGCTCGATGCAGCTCGAGCATGGTGCTCGTCAGCAGGCTGCGCTTCTTGCCGAGCGGCAGGAATGCCGCCGGGCGCCGCGACGCAGCATCTGGAGTAATCAGGTCGAGCGCCGAGGCGAGTATGTCGGGATCGTCCACTTCGATCAATCCGCAGACCTCCGCGCCATAACCGAGAGACCGGCTCAAAAGATTGGCGATTGCGACGTTTGCCGTAATTCCGGTAAGCTCATGCCTTGGCTTGGCCGACGACAGCGCCCTTACGGCGCAAGCGCCCCAGGCGACCGGCGCGGTCCACGCCTCGACCCCTAACTGGGTTATCTCGTTCACCGCGACCGGCAGGACATTTGCGGGCAGACCCGCGCCGAAGCGGGCAAGTGCGTCGATCAGCGGCTCGCCATGGCCGAGATCATGGAAAAGCACAATCGCATCCAGGCCGCCCGCCTCACGATAGGTGACAAGAAGCGTCCGCAGCCGCCGAAGCAGCGACTCGGCATCCGGCACGGCGTAGGCGGCAGCGCCCGTGGGACATGCCGCCGCGCAGCTGCCGCAGCCGGCGCATACTTCCGCATCGATTGCGACGTGGTTCCCGGCGGGCGTTATCGCCCCAGTGGGGCACAGGTCGAGGCACCGTGTGCAGCCGGTGATGCGCGATCTCGAATGGGCGCACAGATCGGCGGAGAAATCGATGAAGCGCGGCTTGTCGAACTCGCCAACCAAATCGGCTGCCGTTGCGATCGCAACGGCGACGGAGGCGCGATCGCCGGGATCGGCCTTCACGTAGCCGTCGCGCAATTCATGAGCAGGGAAAAGCGGATCCCCGCCGGAGAGATCAAGGATGATGTCGGCGTTCGAGACCGCTCCATCCCGCGATATCCCAAAGCCAAGCCGATCGCGCGAAGATGGATTGGGCGCCGCGAAATCGTCGACTGTCAGCTCGAAGGCGCCAAGATGGCCGCGCGCTTGCCGGATCGTTCCCTGCATGACGGGAAAATCCCAGACCCGGTGCGGCGCGATATCGCGCGGACGGCTAAGCAACACAGTGACATCCAGCTTTTCGGCGAGTTGCCGGCCCGCATCGATCGCCGTCGCGTCGCAGCCATAGACCAGGACGACACCATTGCTCGAAAGCGTAACCAGCGCGGGTGGCGAAGCGGGTTCGGCCGCCATGGCTAGCAGAGCCGCCGCTTTCGGGCCGGCAGCAGCAGCATCCTGCGACCAGCCGCCCGTCTCGCGAATGTTTGCGAAAACCAGATCGCCTGCGAAACCGAGTTCCTCGGCGAGATCGCCGAAAAGCGGCGCCTGTTGCGTGCAGCTGATGGTGACTGCTTCGCCGCCGCTCAGGGCGCTGCGCACCCGGTCGAGTTCCGCGCCACAGAACTGGTCCCCCGCCTCGACCCGTGCGCCCTTGCATCCGCGGGCGACGCTGGCGCCGAAGCGTGGCATGCTCCGCTCGCAGGAGCAGACAAGGACCGTGCGTCGTTTGTCCAGGCTCATTCCGACTCCCGTGGCATCTTCCTTGTCCACGCGGTAGCGCCTCTTGCTTGGAAGTATTATAAAGACATTACAGTCGCCGTCATCAAAATATGGATCGGCCTATGCGGCCCTCTGTCAGCGACATCCAACTGCCACCGCCTTACAGCCTCGTGCCGCTGAGAGAGGCCGGTGACGCCTTTGCGCACGCCTGCGCGATTGCGGCAGACGAAGGGGCAGGCACGCTTGCCTGGGTGCGCCGCTACGATCTGGCCGAATTCGCAGTGGTGCTCGAGCCTGAAGAGCCGCTGGAGGATGCGCGTCGCGCGATCTATGCCGGCATGAACGCACTTGCCGATGCGCTTGCGGTCCATGCTCCGCCGTCGCGGCCCATCACCTTCGACTGGCCCGACACTGTTCGCGTCGACGGGGTTCTCGTCGGCGGCGCCCGCCTGGGCTGGCCGGAAGGGGCACGGGAGAACGAAATCCCCGACTGGATCGTCTTCTCCGGCATGATCCGCACCGCCGTCATCCGCGCCGGCGAGCCCGGTCTGCGGCCGCTGCTTGGCGCGCTTGACGAACTCGGCTTCGTGGCGCTCGATGCCGGTGAGATCGTTGCGAGCTTCTCCCGCCATCTGATGGCCGCATTCCACGAATGGAGCGATACCGGCTTCGGTTCGATCGCCAGCCGCTGGCTCGACCGGCTGCCCCGAAAGGGCGATGAGCATGCAGAGCTTGCCGGCAACGGCGATCTGCTGATTTCCGACACGGCCTCTCACGGGCTTCGCGAGCGAAGAAGCCTGCCCGAGGCGCTTGCCAGGCCCTCCTGGCTCGATCCGATGACGGGCACGCCATGGCTTTGAAGCTGCCGCGAACGATCCGCCTCGATCCATCGGATACGTTTGTCTATTCGCGCGCTGCAGAACCGGGCGAATGGGCGGTGACCGGCACCTTCCTGTTCTTCGGCGCCGATGTGGCCAGGCTTTCCGGCAAGCAACGGCAGGCGTTCCGCGCCGGGTTCCTCGGCATTGATAGCTTCGGCTGGTCCACCCTCGTCGTGGTCACGGACGCGACCGTGCATGATCGCGCGGCGGCCGTCGATCGGCTGGCCGAGCAGCTTGTGGTGCGATGCGGTGCGCCGGACACCGAAACGGCGCGCGCCGCCGCCGAAGAGGAGATAGAATTCGCGCAATCGCTGTGCGACCACCCGCCAAACACGCTGATTGCGGTCAACCGCACCAGCGAACAGGCCGGCACCCGCGAGTGTTTCCGAACCCTGCATCGCAAGGCGAGCCGGCTGGAGCCGGCAACGGCATTCCGCTTTGTCGAAATCGACGGCGAGGAGGAGTCGACGGAAAAGTTCGATCTCCTAGCATTGGCCGGGAGGCAGAAGTGAAGGATTTCTGGGTTTCCTCAGGTCATCACCTTCTCGACAGGGATGAGGCCGGGCGCCTGCTGGTGACCGACTCCTTTCTGAAGGCATATTTTGCGCGGCCAGAGCTTCTCCCTCCCGAAACGGCCTGCCCGGCGGAGCTGCGCCTGCATCACGAGCTTTTGATGCATCATCCGCGCCGGCCGGTCGCGAAGCAGGAGATCGCCGCCCTGGAGGACCCGGATGCGCGCGAGAACTGGGAGTTCATGATCGCCTTTCGCGACCATGTGTTGGCCGCTCCCTCACTCGAGGCCGCATATCTCGCGCTGGCGCGCGGCTCGGCCGAAACTATCCCGCCGCTGTTCATGAACCAGCTTGCGCAGGTCGTCCTGCGCAATGCGCTGGATGGTCAGCACGACGCCTGCGTCGTGCGAGCCGCGGAGCTGTTTTATCGGCCGCAACGGGTGACGTCTAACGAGGGCGCCGTGCTTCTCGCCGATGCCGAAACCATAGAGCTGCATGAACAGAACCGCCATGCCTCGCCACTCCTGAACATGCTTGGTGGCCCAGCCGTCACCGAACTGGAGATACTCGACGAGAACAATGCCGAGCGTTACTTCGCCAGGAGCGACGCTTTCGATATGGTGCTCAAGCTGGGCAGCGCGCGCAGTCCGACCCGGCGCGGCCTTGCCACAGCAATGGAGATCTGGGTTCGCCATCTACTTGCGGTGGACGTGGAGATCGAGCCGGTGGAGCGGATCGAGGACGAGGACTGGGCCTGGTTCGTCGGCCTCGACGCCGAAGCGACCCGCATCGGCAACACGCTCTGGGCCGGCGATGAACTTGACCCGGAGGCTGCACAGCGCGTGATTGCACTGTTCCGGCTCACCTTCTCCGACACAGGCGAAGTACTGCCGCAGGTGGGCGCCAGGCCCGTCTGGCTCATAATGGCCATGACCCCTGATCGAACGATCCGCATGAAGCCGCAGAACCTTGTCGCAGGCCTGCCGTTTCGCCCCCCAGGGACGGTGAACTAGGAGGATTGGTGCCATGGTGCGGGAGACGGCGGAAGTCGGGGTGATCGTCGAGCGACGGGCTCTGGACAACCCGTGGATCGACCATGTCTGGGTTCCCGTGGCCGTGCTGGCGGGCGCGCCGAGCGCGGCGCCATGGTCGGTGCTGCACGAATCAGACGGCGTGACGCGCTTCTATGCCGGAACTTTCAAGCTTGAGCTCTTCGGGTGCGACACGGGCATGTACCGGGACAACCTCCGTTCGGGGCGGCCTAGCCTGTGGATCGCGCTCCGGTCGAGCGATGCTCCACCCGGAGTTGTGCTGCACCTGGTGACCGCTGACCCTTTCGAGGGCGAGTCGCTGACCGAGGCTGGCCCCGACATCATCGAGGCCGTGCCGATGCCGATCGAGCTTCAGCAATGGCTGGCCGCCTTTGTCGAGACGCATCACGTCGAGCGTCCTTTCATCAAGCGCAAGCGCGATCGGGCGGACCCTGATGCCCTGGCGAGGCGCGGTCCTCGTTCCGGAACGACGGATGATGCCGAATGAGCGCGGGACGCGACAATGTCTTCGCCCGCTGGTCGCGCCTGAAACAGGCGGCGCGTTACAGTTCGACTGCGGGGCCGCAGAACGATCAGCTTTCGCCTGACGAAGTTGCGGCGCCAGCCGATACTGGTGAGCAGCTTGCACCAGCAATTGTCGAGCCGGAGGCCGCCGAGCCCGCCGAGCCCCTCCCTCGCCTCGAGGATCTGACCGCTCAAAGCGATCTCTCAGCCTTCCTGCGCAAAGGCGTGCCCAAAATGTTGAAGCGCGCCGCATTGCGCAAGATGTGGTCGCTCGATCCGGCAATTCGTGATCATATCGGGCCTTCCGAATATGCCTGGGACTTCAACAGCCCTGGATCCATGGCGGGATTCGGCCCCTTGAAAGCATCCAGCGAAGCTGTCGTGGATTTCCTGTCGAACGGCGGCAACCCGACCGATCCGGCACCCGCCGCCATGACTTCGCAGGCGCCGGAGAAGGCGCCAGCGACCAGCGCCGTTTTGGCGGACGAGGGCGTGAACGCCTCAGCCGATGGGTCGGATTCTGTCACGCCGGACAGTTCGATCGAACCGGCAAACCCCGAATCTCCTTCGGCCGACGGCGCCGGGACCGCCATCGACCGCGACGAAGGCGCCGGCGCCGGCGCCGCGGAATCATCGCCGATCGATCGCCAGCGACGCCATGGCGGCGCCATGCCGCGCTGATCTGGATTTGTTGCCATTTTGGCACAGTCGCTGTTGCAATTGCCGGGCGGGGCACTAGTATTCACTTTACCCACTCGTTGAGGGGCACGGTCGAGGTCAGTAGATGAACCCAGACTTGCGCCTGGAGGAGGCAATCGGCACGTCGTTCGGAGCTGACGCTCTGGTTCCCGGCGTAGAAGATGCTGACGTCAACGACGTGAACAGCGCACGCGCGGATGAGTACGCGCTGCTCGCCACGCTTCTCCTGGCCGCTCCGGATGCAAACCTCATGGCGCGGCTTTCCGGGTTGCGAGGCGACGCCGAGACCCCGCTCGGCAAGGCTCATGCCGCACTCGGCCAGGCCGCTTCTTCAGCCTCTCCGGTTGCCGTCAGTCGCGAGTATTTCGAGCTCTTCATCGGGGTCGGGCGCGGCGAACTCGTTCCCTACGCCTCCTACTACCTGACCGGCTTTCTCAACGAACGGCCGCTTGCCCGCCTGCGCGGGGACATGAGGCGCCTCGGCCTTGAACGCGCGGACGGTCATTTTGACCCGGAAGATCATCTCGGCACGCTGTTCGAGATCATGAGCGGCTTCGCCGCCACCCATTTCGTGGTTCCCGCCGGCGAGGAGCGGGACTTCTTTGAACGTCACATCGCGCCGTGGGCGAGCCGTTTCTTGGCCGATCTGGAAAACGCGGCCTCGGCCAGGTTTTACCGGGCAGTCGGCGCGTTGGGGCGGATTTTCATCGACATCGAAGCCGAAGGCTTTGCCATGGAGGCGCGACCTAGCTCGTGACCTGATCGCGTCGACGCATAGGGAGGAAGGCAGATGCAGGAAAAGCAACAGACGGCAATGAACCGCCGCAGTTTCCTTCGCGCCTTCGGCGGCGCATCCACTACCGCCGTGGCCGCCGCCGCCGTGACGCTCACCCCAGGAGAAGCGCAAGCTTACGATCCCGGTGAGGAGGAGACGAGGGCTCGCTACCGCGAGACCGAGCACGTCAAGGCATTCTACCGTGTGAACGGTTATGAGACGTTGAAGAAATGAGGGCGCCATGCTGACCAAGCGCAAGAGCGGTCAGGCGAGCCGCACAAGATTGCACACACTGATGGGCACGGTCGCCTCCGCTCCCATCGACCGGCGAACCTTCCTTCGCCGTTCCGGTCTCGCGGCCGGCGGAATGGCTGCACTCGGGTCGTTCCAGCTCGGCACCGTTCAGAAGGCGGCGGCCATCAGTCCGCCGCAGCCGGGCGTGCCTATAGAACTGAAGAAAAGCGTCTGCACCCATTGCGCAGTCGGCTGCACCGTTACCGCCGAAGTCCAGAACGGAGTTTGGACCGGTCAGGAGCCTTCGTGGGACAGCCCGATCAACCGCGGCTCCCATTGCGCCAAGGGCGCAAGCGTACGCGAGCTCGTACACAGCGACCGCCGGCTGAAATACCCGATGAAGCTCACCGCAGGGCAGTGGGAGCGTGTCTCCTGGGACGACGCAATCAATGGGATTGGCGACAAACTGCTCGAGATCCGTGAAAAGTCCGGCCCGGAGTCCGTCTACTGGATGGGGTCGGCCAAGTTTTCCAACGAAGGAACCTATCTCTTCCGCAAGCTCGCGGCGCTGTGGGGAACAAACAATCAGGACCACCAAGCCCGCATCTGTCATTCGACGACCGTCGCCGGCGTAGCCAACACCTGGGGCTACGGCGCGATGACGAACTCCTTCAACGATATCCGCAATTCGAAGACCATGATCATCATGGGCGGCAACCCGGCTGAGGCGCATCCGATAGCGATGCAGCATCTGCTGGAAGGCAAGGAACTCAACCAGGCCAATCTGATTGTCATCGATCCCCGTTTCACGCGCACCGCCGCCCATGCGACCGAGTACGTCCGGTTCCGGTCCGGCACTGACATAGCGCTGTTGTGGGGCATGCTATGGCACATCTTCGAGAACGGCTGGGAGGACAAGGAATTCATCGCGCAGCGCGTCTACGGGATGGATGAGGTCCGCAAGGAAGTCGCGAAATACACGCCGGAGGAGGTTGAACAGATCACCGGCGTGCCTGGCGATCAGGTGAAGCGTGTCGCCGAGATGTTCGCCACGCAGAAGCCGTCGACGATGATCTGGTGCATGGGCCAGACACACCACACGGTTGGCACGGCCAATACACGCGCAAGTTGCATACTGTGTCTCGCCACCGGCAATGTCGGCAAGCCGGGGACGGGCGCGAACATCTTCCGCGGCCATGACAACGTCCAGGGCGCGACGGATATCGGGCTCGATGTGGTCACCCTGCCCTTCTATTACGGGCTGACGGAAAGCGCCTGGAAGCACTGGTCGCGCGTTTGGGAGATCCCCTACGAGGACCTGCTGAGCCAGTTCGACTCGAAGGATGCCATGGAAACCCCGGGCATACCGCTGACAAGGTGGTTCGATTCCGTCTCGCTGCCCAAGGACAAGATAGCGCAGCGCGACAGCATGCGCGCCATGTTCATTCAGGGCCACGCCAGCAACAGTATCACCCGTATCCCGGATTCGATGAAAGGCCTGACAGGCCTGGAGCTGCTTGTCGTCGCCGATCCCCATCCCACCACCTGGGCATCGCTGGCGGTGGAGGCGGGGCGAAAGGACAACACTTATCTGTTGCCGGTCTGCACGCAATTCGAGACGTCAGGCTCGCGCGTCGCCTCAAATCGGGCCATCCAGTGGGGTGAGCAGATCGTGAAGCCGAGCTTCGAGCAGAAGGACGACTACCAGGTCATCTATCTGTTGTCGAAGAAGCTCGGGCTTGCCGACAAGATGTTCAAGAAGATAGCCGTCGAGGGCGACCGTCCGGTGCCGGAGGACGTGCTGCGCGAGATGAACCGCGGCAGCTGGTCGACGGGCTATTGCGGTCAGTCGCCGGAGCGGCTCAAGGCGCATATGAAGAACCAGCACAAGTTCGACCTGGTGACGATGCGGGCTCCCAAGGACGATCCCGAGGTCGGCGGCGACTATTACGGCCTGCCTTGGCCATGTTGGGGCAAGCCTGAGATCCGCCACCCGGGTACGGCCAAT
The DNA here is from genome assembly GCF_000502375.1 of Mesorhizobium sp. L48C026A00. Taxonomy (NCBI): domain Bacteria; kingdom Pseudomonadati; phylum Pseudomonadota; class Alphaproteobacteria; order Hyphomicrobiales; family Phyllobacteriaceae; genus Mesorhizobium; species Mesorhizobium sp. L48C026A00. The sequence continues at coordinate 65,574 of NZ_AYWU01000003.1, read as the reverse complement.
CTTTACAGCACCGGCCTGCATGTCATGGACGGCGGCAGCCCGTTCCGCGCCCGCTTCGGCGTCGAACGAAACGGCCAGACCCTATTGGCGGAAGGCTCCTACACGCAAGGCTCGGAACTCACCGACGGCTATCCGGAGTTCACCATGGCCGTGCTCAAGAAACTCGGCTGGGACAAGGATCTGACGGCGCAAGAACGCGCCGTGATCGAAAAGATCGGCGACGACATCAACAAGGTCTCGTGGTCGACGGATCTGTCAGGCGGGATCCAGCGCGTCGTGCTCAGCCATGGCTGCCATCCCTACGGCAACGGCAAAGCGCGCGCAGTAGCGTGGAACCTGCCCGACCCGGTACCCACCCATCGCGAGCCGATCTATTCGCCGAGGGTGGATCTGGTCGCAAAATATCCGACCTATCCCGACGCCACACAGTTCCGGTTGCCGAACATAGGCTTCAGCGTGCAGCAGGCGGCGGTGGAAAAGGGCATCGCCAAGACGTTCCCGCTGATCCTGACCAGCGGCCGGCTCGTCGAATATGAGGGCGGCGGCGAGGAAACGCGGTCGAACAGATGGCTGGCCGAGCTGCAGCAGGAGATGTTCGTCGAGATCAACCCGGCCGATGCTTCCGAACGCGGCATCGGCGATGGCACCTGGGTTTGGGTGAATGGTGCGGAGAACAACGCGAAGGCGCGGGTGAAGGCTCTGGTCACGGAGCGCGTCGGCCGCGGCGTCGCGTTCATGCCCTTCCACTTCGGCGGCTGGTTCCAGGGCAAGGACCTGCGCGCCAACTATCCGCAGGGCTCCGATCCATACGTTCTGGGAGAGAGCGTCAACAGCATCACCACCTACGGCTACGATCCGGTGACGGGCATGCAGGAGCCGAAGTGCACGCTCTGCCAGATCGTTGCGGCGTGAACGGGAGGAACAGAAATGGCCAGGATGAAATTCCTTTGCGACGCTGATCGTTGCATAGAGTGCAATGCCTGCGTCACCGCCTGCAAGAACGAGCACGACGTACCATGGGGCATCAACCGGCGCCGCGTCGTCACCATCAATGACGGCAAGCCCGGCGAACGCTCCGTCTCGATGGCGTGCATGCAGTGCACCGACGCGCCATGCGCGGCGGTCTGTCCGGTCGACTGCTTCTACACCACGGCCGACGCGGTGGTGCTCCACTCCAAGGACCTGTGCATCGGGTGCGGCTATTGCTTCTACGCCTGTCCGTTCGGCGCCCCGCAATATCCCCGTGTGGGAAACTTCGGTTCGCGCGGCAAGATGGACAAATGCACCTTCTGCGCCGCGGGCCCGGAAGGTGATTCCACCGAAATTGAATATGCCAAGTACGGAGCCAACCGGCTGGCTGAAGGCAAGCTGCCGCTTTGCGCCGAAATGTGTTCAACCAAGTCGCTCCTGGCCGGCGACGGGGAGATCATCGCGGCGATCTACAAGGAGCGTGTGACGCAGCGTGGCTATGGTTCGGGAGCCTGGGGCTGGCAGACGGCCTATCGAGAAACAATCGACGTGTAGGAGGCAGTCGGGCTCGTCCCGCGCGCAAACGGAGTTTTCACGGAGGACGCATAAATGCCGGACAACAGGCTTGGTCGATTGATGCCGCAGGCTATCGCGGCGTTCATGACGCTCACGCTGCTGGTCGCCGCGCCCGTGTACGCGCAAGCCCCATCCGGGAGCAACCCGACCGCTCAGGCGGTGAACGAACAGCAGCTTCTTGATGAGCTGCGGAAGATCGAGGGACGCGTCACCCTGCCCAATACGGCCGCCGGCTTGCTCGAGCAGCCGCAAGGCCGCGATTACCGCAGCTTCCACGAGGGCTGGCTGCCTTGGATCGGCGGCATCGCGATAACAGGCATTTTGCTGCTGCTGGCGCTGTTCTATTTCTACCGGGGCCGCATCCGTACATTGGCGACCGAATCGAGCGTAAGGATTTTGCGCTTCGGTGCCCTGGAGCGGCTGACCCACTGGATGACCGCCACGGCGTTCATCATCCTGGCCATCACCGGCTTGAACTTTATCTTCGGCAAGCGTCTGCTGATGCCGCTGATCGGGGCCGATGCATTTTCAACCTGGTCGATCTGGGCGAAATACGCCCACGACTTCGTCTCCTGGGCGTTCATGCTCGGCATATTGGTCATGCTGGTGACATGGGTCTGGGACAACCTTCCCGATCGCCATGACGCGCATTGGCTCAGAGTCGGCGGCGGCTTCTTCGACAAGACCAACCGGACGCATCCGCCGGCCGGACGTTTCAACACCGGCCAGAAGCTCATCTTCTGGGCCGTCGTGCTCGGTGGGATTGCGCTGTCGGTGTCCGGCATATTCATGCTGTTCCCGTTCGCATTCACCGACATAAACGGCATGCAGACGGCCCAGTATGTTCATGCGACTGTCGGCATAATCCTGATCGCTGTTATTATCGCTCACATCTATATCGGCACGCTCGGGATGGAAGGCGCCTACGAAGCAATGGGCTCGGGCACGGTCGATATCAACTGGGCGAAGGAGCATCATAGCGCTTGGGTCGAAACGCAGGAGGCGAAAGGTACGATACCGCCGCGCTCGGCGGCCGAACCGGCCGAATAAAAGCTTCTGCGCACAATCGGAATGCCCGGGCCAATGGTCCGGGCATTTTTTTTGGGAGTGCCACTAGGCTTTCATTGCGCAGCCTCAAAATCCACGCCAGCGAGCGCAGGTGGATATCCAGGCTACGAAGGCGTCTCCTCGCCGCCCGCGGCTGCGGTTGAGTTGTCGCCCGGTTCGCCGGTCCAGTTTTGACCGACCAGATTGTGCCCCGGATCGCCGACGCGAGTGCTCTCGCTGCTGTAGACCTGCCATGCCGGCTGTTGCTGCTGCGCGCTCAGAAGAAAATAGCCGGCCCCGAACGCGATTGCGATCGAAACGACAATTCCGGTCAAGATCATACCCATCCCGCCTTCTCCCTTTCACCTTCTCAAAGTCCGCAGTCATGCTCTCATTGTGGCGGTGGCGTCTGCGGCGCTGGAGTCTGCGGCGCAGGATCCTGCCCCGTCACAGATGGATTGCCAGATCCCTGAGGGGCCGCACCGGACTTTTGCTGATACTGCAAGTCGAGCGCCGCCAGTGCAAGCAACGGCGGCGGCATGGCGACGCCGGCCACTCGCATTTCCCGCGCGGTCTTCTGGCATTGTGCAATGTCATTGGCGGCGGCCAGTTCCTCCGCTTTCGCGGCGTTGATCACGGAATCCTTGGGAGTGCTCGACGTATCGGAGGGGGGCACCGGCGCGGCTCTGCTTTCCTTCTGGGGCGCGTTCGTCGCCGATCCGCTGGCCACCTTCTCCTTGCTCGGTTGTGGAGCATCGCTGGCAACCCCAGCCTGCCCGGTAATTTTCTGCGCCGAGCCCGTCCCGGTCTCGGGCTTGGCGGGCGCGGCTGCGCTGGTAGAAGATGTGCCAGCCTGCTGAGCCGGGGCAGCCGCGGTCGGGCTGGCCGCTTCGGCAGGCGCCTTCATGAAGGCGAGGAGCTCCTGGCAGAGATTTGCAGGCCCGCCTGGCTGCTGGGCAGCGGGCGTTGCAGCCGCTGGAGGCGCGGGTTCGGGGGCAGTGCTCGTCTGCGCCAGCGACGTCGACGCCGACAAGGCAACGATTCCTGCGAGAAGCATTTTTTTCATCGCTTTGCTCCTTCCGTGATGAAAATCACCCGCCTCGGCGACAACATAACGTTAGAAGGTGCCAGAACGATCCATGGGATTGCGAGGCCTGCCTCGCAATTCGGCCATCGGGCGATCCCGCGGCCTTCCCGACTCTTCAGCTCAACGAATGCGCCCGCCCTCGACGAGGCGAGCACGATGATTGCCGAAGTCGCAAGGGCTGCTCGGCGAGCGATTGGATGCGCCCGCCTTGGCTAAAGCGAAGGCCAATTGCGGACGGGGATTCGAACGTCCGCCGAGAGGGGTACGTGGTCGCTCAGCTTTGTTATGGCGATCTCGTCATAGGTGCCGAGTTCGACAAAGGAATGGGAACGTCCCGAGGCACAAATATGTAGTCGATATGGAAGGCCTGATCCTGCATCGATGGAAGTAGGTCGGTGACTTTTCCTCGCCGAACCTTTCGTCGTGGAATTCATGCCATGCGCTTACCAGACCAAGTCGAGAGATAAGCTCCAAGACGCGCGCAAAATGACCGTCCGGACTTCGATTCGCGTCGAACCTTGTAGATTGATTGAAATCGCCCGCAAGGACCGCACGGTTACTGACGATGAACTCCGAAAGCGTCGACAGCGCACGCAGCGTCGGTGAGACGTAGTCGCCGTCTCTCTTGGCACAGACACCGACGAAATATAGCTCCTCCCCACCGCGAACAGCTCTCACAGGAAGGAATAAGCGTTCAGCTTCGGAATTGGTTGACCCAGGCGAAGGAGCGTTCGACCCCCAGCGGTAGCGATGCGAGCCAAATCCCGGCGCGTGCCAATGCCAAACGCTTGGTGCTCAAAAGCGCACCGCTGAGGATGACTTGGATGAAAGACCAAGCGGTCGCTGAATTACGCCCCACGATTCCGCGCAAGGGCAATCCGCTCCGATACGACAATGACAGCAATCATGGCTCCACTCACGCCTACGCAGGCGACGATGGCACTCACAATGTCGAGAGAAGCACTCAGGATGTTTGATCCTGCGATTGCCACTACGAAGAATATTAACAAAGTTAGTAGCGGATACCCACCCATCAGGGAAGGCTCTCTAAAGCTGAACCAGCCATACACAACGGCAAACAGGATTAGATACGCTGCCGCCATTGCGCCGAGATATCCAACACCGTGATACAATGGGATGCTCAAAGCGGCAATTCCAAGGAAAAGAAGCGCCCACCCGAGGTTTATTGCGAATCCAGTCCACATTCGTCCCGTGGCCACAAGAACATTACCGAGCCCCGCTCCGGTAGCTTGTATTCCGGCAATCAGCATGGCCCACGCAATTGCATTGCTGTCTCCAGCGAATTCAGGTCCGTAGAGGACAGGCAGAAGCCATCGAGCGAGCAGAGTAGTTGAGATGCCAATTGGGAAAACCGTGAGGGCGGAAAGGGATAAGCAATAGCGTACAGTTGCCCCAAAACGCTTTGGATCCGCTGCAGAGTTTGCCATTATTGCCAGCGTCGGCGCGAGCAACACCATGGGAAAGTAAGTGACCAATGAGCGCAGCTGGTCCGCAATGCGAACCAATGCGAGATCTGAATAGCCTATAGGTGATCGAATAAGCATTAGGTTCGCGAGCCACATCACCGGCACTACAAGTAGATTTGCAGCCAACATCGGCAACCCGACATTGACGATAACTCGCCATTCTCGTCCGGCAAGTCGAATTCGTGACCAGTGTATACCGTAGCGAGAACATTCGTCACCAGAAGCCAAATACGTCAGCACCATCGAAATAGCTGTACAAAGTACTTGTGAGCCCGCAGCGCCAGTTAGTCCGTAATAATAAACTAGTGGGGGAGAAGTGAAGAGTGAAACAACAGCAACCGAAAGAGAGATCCTCGTGATACGCGAAAATGCCTCTAGACCCGTCAAGATTGCAAGGAATAGACCGTCAAAGATCGAGAAGAATACCAATGCCGCCAAAATTTGAATAGGTAGTGTCAAGTCGCTTCGGCCGAGAGCTTGAGATGCGAGCGTGCCAGCAAAACCAAAGCATGCTGCTGCTGCCGACAGGCTGGTCACGAGCGCAACTATGCTTATCAAACTTAATATTCGTCCGGCCCGCTCGGGATCATTCTCCCGAAGCTCTGCGACGTATTTCGTTGCTACGGTCCCCAGTCCCATGCCGGCGACCATTCCCACCACCCCGATTGTGCTTTGGACCATGGCGAGCTGCCCAAACTGCTCGCGGCCAATCATTCGAACAATGATAATCGAAAGGAGCATGGCGGCAGCGCGCGACCCGGCGGCGCCGATCAGCGACCAGAAGGCTCCACGTATGAGGCGCTGACGTACCGGCGAACCCCAATAGACTCGCTGCCACCAAGCAGCGAAGCGGACGCGGGTACCGAGTTTCGTGTCGTTACGGCGCAAGGTACTTTCCAAAGTGCAGCAGCAGCAGCAATAGCGACTGTCGCACGGCCGCAGCAAAGTGTCAGGCGACAAAATGAGGCTTGCCGAGGGACCTTGATCCCTCAGGGGGGATGTACGAATGGCGAAAGGGCGAGAGATCCTGCCATGGCTGGCAATCCAGTTAGCTCCTATCTCGCAGCGAGCAGGTGGAAACTTTCTTGACGCCGACAGGCTGGCGCGGGAGAGTGCGGTAGACAAGGCGCGTCCAGTGCCCCGATCGGCTCCATCGCCGCGAATGCCGCGGAACGCGCTGGGGATCGGCTCATCGCGAAGCGAGGCCTCTTGAGAGCTGCGCTAATAGGCACTGGGCAGATTGCCCGCCAGCATCTGGCATGCCTTCGCGAGCTGCCGGACGTCGAGGTTGTCGCTGTCTGTGACCTGTCCCGTGCCAGGGCCGAGTGCATGGCTGAGCGCTTCGACGTTGCCGCCTTTTTCACTGACAGCGCCGCCTTGCTTTCGGAGATGCGGCCAGATGTTGTTCACATCACGACACCTCCAGCTTCGCATTTCCCGTTAGCAATGGCCGCTCTTGAATTCGGGGCGAACGTCATTGTCGAAAAACCGGCTGCATTAGCTTATGCGGACGTTGAGGCGCTGACGAAAAAGGCATTGGAACGCGGCGTTGCCTTCATCGAGGACCACAACTACGTTTTTAATCGAGCAACTCGACAGATTCGGGAGCTTATCGCGTCGGGTGAGTTTGGCGAGGTGACCCACGTCGAGGCGTTCCTCTGCTTGAATATTCTCAGAGCGGGAAGCCCGTTCTCCGATCCTAATTTACCCCATCCATCGTTGAGTATGCCAGGGGCCGCGATTTCTGATTTCCTGACCCATCTGGCGTCGCTCGCTTTTGTCTTTATTGGTGACCACCGCTGGGTCCACACGAACTGGTCAAACCGGTTTTCCTCGCCGTTGCCGTTCAGCGAATTCAGAGCCCTTGTCGGCGGGGAGCACGCAACTGCGATGCTGAGCTTCAGTGCCAATACTCGTCCGGACGCTTTCTGGTTACGCGTTTACGGAACGAAGATGCAAGCTGTAGCCAATCTTTTTGAGACCCGCCTCACTCTGTCTCGGCTTCACCGCGGCCCTAAGTCCCTCAACCCACTTATCAACGCGTTGCGGGAGTCCAGAGATTTGTCAAAGTCGGCATTTCAGACGCTTTTGTGGAAACTGAACGGCAGCCCCGGCACTTATGAAGGCTTGTGGGATTTGCTTGCCAGAGTTTACCGAGCCCTGAACTACGGAGCCGAATTGCCGGTTTCCATAGACCAGGTCATCGCCGTAAACCGACTGGTATCTGACCTCGTCGCAGAAGTGAGGCCCCCGTGAAAATCCTGGTTACGGGGGGAGCTGGATACCTTGGCAAGCGAGTTGTTGCGCAGTTCTTGCTGCGCGGGCATTCGGTTCGAGTCATCGCCCGCGCCACCAGCCGGCTCGACAATTTGCCCTGGGCGGGCGATGTGGAGGTACATCGCGCGGACTTACGAACGTCGGCTAATCTCGTCGAGGCATTCGACGGCGTAGACGCGCTCGTACACCTGGCCGCCTCCTTGACCGGTGATGAGGACGCTCAGTTCGTTAGCACCGTGGTCGGCACGGAGCGGCTGCTTGAGGCAATGGCGAGTTCCGCCACTCGCCATTTGGTGCTGGCGAGTAGCTTTTCCGTCTACGCCTGGACCAAGGTTACGGGTACGCTAGACGAAGCATCGCCGGTTGAGCAGGCCCCCGATCTTTATTCCAGGGACAGTTACACCATTGCTAAGGTTTGGCAGGAGCGGGTGGCGCGACGGCTGAGCGCCGAGCACGGCTGGGATCTCACTGTTCTTCGGCCCGGCTTTATCTGGGGCCAAGGAGGTGAGTACTTTGCTGCGCTCGGATACAAACTGGGGCCAGTATATCTCGCCGTTGGGCCGAGAACGCGACTGCCACTCACGCATGTCGACAACTGCGCTGATTTCTTCGCGAATGCAACAGAGAACCCAAGCGCAGCAGGAGAGACGTTCAATGTCGTGGACGGCGATGATGTCCGAGTATGGCAACATCTTCGCGAGCACCTTACACGCTCGCACGCCGGCGGCCCTCCTATCCCGATGCCCTACAGAGCAGCGAGGCTCATTCCTGCCCTTGCCGCTTGGATCAATCGACGCTTGTTCCGAAACAAAGGCCGATTGCCGAACATTGCTGTGCCGAGCCGCTTTGAGGCGCGCTTTAAGCCGGCGCGGTTCAGCAATCGGAAGGCTCAGGGGGTCCTCGGTTGGGCTCCGCCACTCGGCCGGGAGGAGTGCTTGCGCCGCACCTACAATCCGCCGGCAGTCTCTATGTCTGAGGCGCCCGCTGCTGTCGCGGCTCAGTTGCCGCGGGTCCCTCGATCCGAGGGCAGTGGAAGCGAGAAGTCGACCGCGCCTCGTGCCACCATCATCATACCAACCTTCAAACGGCCGCTTCGTCTCCGAGAATGCATTGCAAGTTGTTTCGCGCAGGAAGGTCCGATCCCGGGAAGCTTTGAAATACTCGTGGTTGATAACTGCCCGGACGGCTCCGCTGCTGCGGTCGTCCATGAGCTTTCGCGATCAGCTGCAGTTCCGGTTCACTATCTGCATGAACCGCGACCCGGAATCTCAATGGCGCGAAACGCCGGGCTTTGCCATGCCAGAGGAGAGTTCGCTGTCTTCATAGACGATGATGAGGTCGCAACGAAAGGTTGGATGGCTCATCTGCTTGAAGCGCAATGCCGGTCTGATGCCGATGTGGTATTTGGGCCCGTTCTTCCGACGATGCCCGAGATAACGGACCCGGCCAAGCGTGCGTTTTTCCGCACGGCTTTCTCCCATTGGACAGATCATCCGTCCGGTACCTCCGTCGGGAGCACACTTCTGACGCCATTTTGGGCACGTGGCACGGACGCTTACCCATCCCTGGCCACGGGTAACTGCCTGATAAGGCACCGATCGAGCGAGATCGCGGCTGTGCGTTTCGATGATCGCCTCGGGATGTTCGGCGGAGAGGATGCTCTGTATTTCAACCAGCTGGCCGCAAGTGGCGCTCACTTTATCTGGTGCGCGGAAGCCGTGGCGTGGGAGCATGTGCCGCAGGAGCGTCTTCGCCTCGGCTACGTGCTTCTGCGCGCGCTTCGGGGCGGGCAGGTTGCATCGTGGGCGCCCATGCTGCTTTCGCCGGCGCGACCGGCACTAACGGCGCTTTCCATGGCCATAGCCCTCGTGCAAGCTCCCGTGTTCGCTTTTCTGGCGTGTGGCTACGCTGCATTCGCGTCGCCTAAACGTTACTATTATCTCACGCGGCTAGCGGGCGCCATTGGGAAGCTATTTTGGGCCGCACCGTTCAGGAGGAGATCATGGCCGTCGTGGCCAAGCAAGCGGTAATTCTGCGGGCCGATATCTCGACGGGTAGCTGCATGGCCTCACCGGTCGCAAGCAATTTCATGATTTCGCCGAGCAGTCTGCGACGATGGTGATCTGCGCGCTCCGTCCCCATAAATCGCTCGGCGTCAAGCGCCATCCGCGATGGCGCGCAGGCGCTCGATCGGCCGGCGATGCTTCGGTGTCGCGGGATGCGACAAACCGCCGCCAGCGGGGCCTGTCAACCACCTAATCATTGGTGTGATGTCAGCTTGAATGCCCGCTTCCGACCCGTTCCGGTCTTTGATCCGCACGAATGCCGTTTGGGGGCTTTTGGAAGGCTATGTTCGGCGAAACAAATAAAATTCCGACGGATAGAGGCCGTGATCGCGCAAAATCTGTGATTGCGCAAATTTCGGCTGCTGCACAATCAGCCGATACCCAGACTCCTCAATTTTTTCCCGAAAATCATTGCGAACGCCGTACCCATCGCGAGACGTCAAGCCGAAGTCTGTCTCAATGAACAACCAAGGGATTTTTATGGCACTAAGTTCCTCGAGCCACCACGCCACGACGCGACCGCGGCACTCGGTAAAGCTATGCACGTTAATCGCCAGCTCGATCGGGATGGACCGTAACTCGGTCACCTTGTCAAGGGGCACCACGGCGCACCGGTCGAGCACATTCCGAAACGCCAAATAGTACTGCGATAGAAAGGTCGACTCCGGTACCGCATCAGTACAAAAATACTTCCCAACATTAGGGCATGCCGCCGTCATTCTGTGTGCAAGCCTGCCATAACCGGCCCCGATATCGAGCACGTTGATAGATCGGGACTCAGAAAACAATGGAACGTACGCGGCCAAAAAGTTAAGTTCGATGATGGAGTCGAGAAGGTCCCGACTCACGAGTTTTCCATGGAAGTCGAAAGTTTCGGCGCCGAAGTAGTTGTCCTCCTCCAACACCTGAAACAGGTCTGCCTTGTCGGTTTTCTCCACATACGCAGCCGTCGCGTAGAATACCAGAGGGGAATACGCTCGCGACTGAAAGACGTAAGGATTGTCAGCCCGAAAATACGACAGGTATAACCGGGTCTCGACATCTTGGCGCGACCATTGGATGTGCTCCGTTGCCGGGTGATTGGCGTACCGTCGTCGCAGGTCCTGGAGGTCAGGGTGGTCCGCGCGAAGCACGGTGTGACACCCGTCAGGCAGTTTGCCTATAGGGTGTTTCGGTCGCTCGACTAGCAAGAAGTACCGGCTAAGGTTGGGCGCGTCGGCAAGGAGGCGATCGCGGGTTCGTGTGCTTATTGCGGTGAAGCCAAGACAATTTTGGGAGAGCGCAAGTATATCTTTTGTAATCTTACGGACCCGAGCAGACATGCCACCTGATGTCCCTGCGAATAGAACGTTTGGGCGCGCAGCATCAGTGCAGCCGCTCGTGAGGCTCGATGCTACTGCTTCCGGGCGCTGGAATCCAGACGTCTGAGAAACTTTGCCAAGGCGACAGAGCAGCTTGATGAAACACGCCGTGATCTCTTAAAGCCGGACAGGCGGCAGTAGGCGCGAGCGTGGCCAGTGGCCGCTCTCCGGCTCCGCCTATATCCATCTGTAGCCGGGCACAGTTCTCCCAAACGTGTCCGTGTTTTGGAGCCTGCGAGGAATGCCGAAGTGCCTCGCCGGCTCGTCTTTCTTATCGCTCATCCTCTCGGCTCCGGCGACGAGCCCGCCCCCGCCGAAACGCAGCCTTGCGCGAGCGCCGGCTCACACAAACGAAAGCCGCCCCGGTTTCCCGAAGGCGGTCTTTGGCGCGGAACCCGGCTGGCTCTGCCGGATGCCACGACCTCCAACCAAAGACAGGTCATCAAGTGTCGCGGTCCACACTTGCTGCACAATCGCTGATGAATGCGGGAGGTTCCGGCCACACCGAAGGCATTCACCTGCAACGCCATTGCCGCCTCTTGCCGCGACAGGGCCATCGACTGGCACTTCATCGCGCCCGGAAAACCCATACAAAAAGGCAATCGAGAGCTTCAACGGCGACCTGCGCAATTGCCAGGAGGCGCATGATCCGCCAAGACTTTAACCGCCGCTGCAGGAAGTTCGCACGGCTCACAAGTCTTTCACGGCCGCAACTAGATCGGGCGTATCAAGGCCTTCTGTGAACCAGCCATAAAACGGCGCTAAGACTTCTCTGGCTTCAGCGTGGCGCCCTAGGTCGCGCCACAACTTTGCGAGGCTGAGTGCAGCGCGCAGCTCGAATGATTTGGCATTCTGGTCCCGTGCAATTTCGAGGGCTGCCATAAAGAAAGCCTCGATTTGGGTGCCGGCAATCCTTGAATGCGCCGCAGTTCGCCCTTAATTCGATTAAGCTCGGCCTCCCACATGTGTTCTTCGGCGCGCGCCGAGAGCTCCTTAGCTTTGGCGATGGCCACCAAACCTTCGTCGGCACTGCCATGTTGCAGATAACTCTCCGCCAGCATGCACAAATATCGGGCTGATACCAGCTAACACCCATGGCCAGGCGTTCTGTGGCACTCTCCCGCATCAGCGCGAGGCCCTCCTTGCCATCTCCCTGTTGGGCCATTGCCCAACCTCTCAGGATCAGCCCGCCTGAGCATCTATCAGTTTGGACCTTCGAGCCAAAGCGTGGGGAGTGGCAGGGATTTGATCATGAGTCTGCACAGGTAGCGCAGGCCTCGTGTGAACCAGGAGAGCCTTGAGCGCTGCAGCTTTGCGGGCTGGTATCGGGGGAGTTTTTTTCGGCGGGAACCGGGTTTTCGGCGGCGTCGGCGATGCCGGCGGACACGGCCCAGTAGATGGCGAGGGCCATGACGAGGATGAGGCGGGCGAGGCGGCCGGGGTACTGGATCTGGGTCTGCGCGAGGCCGAAGCCGCGGGACTTGAAATCCGAAAACATCGGCTCGATGCCCCAGCGCTTCGAATAGTCCAAGGTGTTGAGATAATTGGGCTTGTCCGACATGGCGATGATCCATGGCTCGCTGTGGTCCGGGTCCTTGAGGACGCCGATATGGGTTCGCACGCGCTTGGCCGTGAACCGGACATCGGCAAAATAGGTGTCGCCGGAGAGGGCGAGATCGCCGGTGGTGGTTTTGGCCGCGCCGAGCCGCACCGTCAGGTTGCCCTTCAGGCGCAGGCGGTAGCCCCAGCGGTGATCCGCCAGCCAGCCGATCAGGCTCGGCGTGCCGTAGAAGCGATCGGCCATCAGCGTCACGACGACGTCTTGCGGCAGCCAGCCGACGACGGCCTCCAGCAAGGCCTTCTGCGTGGCGAAGCCGATGGCGCCGTCGGTTTCCTCCACCCGCCAGGCCAGCGGCAGGGCCCGCTCGCCGAAGCCCACGCTCAGCATCAGGATTTGATGGCGGTCCGAGGCCTTGGTCTGGTCCATGATCAGCGTGATCTTGCGCCCGTCCCTGGCCAAATTGGCCAGGATTTCGATCGCAAACGGCTGCATGACCGCGTCACAATCGACCCGATCATTGGCCAGGAACCGCGCAATCCACTGATAGCGCATGTCCGTGCGTTCGGCCGCCAGCGGCAGGCCCGAGGCCAGTTCGACCAGATTGGCGCTCCGCACGTTCAGCATCGTCGCCACCAGCAAAGCCAGCTTGCCGCGCTGGGTCTTTCGTTGGCCGGGAAGCTTGCGCTGCAGTTCGGCCGCGATCCCTTCCGCCCAGTCCGTCGTCGTGCTCGCTATCCCAGCCATCCAGCCCCCGCAAAAGTGCGGAATCCTTGAATCACACGCAGATTCTGGCCGTCAAGCGGCTATCCGACAAACTGATGGATGTTTAAGTTGTGGACAGAATGTCACTCCAACATATTTATGCCGGAACCAGTCACATTGTCGTCATATTCCCTACTTACGTTCGGACTAGTAAGATCAACTAATATCCGCAATAGGATATCACCTCAACAAAACATCTAAACCCTCCCGAAACACTTATATGTGGACAATCAAAGATTATGGCTGGATCCTACGATAACTTCCTTGATGCCCTTGCATTCAGCGAATCGAGCAATCGATACGATTACGTGAACCCGCAGGGTTATGCAGGCGCTTACCAGGCCGGCGAATCGGCATTGCGGATGATCGGCTACTACAAGCTCGATGGCACCGCAGCAGTGGACTGGAACAACGGCTGGACCGGCAAGGACGGCATCAACAGTCTGGCAGACTGGCTGAGCAGTCCGGCCATCCAGGACAAAGCAGCTGGAGAGTACTTCACGTACCTATGGAATACCGAGTTCAAGGAATTTGGACTTCAGAAGTACATCGGACAAACAATCAACGGTGTTGAAATCACAGCATCTGGCCTTCTCGCCGGGGCGCATTTGGTTGGCGCTGATTCTGTGGCGGTGTATCTTAACTCAGGAGGCACTCAAGGGGCGTCCGATCCGTGGGGAACGCCTGTCGCGGAGTACATCTCGAAATTCGGCGGCTACGATGTCAGTCCAGTAATTGGAACGGCCACACCAACCGACACGGGTGCCGATCAAACGGCCGCACCAACCACCGGCACGGGCGCCGATCAAACGGCCGCACCAACCACCGACACGGGCGCCGATCAAACGGCCACACCAACCGGCACGGGCGCCGATCACATGCGCGGTAGCGACCGCAACGATAGCTATACGGTCGACAATATCGGAGACGTCGTGGACGAAACCGGCACGACCGGCGTCGACACAGTCAATTCCTCGATCAGCTACAGTTTGTCGGACACGGCGCATGCCCTCGGCGCCATCGAGGGGCTGACCTTGACCGGCACGGCCAATATCGACGGCATCGGCAACGCCCTGGCCAACACCCTCACGGGCAATGCCGGCAACAACCATCTGTCGGGGCTTGGCGGCAAAGACACCATCGGCGGCGGCAATGGCAACGACACCATCGCCGGCGGGCTCGACCGTGACCTGTTGACCGGCGGCACCGGCGCCGACACCTTTGTGTTCAACTCGATGACCGACAGCAAGCTGGCTGCGAAGAGCCGGGATGTGATCCAGGACTTCAGCACTGCGCAGGGCGACAAAGTCGACGTCTCGGCAATCGATGCCAATAGCGTGACGGCCGGCTCGCAGGAATTCAGCTTCATCGGCACGTCCGGCTTTACGCATCATGCTGGCGAGTTGCGCTATGCCACGGTGAAAGGCAACGCATTGGTCTATGGCGATGTCGACGGCAATGGCACCGCCGACTTCTCGATGCAACTGCTGCACGTCGCTTCGCTCCACGCGAGCGATTTCATCCTGTAGGGGCTCAGATCAGCACGCTTTGCGCCCTGGTCGGTCGACCAGGGCAGAAGCTTCAGCGCATCATCGGGGTACCGGCTTCTGAAGCGCGAGCGCTTCCTCGTCGTCTGTGGAGAACTCGCAAGCTGCTGATTTGTGTGAATTTTGGATTTGAACAAGTATTCGCGTTTGCCGGATTTCGTGGCTATGGACGACGATTTCCGGCAAATTGATCCTGCCTTCGCGTGCGATTCCATTGTCCTGACGAGCGGGGCGTGCGCGGGCAATGTGACCGAGGGAGCGGCGAGAGAGCGGCCAGACCGATCTGTTCCGGTCCCGGCTCGATCAGATGCTCGACATGGATCGGGCGCTGGTGAAGCTGGCGCGCACGATCGACTGGCGCTTTACTAAGAAGACCGGCTCGGCGCGGTCCGAGACGACGATCCCGGCCGGCCGCTCTTGGCGATGCGGCTGATGGCAGGGTTGGCCATCCTCAAGGCAATGCACAACTTCTCCGATGAGGGCAATGGGTGCTGCAGCCCTATTTCCAATTTTCCAACTCTTCAATTCTTCTGCGGGGAGGAGTTCTTCCAGCACCGTTTGCCTTTCGGTCGCTCGCCGCTGACGCGCCGGCTCGCCTCCAGCCGGTTCGGAACCGCCTCAAGAACATGGAAACTTTTATCATCAGACATAGGCGCAGACCTAGAAATTGACACTGCAAGCTCCTCGGCTCCTTCAGTGTCATCTCTCGCCCTCATCTCATGCCACCCAGATGGGGTGCGCTTCGCGCTTACCGCGTACGACGCGCTGACGCCAGTGCATGGAGGAAGGCAGGAGAGCCTTGCGGCGGCCACAAGGGTAGGAGTGGCCAAGCCGCCGACTTCCGCCAAGTGATCGTCGACACCACGGTCGAGGAGAAGGCCGTCACCTTCCCGACCGACGCTAAGCTGATGCATCGCGCCGGCGAGCGGCTGGTGAAGCCCAGAAATATGGCCTGGCCCTGCGCCAGTCCTGTGCCGGGGTGGGCAAGTTCGCCCTGATCAACCATCAGCGCTATGCCCACGCCAAACAGTTCGGGAGGAACGTTCATCCCCCCTGAATTGATGGGCGAGCGCGACGAGAACCCATCCAATGTATCGAGTTGCGCGAGGTGACAAAGTGTTCATGGACAATTTTCTCGTTTAGCCCCCGCCACTTCGCCCTATGATGACTGGTAAGGGAATCACGATGCAGTCGGTAAAAATAACAGGGCTCATAATAATGCAATGCGGGATACCGGATGCATATTCTTACCCAGTAGTCGAAGTCCTCCGCGTGACGGTATTTGGCTCGGTACTCGCCTATTTCGTCTCGCACTTCGCGCCTATACATGAAGCAAGCGCCAACCACTGCCGACGCCAGGTCGGGACTGCGAAGGCCCGTTGGGGGCATACTCATTGAGATACCAAGGCGGTCGCCAAGTTCATCAATGCGAACAAAACTCGTGTAAACCAGTCCCGCGCTCGGATACGTCGTCAACTGTTGAACCATATACTCAATCGCACCCGGAGCGTACAAGTTGTCATCGCTAGTCCAGGTGAAGTAAGCGCCTGTAGCCGCTCGGAAACCGATATTCAACGAATCGGGAAGCCCGTGGTTTGAGGTGTTCCTGATCACCTTGATACGGCTGTCGACCGCCGCATATTCACTGATAATTCGAGGCGTCGCGTCGGTCGAGCAATCGTCAACAATTATCAGCTCCAAATTTCGGTGGGTTTGGCAAAGGCAACTTTCGAGCGACGCGCGAAGGAATCGTTCGCCGTTGTAAACCGGAAGAACGATAGTGATCTTTGTATCGGGATCATATTTACGCCATCTGGCAGTCTCTTGAAGCGCTGAACTCTGGCCTGAATCCACCAAAATCTTTAGCGCGGGGAACTGTTCGCTCAGGAATTCGAAAAGCCATTCCTTCGACCGACAAAGCCCTCGCAGATCTATTACATCCGGGTCGCATGCGGCAACATTTGACACTATATCGTCCTGCCAGTGGAGACGCCTGGCGGCATTGAATCCCAATATTTCCGAAATCGCCCGTCTGAATCTGTGTCGGCTTCTCCAGGTGCGCTCCCCAAGGCGGAGCTGTGCCCAACTCATAGGTAGCACCAGCCTGCGATTAGAATAGCTCACGGGTTGGCCAAATGAGGTGAGCACTGCTACCCGACTAAAGCCCGAGTTTGCGTCTCCGACCGCCGAAGCCATCGACTTGTTAGAATCCGCCATAACGAGCAAACGCATCGGTGATGTGCCCCAACACTCTGAAAGTCTGAACACGCGTCTTTCGATCCATTCCTCTGCTGCGATCTTTAGGTTACGCTTAAAATTGCGTCGAGGACCTGCTCCGTCGCGCGACTGTCGACGGTGGGCACCGGTCGGCTGGGCTTCTTGGTGGGCGCAAGCCGCTCTATATCGCTCAACGTATCTATTCTCCCCAGTGCTCCTTCTGCGATGAGCTTCAGGTCGACCCCAGCCATTCGACCTCTGAACACTGTGCATGCTGGCGTTCCCAAAACAACAGCTTCCCGATTCATCGACCCTCCTGCACTGATGGTAAGGTCGGAGTAATAGATCAAGTTGAGACCGTCCAATACTTCCGATGGAATTATTAAGTTTCGCCCACCAGCAGCACGAAATCTTTCGGACTGGGAACTGTAGCGTGGGAGAAGGATGACCTTCGTCTTTGCCATTCTCGAAAAATGGTGTACGAGATGGGCGAATAGATCGTTCTCGAAGCGATGGTAGGCACTCTGTGTCGCCGGGGGACGGATTAACACCAGAACGTCCTCGTCAGTGATATTGTACGCGCGCAGCGACTTTGGAAAATCCGGATTTGGCGTGAAATCCACGAGCGTGACATGCTCCTTCAGGCCATCGTGAAATCTTACCTTTGAGGGCTTTCCGCCTTGCCGGCGCAGCGCTTCGAGATTGAATCCGGAGGGAACAACTATGCACCGTGCTAGGCGAAAAGCAACGTGGTTCGCCGGCTGATGCTCATAGTCCATGCATGTTACAAGAGGTATCGACACAAGTCGCGCTGCCAATGCCTGTGCGTACGAGTTGAACCCGACCGCGACATCAAAGCGCTCGTTGTAGACGCGGTGAGCCAGCATTGCAGCGCGCTTGAATATGGCCGCACCTTTACCCATCATGGTCGAGCCGCCATGCCGCCCGATCACCTCGACGGGGAGGCCACACATTTTCGCTATCGCGGTTGTCTCGCTGAACTCACGAGCTGTCAGCCAAGTCGTATGGCCTCGCTCGTTCAGGCGCTTTATCAAGGGACGAAAAAACAGTGGATCTGGCGCCGTCGAGAGGTCAATCCATATTTTCATCGTCTCCTCCCGTTGCGGCGCAATCGCCCCAGGCTGGCGGTAGAGAAGGTCCGCAACGAGCTTCTCTACCCGAGGAGATCGTCGAACTCCGATCGGACTTATGGTGAATTCGCCCTGTGCAGCCGGCCCAATTTTGTATATTGTCGCCGTCCGCTGGACATTAGTCCTAACTGAGCAAGTGCACGCGCAGTTCGCTCTTTCCGCTCCATGCCGATTAACCTCACGAGGACTCGCCCAAGCCGGGTTGGCGATACGGCCCGTTTTCCTGCTAGCCGCACACCCCGTTCCAGGGCTTCACGCGCCAGATCGGTGCGCGCGGAAAGCGCGCGGTGAGCCAGCATCTGATATGCAATTCCCAATGGAATTTTGTAACTGTCCCACAAGTCGCGCTGGTGCAACTCTGTTTCCAGTTTTTCGAACGCCCGCATGCTTGACCGGATGCGATGTTCCGAGAAGATGTCGCGGCTCATCGAAAGAGCATTCGTGCCGTGCCGGCGGTAGTACGACTCGCCTCCACGCGCGACCGCCAAACGGGTTCCGCGCAGGAGAGCTCGATACATCAGATCTCCATCTTCGTTTGTGGTTAGCTCTCCGTCGAAGCCGCCAAGCCTGTTGAATAACTCTCGCGGCCAAAGGAAGGAACAGCACGGTATCCACTGTCCCAGGAGCCATCCCGCAAGGGGGTCAGGATGTGGGAGCGGGAACGGCACTTCGCCGGCCTCGGCAATCCATGCGCCGTTTTTCTGAACGAGTGTTCTCCACTTGCAACAGGCGACGGTGTCGGGTCCCTCCTTCACGGCGGCAAGCAGCGCCGCCACTGTGTCGGGAGCGATCAGGTCGTCGCAATCCAGGAACAGCAGGTATTCGCCCCTCGATTGCGCAACCCCTGCATTACGGGATCGCGGAAGTCCCTGGTTGGAGTGGCGGATGCCGATTAGTCTATCGGCATAGGAATGTATGATGCTTCCGCTCTGATCCGTTGACCCGTCATCCACCACAACAATCTCAACGTGCGGGTATGACTGCGTCAGAGCTGAATCAATTGCGTCTCGAAGGTACGCCTGTCCATTGTAGCAGGGGATGATGATAGAGACGAGCGGGTCAATGGGCATCGGATCCTCCAAAGTGGGATCGCTGGATGCGACAAGCATACAGCCGCTTCGCGACAAAATCCAGTTAACCTTAACAGGGCGTCCGGGTCGCCTTGCGACGGGTTGTCGGTGCAGCGGTCGATTCTACCATTGGGATGGCCCCAAGCGACGCACAGAGGTAGTCGGAATCTTCCCGAACGACGAAGCCATCGTGCGCCTTGTAGGCGCACCCTGCTCGAACGAAACGATGAATGGGCAGTGCAGCGGGCCAGATACATGACGCTGGAAACGATCAGCCAGATGAGCGATGATCCCCTCATCAGCCTGCCCCCCGTGGCGACACGATCTAACGTGAGGCTTACCATGCATGAAACGCTCTCGCCAAACGCAGTTGTAAGGCCTCGTATCTCTCATGCCGTGATCAAACATTTCCGTGAGCTTGAGGATTCGGTGATCGCTCGAAGTCAGATCGTCTGGGAGGAGCATTGCACGGAATGCGCTTTTCCGACGTGTTATGCGAGTTGCTCGTTCTACACACCGCGGCAGGATTTGCATTGTCGTCGGTTCGCGAAGGGCATAGTGCCGAGCGTTATTGATGGCTTGCAGCTGATGTCGGTGGAGTTCCGAAAATGGGGAAAGCTGGAAGGCGTGGGACCAAACGGCATGATCAAGGCCCGGAGCGCGCGCCGGCGCGCACGCGTTGATCACCTCGTGTCGGAAGTGATCACACGGTACACCCCATCATATCGGCTGTCTAGAATAGCCAAAAACAGGTGGAACGCTCTGAAAACCATGGCTCAGTTGAACTCCTACGAAGCCGAGCCCGACGCTTTTTTGATTGAGGCTTACCGCGACGATGCTGGACCAACGCTTCCATGCACATTGACCATTGTTTCGAAGGAACTGAACAGCGGACTATACCAGACCCGTTTTGAGCTGGTGCAGGGGTATAATCGGGTGTTTGCATCGCGCATCGAAATCGAGGCGCGGGTTGACCTCTCTAAACCTTACTTGATCCAGATTGAGCCCGTCGGCAACACGATAAACCAGGAGATTCTCTTCGGGATCTTGGATTTTGTGCGTCTGCGATCGAGCGCTACAAAGATCAATGAACCATGGAAATCAACCAACCATCTGAGCAAAGATGCGAAGGAAAGGACGGCAAAATGCGTCGTCTGGGATCTCGACAACACATTGTGGCGCGGTACTCTCGCGGAAGACGGCATGGAAGTACTGGTTGTTGACCAGATCACCCGCGACGCCGTTCTCGAGCTCGATCGCCGTGGGATCCTCCAATCAGTGGTCTCGAAGAATGATCCTGAACCCGCCTTTGCAGCGCTAGAGGCGTTCGGCCTTCGCGAATATTTCCTGTTCCCACAGATCAGCTGGGAACCGAAGAGCCAGGCACTGAGGAGGCTGGCCGAACTTCTCGATATTAGTATTGACAGTTTTGTGTTTATTGACGACCAAGCATTCGAGCGAGGCGAAGTGAAAGATGCTTTGCCGACGATAACCGTACTAGCAGACAGCGACAATCTGCTTGACCGACCGCTTTTCGATGTGCCCGCTACGGCGGAGAGCGCCAAACGTCGGTCAATGTATCAGGTCGAAGAGCGGCGTCAGGCCGTGTTTTCGAACTCTGAACTTGACTACATCTCCTTCCTGCGCGGCTGCGCGATCACGATCGACATCGCCGCGCTCTCGACAGGGCATATTGACCGTGCATACGAGTTGTCGCAGCGGACAAACCAGCTGAACGTTTCGGGAAGGCGATATTCGCGTGACGAGATCGAATCCATGCTCAAAAAGGACAGTCGGAGCTGCGGATTTATCTTGCGCTGTGAGGACCGATTCGGAGATTACGGCATAATCGGATTGTGTGTGATCGATCGCCATGCGCCCATTGTCGAATCTTTTATGATGAGTTGCCGCGTTCAGAGGAAGCGGGTGGAGCATGCTTTTTTTGCGTGGTTGTGTCGTTACTTCCATCACCGTGGAGCAAAATCCATATCGATCCAATATCAACGAACGCAACGCAACGTGGCTTCGATAAAAATGCTTGGAGAACTCGGCTTCGATTACCGGGAGCAAGGACCTGAACGGGGCCTATTTGTCCGTGACACGGCCACGCGCTTCCCGGATCACGACGTCGTCATTATCAAGGACGTGACCCGATGAACGGTGCAGTTCCACCAAATTCGCTCTTAAGCAGGGCAGTTAACCGCCTGACGCGAGCTTGGACATGCAGAGCGGTGCGAAGCCGGTTGGCGGCGCCGGTTGCGACTATCACATTCGACGACTTCCCGCGAAGCGCCTGGACTAGAGCGGGGCCCCTCCTCGAGGAGGCCGGCATCCGCGCAAGCTATTTCGTATCGGGTTGCTTCTGCGAACGAGCGCTGGATGGGATTGAGTACTTTCGTCGAGAAGATCTCTTGGCGGTTCACGAAGCAGGCCATGAGATCGGCTGCCATACATTTGGGCATCAACGAGTAAGCAAGCAATCCAGAGAAGCGCTGGGCGCGAGCCTCGACCGCAATGCCGCTTTCGTGCGCGATGTGCTAGGCGACGTTATTATGACCTCTTTCGCGTTCCCGCATGGTGACGCGAGCATTCCCGCTAAGCGCCTGGTGAGCAGTCGATTTGCAGCCTGCCGTGGGATCTGGGCCGGTGTTAACGCGGGGTTGATCGATCTTTCCCAATTGAAAGCATTTGGGCTCGAGGCTCACGTGTTTGCGAGGTATCCTCTCAAAAAGGCCGTTGCTGAGGCGAAGGCAACGAATGGATGGTTGATTTTCTTTACCCACGATGTGACTGACGTCCCGACTCCTTGGGGCTGCACGCCAGACCAGCTAAAGGAGCTCATAGCCCTCTTGACAGATGCAGGTATCGAAATCCTGCCCATGAAGAATGCAATCGGCCGAGTCGCTTTCACGTGAATACCCCTGACACAGGCAACGGCCCTTCTCCTGTGTAGCTTGGGGCACTGTGCCTAACGCAGGATGAGCGATGTGATGAGATTTCTCGCGTTATTACTAGTGTCGGCGAACTCGGTCATTGTTACTTCAGCAATGCCCGACGCTCGATACCCGGCTGCTCTCTAGGCGAAAACGGAGCCGGTCCGGCACAGGTCTCACGAGTGGCCTGCTAGCGCTTGATAGGGTTATGCCAAAGTGGATCGGAGTCTCTAGTGCAAAATGTTCTACGAAGAAGTGTGGCCCGAATTCTTCTCGGAGGTCGCGAGGACAGATTGATTTCGGGTCGCGCTAGCATCCAAATTTGCGAGGTACTACGCCGCCGAAAACAGGACCAAACTAGATTTGATCTCAACAGGTTGTCCAAGAGCGAATAGGCTCCCGACCAATCGATTATCTCGAATTCGGCGTGTTTAAGGGTGAGTCAATAAAAGTAGGCTCTGAGATAAATCATCGTTATCAGTCTCGTTTCATCGGGTTCGATTCATTCGAAGGTCTCCCTAGAGACTGGAACGAGCAGAAACCACGAGGAACGTTTTCCACGCACGGCAACCCTCCGAACATTTTAACGACACGCGAGTTCAATTTGTGAAAGGATGGTTCAACAGTACTCTCCCAGAGTTCACTAAAACGTTCCAGTCAACTGGATTTACCTGGATTCATATAGATTGCGATCTGTAAAGCTCAGGGATGTACGTACTGATCTACCTTGAATATCTTATAAAGCCGGGCAGCTTTATTGTTTTTGATGAGTTCGAGGATCTTACTAATGAATTTCGGTCCTTCTTGGACTTTCAAGAGATCTCAGGAAAACGGTTCGACGTGATTGGCGCTACGGAACACTTCAGTCAAGTAGCGGTCCAGTGTGTAGAGTAGCCGATCCGGCTCGCTCTTCCTACACCGCCTCCTCAGGATGCACGTCGGAGGGGCCACCATGAGTGCCGGGCGGCTCAGAATGGCCGGCGCAACGTCGCCGCCGGCACGGATCGTCGCGTCGCCGATGACGGTTTCCACACTGCCGCAGCCATCCCCGTTCCCATGCGCCACTTCAAGCCGCGCGACGCCCTGCGGCCGTGCCGCTCCGTCAGCCAGGATCGCCAGGGCGCCCGACCGGATCGCCTTGCGCCGCCAGGCAAACAGCTGCTGCGGGTTCAGTCCGTGCGCGCGTGCCACTGCCGAGACATCGGCGCCCGGCTGCACCGTCTCCTCCAGGATCCGCGCCTTCGCCCCGGCCGACCAACGTCGGCGCAGCACCCCCGGGCTCGCTTCGAGGCGAGCAGGCACCGCTGTGGAAGGACCCGGAGGCGACCCTCACATCGGCCAAAGCCTCCCTCCATGCTGCCTCTGTCATGCTCCTCGCCGGCCGCTTGGCACGACAATCGTGAATTTCGGGCCGGACTCTGAGCGTTCGGCAGCTCTGCATCGAGATGGTTCGAGCCAAACGACCAGGCATGCCAGACATCCTGGTCAGCGGTTGTTACGGGCTGCGCTCCGGAAATTGCCGCGGCGCCTCTTTTCCAGGGCGCCGCCCCCTAAATTCTGTCGGCCATCAGGTCCTCTGGAACGGCCAGCAGCCTCGGCACCTTGCTCCCGCAACAGCAAGCTGGCGGCTCCAATTTCGGCACATACAATAAGCAAAGCCAGCCACAATGGTTCGAACGCCCTAAAAAAAGAGCTTTCCATGCCGTTATGCAGCATCGCGAACAAAAAAACCGACAGGCAGAGCCACGCACGCAAGGGTTCCGCACGCGCCACCCTTCCGACGGCGGTCAAGCTGAAGAAGATCGCTGTCGCGAATACGGCGAAGCCAATACTCCCCGTCTGCAATATGGTATCAAGGTATCCGTTATGCG
Organism: Mesorhizobium sp. L48C026A00; assembly: GCF_000502375.1. NCBI lineage: Bacteria > Pseudomonadati > Pseudomonadota > Alphaproteobacteria > Hyphomicrobiales > Phyllobacteriaceae > Mesorhizobium > Mesorhizobium sp. L48C026A00. The sequence continues at coordinate 41,592 of NZ_AYWU01000003.1, read as the reverse complement.
CATGCGGCATCTCGGCAACAAAGCCAGGCGCCTCACGCACGCTGGGCGCGTCAGGTCCAACGAGCCAAAACGATTGGAATCCCCAGCCGAACATTGGCCTGCGTTCGATCATTTCGAGCGCAAAGGACCAGATTTCCGTTCGGCCCGTGAACCCAACATCTCCGAAGAAAAAGAGGAATGCATCCTCCTTGCTGAAGTCCAGAACGTTTGAAGCGATGAATACACCGACTATAAACAGCGACGACAGATAACCCACGAGCGCTGCAGGCGAGAATGGCGTTACGATGGAAGCCGCAATAACAAGGCCGGCAACCGCGGGGCTGAGCAATGCCAAGCTAAGCGACGTCTTCGACTCGCTCGCAATAAGCAATGTGAGCGCGACCACGACCCCGATGCCTCCCCGCAGGCGGTAAATGACGCCGGTCCTACTCACCTGGTGCAACGCAAATATGAATGCGAGTGCCGACACCTGCCCCAACAGGTTCTTTCCAGTGAAAAAGCCCGCATGACCAAATTCGCCTGCTTGCGTCAGGAAAAGGAACGGAAGGTTAAGCAAAGCGGTCAGGCCAAAGCAGACGAAAAGATGATCTGTTGCGATTGGCGTCCGTCGCAATGAGACGATGGGAAGCACGGCGCATACGAATACCATGACTTGCAGGACGTATCTCCTCACGGAGATTTCCGGCGCAATCGACCATGCGACGCTCAGTCCAGCAACCAACAGGTAGCCAATGAACCACATAATGTTTGCGGGCAGCGCAAAATCCAGTAGGCGGCGCAAGCCTGCAGCCAAGCCGATGCAAAGGATGAAAAGAGCAGCCCAGAAAAACTGGTTCTCCGGTCGAGAAATGGCTTCGATGCCTTGAACGGGAAACCAGAACAGCAGTAGGGGAGAAACGATCAGGGAGAAGCTACACGCCAGCGCCGGTGTCAGGGCGTAGATCGAAGCCGCGAAGTCAGCGGCGCGGCCGTGCGCCGGCTCTCTCACCAAGTCATTATTGCTTGAGTCGGATCTCGCATCCGCCATTATGGCCTTCGTTCAGTATTTGCCCATTACGTCATGTCCCAGTGTAATGGACATCCCCACGCGCAAGTGAACGTTCGATTCTCCACGGTACGATACTTGGGAAGCTTTGAGCGGAGGGCGATTCCGCATACTCCTGAAAGCGATACTTCGAGAGATGACTCTCGATAGGGTAAGAGAAAGGATCGATTGCAATGCGGTTCACCTTATTCAAGACAAAGCCGAGAAAATCATTCTGGTTCATCCCTGCCGCCAATACGGCTGAAGTAAGGAGTGAACTGGGTGTTCGAGCCCATTCGACCACAAGCACGAAAGCGTCAACAAACGTGCGAGCGCACAATAACTCCGGCACAGGCGCGAAGGGTGGCAGGTCTACAACGACGATGTCGTAGCTGTCGCGGCATTCGCGCACGAACGATTGGACCCGTACCGCATCTACGACGGGCGTGCCGACCCCGCCCGCGTAAGGAAGAAAATGGACACCCGATTTCATGTTGATTGCGACAGCCTCTGCTATCGTGCACCGTCCCGCAAGCACATCCAGCAGCCCTGTCGTGGCGCCAGGCTCGAACAGGCGAGTTAGCGAGGGCTTGTATGGATTGCCATCTATCAGTAACACGCGACATCCTGCAACCACCGCAGAGCAGGCGAGATTCGACGCTAACGTGGTCGCCCCTTCCCCTGAGATTATCGAGGTCAGGCCGATGATCTGCCCTCTCCCTCGCCGAAGCGCTGCGGTTCTAATGCGCTTCACCACGAAGGCAAGGTCTGACGAGGGCGACAGAGGCGCTCGCATCAGCCGCCGACTTGTGCGGCGTTCTGGCCAAGCTCTATACGGCGTCCGCGGAAACCTCATGACGGCACCCAGATAGGGTACATTCAACAATCTTTCGATCTGCCGCGGGTTTCGAATGGTCTGATCGAGCGCAAAGCGTAGAGCTGCAGCGCCGATGCCAAGGAGCAAACCGAGTGCAACGAAACCTGCCAACAGCAACGTTCGCGTAGGCCCCTCGCGTCGAATCGGCGGTCCCGCAAGGCTGATGACCCTTGCCTTGGTTCCTAAGTCCTTGACGCGGTCGCGGAGCCAAGCGCTTGCATTGGCCGTTGCAGCGGCAGCGGCATCCAGCTGTTGCGCGAGATAGGCATTCAAGATTTCGTTGACAATCCGAGCGGATTTGTCCGCATCCTGAGACCTGAAGATCACCTCGATAACTGAACTCATGCCGACGCGCTTCACAGAGAGCATGTTTTGGAAAGCTTGAAGCGCGACCCGTTCCGACCGCTGCTGTCCTTGCAGCGACCCGCTTCCCAGCCACTCTGCGATGTCACGGAGGGCCACGTATTCGCTAAACGTGTCCAATGTCCGCCGTGCCAGGCTTTTCGCCCCGCTTCCAACAAAATCCAAGTCACGCACCAAGTCGAGGCTGGCAATGACGTGCAAGGCAATCGCATCTGACCGAATGATCTCCACCTGCGTGTCTACAGCCGACACATCAACGTTCGAGACAATTGGAAGCAGCTCCTCGCGGCCAGTTTCAAGACGTGTATTCTCGATCAGGAGGAGGCCGCGTGCGGTGTAAATTGGCCTCTGTTGAAGGACATAGAATACGCCGCAGACCGAGATAACGAGCAAGATGGCCATCACAAGCCACTTCTGAGCGTACAGGATACGCAAAGGACGCAGGAGATCGACAGGAGGCACGTGGGCCAAAGCAACCTCGCGTTCTTCCTCCCGTGTCGATTGTGCCACAATACTGGATTTGTCGATCCGATCCATGTTTCACCTACTTGGAACGACCGGCGGCGCTCTCCAATGCGCCATGCCCGATCCACTGCCGCCCAAGCGCGATCCACCAGCAGAACCGGATTCAGGAGCAACTCGCTCGACACTGATGACATCGCCGGGTTCGACCCGCGCGTCATCGTCGACTTGGAACTTGTGCACGCCCGTCGAATCCTCCCGAACAATCTGATACCGGAATCGCATACTCCGCTGGTCGGCAACGACGCCACGAACCGCCGCCCCGGAGAGCTCCGCCTCCCGGATCAGTTCCTCATGCGTCGCTATCTCGCTTTGCACTTCCACGAGTTCGGCGAGAACCTGCTGGATCTCGGTCGCGATATCTTTTTTTCGATCGTCGGTAGCCTTGGCCAGAGCCAACTCAGTCTGGATAATGGACTGCCGCGCGCGCGTGATTAGAACCTCTACGTCCCTTTGGTCACCTTCTATTTGCGCGCTCAATCGCTCGAGAGTTGCTTGGCGAGGCATCAGTGCGAGCCCTTTCTCTTCCAGAATTCGGCCAGCCTCTAATTCCCGTTGCACTGACTTCTGCTGCTTCTGCAAGCTTTCAATCCGGGCTTCGAGCCCTCCGATCTCCTGCGCATATGTTTCAACCTGTGCGTGCAGGCTGGCTTTCTGGTTATCGAATGCGGTCTTCCTGGCGGTGAGGATCGAGGTCTCTCGCGCGAGTTCTGCCGAGGTCACGCCTGCAAGTTCGCCCGGTTCCTCGAGATTCACCTCGATTATGGCTAGTTCGCGCGTCTCGCTCTCAAGTCGCGCGAGTCGAAGCAGGAGCGCTCGACGTTTGCCCTCATAAATGTTCAGGCTGCCTCTGCTGAGAATGGCGTCCCGTTCCGCTCTTAGCGCCTGAAAATCCGACACGCGATAAGGTCCGCCAGCGATACTAAGGGCCGTCAGGATTCTCGTCCCGGGTCGGTAGGCATACTCCCCTGGGTGCTGCACATCCCCTAAAACGTAGAACGGGCGGTACTGTAGTATGTCGATTGAGACATAGGGCGGTTCACGCAGGTTCTCCTTTTTCTGGAGCCGGCTCGAGATTTCCTTTGCGAGATCGGCGGCGCTGATGCCATCCGCCTTCAGTGTCCCGACCAGCGGCAGCGCTAGAGTTCCGTCGTCTCCTACCGCAAGGTCGTCGGACAGAGCGGGCCATTCATAAACCTTGATGCGAACCTTATCTTGCGGGCCTAGCTTGTAGTCGGCTGCGGCGGCTTGGAATGAAATCGGTACAGCAGCACAAAGCAGCACGCCAAATAAAAAACGACGAACATCTTGGATAGCCATGGATGCAACCTCACCATGTGGCAATCCTGAACCAATCCGGCTCACTGTGCAAATTACATCGAATGCGGCCTAGCCCAAAAAATTCATGGGGGTTGGCGGATGTGGTGCAAGCCGTTGAAATAACGTGGGGATTTTGTTGCTTACGCCGATCCGCGCCATCTCTCGAAGGGACTTGACGAGTAAGGGCCCATTACAGAAGCACTACTTTGGCAGGTTTAGGTGTGGGTGGAGCAAATGGGGCGCTGTCGGAAGGGACATCTTCCGCACGGGCGCGTCAACGAGTGCGGGGATGGCCGTGCGGATTGCCGGCAGGCGCGGTCGGGGCAGCGGTCCGATCGTCTTTCTTCCCCATCTGGCCCCCTGGCGTCGGCGGTCCTGGAGAGAAGGCAATCATGTGATGAGCATGCCGCTGCAGGCTGTTAGCCTGTCCTGCGCTGCAAGGGCCTGATGTCCCGGACCAGCCTCTGGCGCGGTCGTCCATGGGGTGCCCCGGGCCAGGTGAGCCCGACATCGGGGCGAGTAGACCTGAAATGAATAGACCGTATGGTTTATTGCGCGTGTCCGAAAAATGGAATTGGATGATGTTTAACGCCGAGTAAACGGGGGACAAGCTGTGACCAGCCGTATCCCAATTGCTGTCATCGGGTGTGGATACTGGGGTTCGAAGCACGTTCGCATCGCCTTGGGAATTCCATCGGTACGACTGGTATGGGCGGTAGACGTTCGTCAGGATCGTCTGAATTATATTCGATCAGAGTACAATCGCGTGGCTGTGTCGCGGAGTTTCGACTCGATCCTCGCAAGTGATGTTGCTGGAGTGGTTATCGCAACGCCTATTTCGACCCACTTCGAATTGGCGAAGGCGGCGCTGGAGGCCGGCAAGAGCGTTCTGATCGAAAAACCCATGGCTATGACGAGCGCGGAATGCCGCACCTTAATTGCGATTTCTGAAAGGAAATCGCTTATTCTGATGGTTGGACATACCTTTGAATATCATCCGGCAGTGCGTTTTATGGAAGATGTGATCAAGAGGGGAGGTCTCGGCAATCTTCATTATATAAGCTCCCGCCGTCTTAATTTAGGGTTGTACCAATCAGACACCAACGTCCTCTGGGACTTGGCGCCGCATGACTTCTCCATAATTTTTTCGCTACTGGGCAATAGGGTGGAGAAAATCGACGCTTGGGGCTGCGCTCATGTATTTCCCGACGTTGAAGACGTTGCGTATGCAATGGTTAAATTCAGCGGTGGAGTTAAGGCACATCTGCATGTGTCCTGGCTTGACCCTGTGAAGGTGCGGCAAGTCACGGTGGTCGGCAGTGAGGGCATGCTGGTTTTTGACGATGTTCTACCTGCCGAAAAAGTGCGTGTTTATGACAAATGTTTCAAGCCGACCACCACGAATGGCGATTCCTACGCGGACTTCGTTTCGGCGTATCATCATGGAGACGTCCATATCCCCTCGATTGCAGTTGCTGAGCCATTGAAGCTCGAGTTTTTGGACTTCGTCACCGCCATGAGTACCGGCAAGCAGCCGCGCGCGGATGGGCGCTCAGGGCTACGCGTTGTTCAGGCACTCGAAGCGGCCTCCAAGCGAATCCACCATCAGACAATCATTCGAAACGCCGCTAAGACGCCGCCCAGGACAGTCCTGCCGCCGATTCGGAAAGTTGCGGCAGCCCACAACCCGAACGTCTTCAACAAGATCCAATGACTCGGCCGGTAGAACGCCCCGCTCTGGCACGCGGCGTGATCGGAAAGCGCGTCCTTGACGTAGTCCTGGTAGGGATCGCTTTTATAGTGCTCGCACCAGTGTTTCTCGTGCTTGCCCTCGCCATTCGGATTGACAGTCCGGGGCCGGCGATTTTCAAGCAACAGCGCGTCGGGAGGAATGGCAAGATATTCGTCTGCCTCAAGTTTCGCACTATGGTGCAGGGCAGCAGTGACCAAACACATCGGCGTGCCATACAGCGCCTGTGGGCTGGGGAGCGAATATCAGACGACCCTAAGGCTGAGTTTAAGCTGACGAACGATGCTCGTGTCACCTCGGTTGGCCGTTGGCTAAGGCGCACGAGCCTCGACGAGTTGCCGCAGTTGATCAATGTGCTCAGAGGCGAAATGAGTATTGTCGGGCCGCGCCCGGCCATCCCCTACGAAATCGACTATTTTCAGGAATGGCACCACGAGCGCCACTCGGTCAAGCCCGGCATCACGGGCTTGTGGCAGGTCCGAGGACGTGGCCGCGTTGGTCCAATGGAAATGCTCCGGCTGGATGTCGAGTATGTGCGAACGTGGACGCTCTGGACCGATCTCAAGCTCATTGTACTCACTATCCCAGCGATGCTGCGCGCACTGGGGGCACGTTGAAGCAGGAGACTCCGGCGCGAGCGGCTGCGACTGAGGTAGAACGGCCGATCCATGGCGTGGATTCGAGAACTTGGGAGAAAGTGATGGCAATCCCGCTTGTAGATCTCACCGCGCAATATGAGTCTATCAAGCAAGAGGTCGATGAGGCCGTGGCTGACGTTATGAGATGCGCGTGCTTTGTTGGTGGCGAACAAGTCGAGGCCTTCGAGGCTGCTTTCGCATCCTATTGCGGCACACGCTACTCAGTGGGGGTGTCCAGCGGAACTGACGCCCTCCGCATCGCGCTGCAGTCACTTGGCATTGGCCAGGGCGACGAAGTCATAACGGCTCCGAACACCTTCATGGCAACAGCGAGTGCGATCGTGGCGGTGGGAGCAACGCCCGTATTCGTCGACATAGACCCGGCAAGTTACACGATCGATCCGGAGTTGATCGAGCGAGCCCTGACACCCATGACAAAGGCGATAATTCCTGTCCACCTCTACGGCCAGGCAGCCGACATGGGCCCCATCATGGACATCGCGCGCAGATACAATCTTCACGTGATCGAGGACGCCGCCCAGGCGCACGGCGCGGAATATAACGGTCGCCGGGTTGGGTCAATCGGTCACCTTGCCTGCTTCTCCTTCTACCCCGCCAAAAATCTCGGCGCCTATGGGGACGGCGGCGCGATAACGACCAGCAACGAAACTTTGGCAAAGCGAATCCAGCGGCTACGCGACCATGGCCGAGTAAGCAAGTACGTCCACGCGGAGATCGGATCGAACAGTCGTTTGGATACGCTGCAAGCCGCAGTGCTAACGATCAAGCTTGGCTATCTCGACCGCTGGAATGGGCGCCGGCAATTGGCTGCTCAGTGGTATGCCTCGGAATTGTCAGATGCAAACGTCGCTCTCCCCGAGTTGATGCGTGGCCGAACGCACGTTTACCACCTATACGTCGTACAAACCGATACTCGCGACCGCTGCTGCACGCATTTCGAGGCCATGAACATCGCGACCGGCGTCCACTATCCTCTGCCCCTCCACCTCCAGCCTGCATTGGCGTACTTGCAATATCACGAAGGCGATTTGCCACGGGCTGAGCGCGCCGCCGGTCGGATTCTCTCGCTTCCTATGTTTCCCGAACTCACTCGCGGACAGGTCGCCAGCGTCGCCGCGGCTTTGAGGCTGGCAACAGGCGTCGCCCCGGGCCATGGGGACGATCCCGCGCAGACGGCTGTTCTCGACAGTTGGACGGGCACTCCTGGGAGGACAGTTGATGAGCAGGACAAGCGAGTGGGCGGTCGTCCAAACTGATCTGGTCGGCTCCAATGTGACGATCGCCGAGTTTGCGGTCGTGAGGGGCGGAGTAGTGATCGGAAACGACGTCGTTATTCACCCCCACGTCGTTCTCGAACCCGGGGTGATAATAGGAGATGCTGTCGAGATTTTTCCCGGGGCCTACATCGGAAAAGTTCCCAAAGGTCCAGGAGCCCTCACCCGAATTCCGCATTTCGTCCCCCAAGTCAAAATCGGCAGTGGCTGCTCGATCGGGCCGCACGCTGTGATATTCTACGATGTCGAAATCGGCCAGTCGACGCTGCTGGGAGATGGTGCGTCTGTTCGAGAGCAGACTCGGATAGGTTCCGACACAATCATAGGACGTTACGTCACCATAAACTACAACACACTTGTTGGTAATGGGGTGAAAATCCAGGACCACACGTGGCTTGCGGGCAACATGACGGTCGAAGATGGGGTATTTATCTCGGGCGGAGTAGGGACCTCGAATGACAACGCAATCGGGCGGAAAGGATATGACGAGGCGCGCAGCCGAGGTCCATACATCGAACGCGGGGCTGCAATTGGCGTGGGAGCGAATCTATTGCCCGGAACGAGGATCGGAGCGTATGCGATCGTTGGCGCAGGCGCCGTAGTTACAAGAGATGTTCCTGAACGTGCGGTCGTCATGGGCGTGCCCGCACGAGTCGTTTTGAAGGATGGCTACTGACCGAAGGGGATGAGTTGGTCTTTGCCGCTGCATTTCGGCGGGCGACACACGGCACGAGCGCATGATCGGCCTGCTCGTCGTCCTCGTTGGAACGTAGCACGACACCGTTTAGTCTCGTTCAGAGCGTGTCCACGCTGACACATTTCCGAGGAGATAGTTGAAGACGATCAAACCTACGGTGCCGCTATGCCTCGGTAGCGCCATGACCTCGCGCCAACCGACGAGATCTCTTGCCACGAAATACCAGCAGATTGCTATGGCGACAGCCAGAAAGAGCATGCCAATCAAGCTGACGCTGAGCGCGATAATTGAAGCCGCGGCAATTGCAAAAAAAAGTCCGAGCGTTTGCAGTGCAAGCAAGACTGAAAGAGGTGGCACCATTAAATCCACAGCCAGCGCAGACATCTGCAAGGAACGATGCCTAAGCGCGTCGCCCATCAGGCCTGGAACGGCGCCTTTCAACAAGGCAAAGAAGCCATGAATCCATCTCCGTCGCTGCGAGTTGCGTCCTTTCTGCCTCCCGGGAAACTTGCTGGTTATTCGGGCGTCGGCGCAAAACCATGCCGGGACTCCGCTACGGGCCAGCTGAATGCCGAGCAACACGTCCTCTGCGAGATGTGGCGTACCAAGATCGGCCATACGAGTGACGCTCCACGGGAGCGCCATACCCGAGCCCATCAGGTGACAGGGGAAACCAAGATTGGCGAGTCCGGAGGGTCTGACGAGTGTCCGGATTCGCCAGGCGAATTCCGCGACACGCGCACTGCTGTCACTGTCTGGTGGATTATTCATGACATAGCAGGCTTGAATTGCACTCGATCTTCCAACACAGGCGCGCGCCATGCAGGACAGCGCTCCGGGATCCAAAATGCAGTCGGCGTCAAGGAAAACGATGACGTCGCGCGGACCGGTCCGGGCGATGTGTCGGACGCCGGCCTCAAGAGCATACCCCTTCCCTATATGGCTTTCGTCACGCCGGACCACGACCTCAACTCCTGCGGCCTTTGCGACCGCTTCGGTTTCATCGCTGCAGTTGTCAGCCACCACGACCAGCCGGTCGGCAATAGTCAGCTGTTCCCGGGTGCACGAAAGCATTTCCCCAATCACGGCAGCCTCGTCGTGAGCGGGCACAAGGACAACGACGGGCGGACGGTCATCCGCGAGGTGCATCTTTCGTGGCCGCAGGAAGAAACACGCAAATGTCTGCAACAGCAACACCGAAGCAGGAATCAAGAGAACGGTATTGACGAAGATTACGAAGGACACGGCCAATTGTCCGACCACGATCACCCTCCGATGCAGACGCCGTCGCAATGCCGATGGCACAATCCAGCGTCGCCCCGCAATTCCGACGGAAAAGAACCCATGCCCAACGGCTAGTGTAGGCTTCCACCCGAGTGCGCGCTAGCGCAAAATTCCTATGATAGTTGGAGAAGCTGTATGATGTGGAAAGCAGCAGTTATTTTCGGCACTCGACCTGAGGCGATCAAGCTTGCGCCCGTCATTCTGGCATTCGAAAAACATCCTTCAATCGAGACTATTACATGCAGCACGGGCCAGCATCGTGAAATGGTTAGTCAAGTTTTGCAAAGCTTCTGCATCAACCCAGCGGTACAAATGAACATAATGCGGAGCAATCAGACGCTATCTCAGCTTAGCAGCCGACTGCTGGAGGCTATAGACGATTTTCTTCTCGCAAAGCGTCCTGACCTCGTCATTGTACAGGGCGACACCACGACAGCTTTTTGTGCCTCCCTCGCTGCATTCTACCACGCGATCCCGGTCGTTCATGTAGAAGCCGGCCTAAGAACAGGCAATATTCAGGCTCCATGGCCAGAAGAAGCAAACAGAGTCATGATAAGTCGGCTGGCGTCCCTCCACTTTGCACCGACCGAGGGCGCTGCACTGAATCTGTTGAACGAGGGAATACCAGAAGAGTCGATATTGTTAACTGGAAATACCGTTGTAGATGCGCTTCTGTTCGCGTCTGAAATGGTTAAACAAGTGATTCCACCGGTTCCCGGAATTCCAGAAGACTTGCTCGATGGAAGGACACCCGTCGTACTGATCACCGGCCACCGCCGGGAAAACTTTGGCCCACCCTTTCGGCGAATTTGCCAAGCGATTCTTTCTCTCTCCGCCCGTTTCCCGAACTGTCACTTCGTCTACCCCGTTCATTTGAATCCGAACGTAAGGGCGCCCGTTACGGAGATCCTTGGCGAAAGGGGAGAGCGTCCGAACATTCACCTTATCGAGCCGCTTGCGTATCTTCCCTTTGTTCGGCTTTTGAAAGCGTCGGCTTTGGTTCTGACAGATTCGGGAGGAATCCAGGAGGAGGCTCCCAGTCTGGGTAAGCCTGTGCTCGTGATGAGGGATACCACAGAACGGCCTGAAGCTATTGCATCCGGAGCAGCGGAATTGGTTGGAACGGACACGTCACGGATCGTTCAGGCTGTAAGTTCCTATCTGGAAGATGCGGAGCGGTGCAGACCGAAGCCGTGGGTTCGCAGCCCTTTCGGCGACGGAAAGGCTGCAGATCGCATCCTAACCAGGTGTGTCGAGTTCCTCGATCGGCGTTAACCTGACAGGTGCCGGTGCACATCCGGGTTAGCAGGACGATACCGAGCACACTTCAGCTCAGTGATCGACCCTGCAGCGTAAGCGGTGTTTTTGATCGTAAGCGTCCGGTGGACCTTACCTATAAGTTCGGCTCTGATGGTTGCGCCGAGCTTGGTGTCCGTGAGGCGCGTAAGGCCGCGCCACATGACGGTGTTGCCCGGCGGCGGGTCGCTGGCACGCGCGAGATAGCCACCCAATCGCGCGATCTTGACCAGATAGCTCGATAAGGTTCCGGCATGGGAGGTGGTCGGATCCTTGTCGGGAAGAAGATGATCGAGGAGCTTCATTTCAACGTCGGTTATTGCGAGATCCGGTTTAGCGTGCGGCTGTGAGCGGTTGATCATGGTCATACAAAACATCCGCCAAGCCAGGATGCGGAAGACAGCAATGGGCTTCACGAGGCGCTCGGCAGTTCGCAGCCGTGCCGCTTCGGCTTTGCAACCGGATTTCATGAGCGGCCGCTTCGCCCGACCTGTTCATTGATTCAGGTGTTTGCGGCTGCGTCAAGAGCATGGGCGCGAGCATTGTGTTTTCGCATGCTTTCTCCGGTGAGTTGAAGGCGGTGAGCGTTGTGAACGAGGCGATCCGGCGCTTACCTCGCTACCGGACGCGCCAAGCACCCTGCCGAAGGCAGACCCAAAATTAGCGGACCGCTCGTCCAGGCGATGCGGGACAAGCTGAAGCGAGCGGGACGACGAACCCGATACAGGCTCAGAAAGCAAGTCGTCGAGCCGGTGTTCGGACAGGTCAAGCAGGCAAGAGGGTTCAGGCAGTTCCTGCTGCGCGGCATCGAGAAAGTGAAAGCCGAATGGGCGCTGATTGCACCGCCCAAAACCTCACCAAGCTCGCCCGAGCGGCCTGAACCGGCTGTCGTTCAGCCAACAGCCCTATGCCGGAGCTATCTGGACTGGCTCTAGCACAAGACATCACCGTGAGGGCGCCGGTCGGCGCAATGAGGCGCGCGCAGAAAAAGCCGCCCCGAAGCGGCCTGTCTGAAGTTTCTTTCATGTCCGTATTTTGTATTAACCGAAGAAAGACTCGATGCGAAGTCGGGAATTGTCATCACGTGTCAACAAGGTCTCAATCAGCAAACCGCGTTCTTGCGTAATGTCAATAGGCCTAAGCCTTGTGAAGCCGACGCCCGGGACGACTTCCTTGTAGACAAGCTCGAAATGATTCGAGTAACCCGCGTTGATGAGCTGACGCTTTATAGCACCAAGATCAAAACCGCCTGCCTTGAGCGATTCGAAGTTGATCTCCATTGCAATCAACGGAGAATGTTGTGTTAGTACATCCTGCATTCCATCGAATATAAGCGGCTCCGCGCCCTCTGCATCAATCTTTATAAAAGTTATTCGCTTTCCGTACGATAGGTTTTCATTCAATATTGAATCTAACGTTTTGGACTCGACCTTGATTATCCCTATGACCTCTGCCGCAGCGAGATAATTCGGGAAACTACTGGTGTTTCCGAGCATTTGAGTTAGCGAGAGATCGATGTGTCCCGTCTTGTCACCGAGGGCGACAGGGAAAACCTCGATTTGCTCGAAACCATTCCTGTCGCGATTGACCGCCAAAGCTTCGAATGCCCTCGGATCTGGTTCGAAAGCAAGCACCCTTCCGGTCGCCCCTACCGCCTGCGCGAGGAGGCAGGTCACATATCCCTTATGAGCGCCAACATCAATGCAGACTTCGCCCGGCTTCACGGCCGCCTTGATGATGCTGCGCAATGCTGGTTCCCACATGCCGCCCGTCGCAACAATCTCGCGATCAACGAACTGGTTCGGGTCCAGCATCATCCAAAAACCATCGCTGGTCTTAACCCATTTCGGGCTTGTGAACCCAACCAACCGGTAGGTTCGAATTGCGTGACAAACCGCAGCTTTGACCGGTCGCACCGCTCGGATAAGTGCACGTGCCGCCATTGGTCGCCCTCCAGAGGACGCATTGCCGCATCAGACCTGCTTAGCCGTTCGTTGTCAAACTAGATGCCGCAATGGGCCGGCGCTCCTCGAAGGGATCGTCGAAGTCGTCTGGATATTGAAAGTAAGAACGGTGCTATCGGTCTTCATAGCGTATCGCCCCTTCGGGAGGTTCTGGCAGGCTTTGTCACCCGCCTGGATACGCCGCCTTCCTCAAACCGTCTTCACCCAGCTTCCGCCATAGCTCCCGACAGGTTTGGCGATGCGTTCGCGGAAGCCGGGCAGCCAGTATGGGCTGTAGGCGAAACCTATTGCGCAGCGAGTTCGCCCCAAACCACACGCATCGGCTCAGGCTCGACATAAGCTCAACTGCGTGTCAAAATCATTATGCGGTCGGGCATATTTCAATCAGAGAGCGCCCAAATGGCATTGCATGCAAAGCCTTTGATACGCGCGCTTCTCCCTACTTCGGTCCGGCGGAGAGCACGTTCTGCGCTCAATCGGCTGATCTGGGCTCGCTCGGGGCTTAGCGTCAAGAGTGGAAGCGAGTTGGCCTTCTGGCAGGGCTGGTTTTCTACGCACGGAATAGAGCCGGAAACCGATTATTACCGTGCATTCATGCTGGCAATGGGGGGACTTGCCGATGCGGAGTTTTTCCGGGAAAAGTCGTGCATCGACATCGGGTGCGGTCCTAAAGGCTCGCTTACTTGGCTGGACGGAATAGCAAAGCATGCGATCGGGATTGATCCGCTGGCGTCGAGATACGAACTATTTAATATTTCTAGTCACAATATGCTCTATATCGCAGCACGTGCCGAGGAGTTGCCACTTCGTAGTTCCTCTGCCGATGTCGTCTTCAGCATGAACAGCTTAGACCATGTCGACGATTTGGAACAGGCATGCGGTGAAATTCGACGTGTACTTAAACCGGGCGGGCATTTCATCGGCAGCTTGAACCTTGATGAGCCTGCAACGCCGACCGAGCCCTGGACGCTGACCGAAGACTATCTAGAGCGCCATCTCTTCCGGGGCTGGACACCGGAATTTAGGCGCGTCTGCCCTCGTTTAGACTCCGAGGAGCATTGGGGCCCATACCGCTACATGTTTGAACGACCTCCTTTGACCATGAACAATGACGGTCCCCGAGCCTTGTGGTGTCGCTATCGGAGCGATGGCTCCGAGGGGGTTGAAAGAGGTGGGACAAAAATGGGCAAAAAATCCAAGTAAATCAACGGCCGCAAAAGCCGATGGTGGGCCCGGAGGAGGTTTGGGAACCATGAAAAAGCAAGTACTTGGAAATCAGTGGGACTGCCGAGTGTTCAAATCTGCTCCAATGTTTTTCAATGTTCTGTCACACTATAACGATCAACGCCTCGCTCAGATTGACGCGTGAGCGAGGAAATCCTGCCGGTATTTCAGTCGCACATGGGGGGTCGCGGTAGCGTCACTTCTCTAATTGCAGAGTGCATCCTTCACGATTGTCACACCACAGCAGCACGCTTCCGATAAGGTGCTTGACCGGTTCGACCGCACCCTCGTTCGCGCCATACATGCGCCGCTCTACCGACGATCTTTTTTTCCAAACTGCAGGAGAGACGTGCGGACGTGCGGTTGTCACGTCCCAGTGCTATGCGGGTGGTGCAATGGTGCAATAGCGTTTTCGGAGTGTAGCAAATGTCCAATCTGCCGATTTCATCGAAGCCTATATCGCCGCCTATAACCGCAGAATGAGAAGCAGGTCGGACCTCAACGCGGGAGCGGCCCTGTTCCTCCCGACACAACCGCCGCACGTCGGGATGCGCAATGGCTTGTCAGATCCGCTTTGGCTCGAGCGCATGGCGATGCCTACGCAGCGGATAAACGCGAGATGTGCGTTCGCGCTCCCCGGTTAGCCGCTTCCTTGTCAAGATTGACGATGTTCGATGTTTGTTCAATAGCAAGCTGTCGGTTGTGGTGGTCAGTACAAAAAATTGATTTGTGCGGCACACCCGCTGCCTAGATGTTACGGACTTCGCATGAAGGACCGATTACGAGGGGTAACCATGGTTCACACTGCACGCCTCCGCCACGATTCTCTGGTCGCCCCCTCCAGCAGAAACGTCCCTGCAAAATGGCTCGCCGCCGCGGCCTTCGCGGCGATCGGCTTGCTCGCGGCCCCGGCCGCACAGGCGCAGGAAGCGCCTCCCGCGCCCGTCGTCACGGTAGCCAAGCCGCTGGTGCGCGATATCGTCGAGGACGATGAGTTCGTCGGCCGTTTCGAAGCTGTCGACCAGGTTTCGCTGCGCTCCCGCGTCGGCGGCTATCTCGACCAGGTCCATTTCCAGGACGGTACGCTGGTAAAGCAGGGCGACCTCCTGTTCACCATCGACCAGCGGCCGTTCAAGGCGGCGCTGAACCAGGCGCAGGCGCAGGTCGACTCGGCCAAGACCCTGGTCGAATTCAGCAAGATGCAGTTCGAGCGCGCCGAGACCCTGTCGCGCGAAGGCAACATACCGGTTTCGACACTGGACGACCGCCGCCGCGAATATCTCGCCGCCCAAGCGCAACTGGACGGCGCGGAGGCGGCACTTGAAAACGCAAGTCTCGATCTCGAATTCACCGAGATCAAGGCGCCGTTTTCCGGCCGGGTCGACCGCCGGCTCATCTCGCCGGGCAATCTGGTGCAGGCCGACCAGACCGTGCTGACCACCATCGTCTCGATCGACCCGATAAACTTCTATTTCGACATCGATGAGCGGACCTACTTCTCTTATGCGCGCGACGCCCGCGAGCGCGGCGGCGTCATGCAGGAAGGCGCCGGCGGCGTCGATGTTGTCGTCCGTGTCGCCGACCGTGATGAAGCGACGTTCAAGGGCAAGCTCGACTTCGCCGAGAACCGTCTGGACCAAGCTACCGGCACGATGAGGGCCAGGGCGCGCTTCGACAACAAGGACGGCGTTCTGCAGCCGGGCATGTTCGGCCGCATCAACGTGCCCGGCTCGTTGCCGCATCCGGGCGTGCTTCTGCCTGACGAGGCGATCGGCGCCGACCAGAACCGCCGCATCGTCTTCGTTGTCGACCAGGCAGGCCTGATCTCGGCCAAGCCGGTCCGCACCGGCCCGCGCATCGACGGCTATCGCGTTATCCGCGAGGGCCTCACCGGCGAAGAGACAGTGGTAATCAACGGGCTGGTGCGAGTGCGGCCGGGCGTCACCGTCAAGCCCGAGATGACCAAATTGCCGCCCAAGGTTGAAGCCGAAGGGCAGACGCAATGAACTTCGCCCATTTCTTCGTCAACCGCCCCATCTTCGCGGCGGTGCTGTCGATCGTGCTCGTGCTCGTCGGCGGCATCGCTTATACGCAGCTTCCGGTCGCGCAATATCCCGAAATCGCGCCACCGACCATCGTGGTGCGCGCCTCCTATCCGGGCGCCGACGCCGAGACGGTCGCCGCGACCGTGGCGACGCCGATCGAACAGGAAATCAACGGCGTCGAGCACATGCTCTACATGTCGTCCTATTCCTCCGGCGACGGCTCGATGTCGCTCACCATCACCTTCCGCCCCGGCACCGATCTCGATGCGGCGCAGGTGCTGGTCCAGAACCGCGTCTCGATCGCCGAAGCGCGCCTGCCGGAAGAGGTGCGCCGGCTCGGCATCACCACGGCGAAAAGTTCGCCCGACCTGATGATGGTCGTCCATATGCTGTCGCCCGACGACACATATGATCAGCTTTACGTCTCGAATTATGCGCGTTCGCGCGTGCGCGACGTCCTGCTGAGACTGGACGGCGTCGGCGACGTGCAGATCTTCGGCGAGCGCGAATATTCGCTGCGCGTCTGGCTCGACCCGGAAAAGCTGTCCGCCTACGGCATGACCGCAGGCGACGTAGTCGAGGCGCTGCGCGACCAGAACGTCCAGGTGTCGGGCGGCTCGATCGGCGCGCCGCCGATTGGCGACGGCTCGGCCTTCCAGTATACGGTCACCACGCAAGGGCGCTTTGAAGACGCGCGCGACTTCCGCTACGTCATAGTCAAGTCGGCCGAGGACGGCCGCTTGATCTCCCTGCAGGACGTGGCGCGCATAGAGCTCGGCGCCAGGGACTACGTCACCAATTCCTATCTCAACAACAAGGCGGCGGTGGCGCTCGGCATCTTCCAGCGGCCGGGCACCAATGCCTTGGCCTCGGCGGAAGAAATCCAGGAGACCATCGCGAAGCTTTCGGAGGATTTCCCGGAGGGGCTGGCCTACGAGATCATCTACAATCCGACCGAGTTCATCGCCGAATCTATCAACGAGGTCTATGTCACCATCGCCGAGGCGATCCTGCTGGTGGTGATCGTCATCATGGTGTTCCTGCAGTCATGGCGCATGGCGATCGTGCCGATCGTGGCGATACCGGTCTCGCTGATCGGCACGCTTGCCGTGCTGCTCGCCTTCGGCTTCTCGCTCAACATGCTCACTCTGTTCGGGCTGGTGCTGGCGGTCGGCATCGTTGTCGACGACGCCATCGTGGTTGTGGAAAATATCGAGCGGAACATCCGGCTGGGGCTCGCTCCGCGCGCCGCTGCGCACAAGACCATGGATGAAGTGGGAAACGCGGTCCTCGCGATCTCGCTGGTGCTGATCTCCGTCTTCGTTCCGGCGGCTTTCATTCCCGGGATTTCCGGCCAGTTCTACCTGCAGTTCGCCATCACCATCGCGGTCTCCACCGCGATCTCCGCATTCAACTCGCTGACGCTTTCGCCGGCTCTCGCTGGCGTGCTTTTCAAGCCGCACAGCGAGGAACATTCGAACTTCTTCCTGGCAAGGTTCGGCCGCGCTCTGGCGAACGGGTTCAACAACGGGTTCGACAGGATGGCGGACGGCTATGCGTGGCTGGTGCACAGACTGGTCGGCACGACTCTGGCGCTTGCCGCCATGCTGCTCGTCTTTGCAGGCCTGCTCTACGCGACCTATCACATGCTGCAGACGGTGCCGCGCGGCTTCATCCCGAACATGGACCAGGGTTATGCGATCGTCGTCGTGCAATTGCCGGAGGGCTCTTCGCTCGCCCGAACGGACGCAATCATCCAGAAGGCGTCGGATATCATCCGCGAGACGCCGGGTGTCGCCAACGCCGTCGCCTTCGCAGGATTCAACGGCGCGACATTCACCAACGCCAGCAATTCCGGTGTGATCTTCGCGCCATTCAAGAGCTTCGAGGAACGGCTCGAGAGCGGCGATACTTCCGACAAGATCATCGGCACGCTGTTTGGCAGCCTGCAAAGCATCCAGGAGGCCTTCATCATCGCGCTGCCGCCGCCGCCAGTGCGGGGCATCGGCAACTCCGGCGGCTTCAAGATGATGCTCCAGGAGCGCAACAGCGCCGACATGCGGCCGATTCTGGCGCTGGCCAACGAAATCGCCGGCAAGGCCAACCAGACGCCCGGGTTGATGGGCGTCTTCACCACCTTCTCGGCCTCCAGCCCGCAATTCTTCCTGGCGATCGACCGCGACAAGGCGCGCATGCTGAACGTGCCGATCCCCAACATCTTCGAGACGCTGTCGATCAATCTAGGCACCGCCTACGTCAACGATTTCAATGCCTTCGGTCGTGTCTACCAGGTGCGGGCGCAAGCCGACCAGGCTTTCCGCATCGATCGCGACGACATATTGAAGCTGAAGGTGCGCTCAGCGGCCGGCGACCTGGTGCCGCTCGGCACACTGATCGAGATCCGCGACGTCACCGGTCCCTCGCTCGTGCAGCGCTACAACATGTATGTCTCCGTGCCGCTTCAGGGCAATGCAGCGCCTGGTGTCGCCACGGGCACGGCGCTCGACCTGATGGAGGGGGTCGCAGCCGAATCGCTGCCGCAGGGCACTTCCTTCGAATGGACTGAACTCGCCTTCCAGGAGCGGCAGACCGGCAACACGGCGGTCTTCATCTTCGGCCTGTCGGTTCTGTTCGTCTTTCTGGTGCTCGCCGCGCTATACGAAAGCTGGATTACGCCCTTCGCCATCGTGCTTATCGTCCCGCTCAGCGTACTGGCCGCCCTCTTGGGCGTCGCCTTCCGCGGTCTCGACAACAACATCCTAGTGCAGATCGGGCTGATCGTGCTCATCGGCCTGGCGGCGAAGAACGCGATCCTGATCGTCGAATTCGCGCGCCAAGGTGAGGAGCGCGGCCTTGACGCCGTCGAGGCGGCCGTCGAGGCCTGCCGGCTGCGGCTGCGGCCGATCCTGATGACGGCGTTCGCCTTCATCCTGGGCGTGGTGCCACTAGTGATCGCCAGCGGGCCTGGCGCGGAAATGCGCCAATCGCTCGGCACGGCCGTGTTCTCCGGCATGCTGGGCGTGACGTTGTTCGGCCTCTTCCTGACGCCGGTCTTCTACGTTGCTCTGCGCAGGACATTCCGGCGCAGGCGGCCTGAAGCCGGCCCGACCCTGGCTTCCGAGAGCGCGCAGCCGAGTAGACGCCGAGCCGATGAGGCGCCGGGTTCAGGCTGAAGCCGGACCGGCGGGTTCCTGGATCTCGCGGAGGGATGGATCGGCGATCCATCCCTCGAGCGGATCGAGATGTTCCGGCGCGCCGTATCGCTCGCTTCGCATCGTCCACGCCCAGGCCGTCTGGATCGCGCAGAAAAGCGCATCGAGCCGATCGCCGCTGGGGTCGTCGGCCGACCGACGAACAGGAGCAAAAATAAAATAGAGGATAGAAACAGGCACAAGATCGCTTCTCCTGCCCTTGGATCGTGGTCAGGCGACAACATTCAATCTGAATACGGCGGGTATAGCGGAGCTCAAGTGGCCCACTTTAGATAGACGTCGGCCATAAATTATTGATATTGAGCGACAATGGTGGGCCCGGACGATGTCTAAGAATTATTGATTTTATTGGTTTTTTCGTGGGCAAGTTTCGAAAAACCCTCTCGCATCGTTCCGTATTGCTCCGCGATTGATGGCAACGTCGAGCTATTCACTCCTGGTGGCACCATGCACGCTCAATGGCCGGTTGCCGTAAGCCGCGTGCCAACCGTCGTCACGGCGCTCACAGAGAGACGACTTGCTACCCCAGAGTTAATCAAACCCACAACAGTTGGTTGTCGCCTTCTCCACCAATGTCATGAAGCTTGATCCTGCTCTGAAGGACTCAGGAAGCATATCCGATCGCTTATGCATACGTGCGGATGGACGTAGGAGTCATCAGGCCCGACGACGCCGGCCGTGGCGGTACACCAGAATGTTGCGGTCGAACTGTAGCCTGCGTTGAAGTCGACGCCGCTCCCGTAACCTGTCCCGGGTGCGCCCTTGGAGCGCAACCGTCGGCAGACTGCCGGCGCCGCGTGTGGCTGCGAAGTTGCCGAACCCATTTTGGACGGCCCCAGGACGCTAGCCGGCGGCAGCGGCCAGGATCGTGCGGCGAACGACCGTCTCCAGCACTGGCACCTTGTAGCCGTTCTTCGCCAGCGGCGTAGCGCCGGCCACCGCGGCTCGGGCCGCCTGTCGCGCCAAGTCGTCGGTAAGCCTGTTGCCGATGAGGAGACGTTCGCTTTCGACGGCGCGGCGAGGCGTTGGTGCGACCCATCCCATGACGATCGAAGCATTTTGCACTGTCTGGCCCTCTATCGTCAGCACCACCGCCACATCGCAGATCGGCCAGTCGTAGCTGTCGCGCTCGGTCTGCTTGCGGTAGGCGGCCTTCGCCCCGGCATTCAACGGCGGAACGATTACGCGCGTCATAACCTCGCCAGTCTCGATTCTGGCATCGTGAGCGCCCTGCATTTCGGGTGGCAAGAAGAAATCCGAGAGCTTTACGACGCGTGAGCCGTTGGCGCCGCCGGCAAGTTCGGCGCTTGCATCATAGGCGACCAGTGCCGTCGCCGGCGTCGAGGCTTGGACCATCGCGTTTTTGTCGTTGTCGAAGATCGCGTGATGCTGGTTCTCGTCAGCGCCCCTGCTCCCCATCTCATCTGCACCTTCGCCATGGAAATGATCGTGCCGAAAATACCAGCAGCGCGGCCGCTGCAGCAGATTGCCCCCGATCGTTGCGGCGTTGCGGACCTGCGGCGTCGCCGCATGTCCGGCAGCATCCGACAGCGCCAAGTAGCGCGCGCGGATCTGTGGATCGTTGTCGATGCGGTCCAGCGTCACAAGCGCGCCGAGCGACAGCCCGTTTTCCGTGTCGACTTCGTCGAGACCGCGGATGGTCTTCAGATTTACGAGTCGCATCGGCGCTAGAATCCCTTCCTTCATCAAGTCCAGAAGGTCGATCCCGCCCGCCTTCGCGATGACGGGGCGTTGCTCGGTGCTTTCGGCAAGCAGACCTGCTGCCTGCTCGACCGTCGTGGCATCCACCCATTCGAAGCTGTTCATGGCCATGATGGACTCCTTCTGGCCGATCTCAGGCGCTGAGCGTCGCCAGCACATTTGCCGGGTTCATCGGCAAAGTGCGGATCCGCTTTCCGGTGGCGTTGTAGAATGCATTGGCGATCGCGGCGCTGGTCGCCACATTGCTTGCCTCGGCGATTCCTCGCGCGTCGGTCGACGACTGCGCCCCGATCTGCTCCATGAGCAGCACCTCGATCGCCGGAGTTTCGCGTGATCCGACCATCTTATATTGATCGACATTGGCGTTGAGTTGATGGCCGCTCGCCGCGTCCATGATGCGGTCCTCGTAGATCGCGTAGCTGACACCCTGGATGATGCCACCGATCACCTGGCTCTCGACCAGTTTGGGGTTGATCGGCCTGCCGCAATCGCTGGCAGCGACGATGCGCTCGACCTTGACCACGCCGGTCTCGACATCGACCGCCACCTCGGCGAATTGGACACCGCCCAGCCCATGCCGGCTGATGGAGAGCTCTCCCGGCACCGCAAATCCCTCATAGTCGTCGTGCCGCTTGGCGAGTTTCGAGATTTCGCCGAATTTGGCTTCCTTGGCTGCATCCTTGAGCGGCCTTGCTCCCTCCTTGCCGCGGACGCCCACCTTGCCGTCGGCGAAAAAGATGTCATCGGGATCGGCGTCGTCGAAAAGCGGCGCGAGGCGCGCGGCCAGGTCGCGTGCCGCCGCATAGGCCGCATTGCGGGCAGGCGCGGTCACCGACGCAGTCACCCGGCTTCCGCCGGACGGCGGTCCCCACGGGAACCGCGTGTCGCCGATAAAGACGCCGATGTCCTCGGCGTTGAGGCCGAACTCCTCTGCAACCACCTGGGCAAGCACAGTCCGCGTGCCGGTGCCGACATCCTGCGTGCTGTTGTAGACGGAGACCGACCCGTCATCGGCGACCCGCACCTCCACCGTCGTCGGAGGGCTGACGACATACACCCACTGCGCCTGCGCCATGCCAATCCCCCGCTTGATCGGCCCGGCGTCGGCGTTCGGCGGACGCCGGCGGCTCCAGCCGAACCGCTCGGCCGCGACCTTGCGTTCATGTGCCCGTGCAAGCATGTCGTCGGTGGGCTTTGTGTCGATGCGATCGCGCAGGATCAGCGGGTCAAGTTGCAGCCGATCCGCGAGTTCGTCCATCGCCTGCTCGAGCGAGAAGATGCCCTGCACCTGTCCGGGTGCGCGGAAAGCCGCGCACGGGCCGGCATTCGTGAACACGTCATACTGCTCGGTGCGCATGTTCGGGCACGGATATAGCGCATTGTAGCAGAAGCCTATGCCGGCGCCCCCAGCGATGCCGCCGGTGCCCCAGCTTATGACGTCGATGGCGGTAAGGGTGCCATCTTGTTTGGCGCCGATCCGTACGCGCTGCAAGCTGTTGGGGCGATTGCCCGCCGAAACATGCTCTTCACGGCGGTCCAGCATCATGCGCACGGGCGCGCCGGCCTTTTGTGACAAATGAATGGCGAGGAGGCCGAAATTGTTGATCCCATATTTGGCGCCGAACCCGCCGCCGGTGAAGTCGCTGATTACCCGGATCTTGCTCTTGGGCAGATCGAAATATTCGGCGGCCTCATCGCGCACGCTGTGCGTGTGCTGCGTGGAGGCATAAATGGTCAGCCCGTCATCCTGCCAATCCGCGACGATGCCATGTGTTTCCATCGGCACATGAGTCTGAACCTGCGTGCGATATTCGGCCTCGACGATCACGTCCGCCTCCGCCAGGCCCTGGTCGATATCGCCCGTGGGCGTCATACCCGGCATGCCGAAGTTGGGACCGCGCACATTGCCCTTCTGCGGCAAGCCTTCCGGTGCGCCGCCGCCGCCGGCTGTCGATGGCTGCTCGACCGGTCCTGGAAAGACGATCGGTGCCTCATCGTCCATTGCCGCATCGAGGTCAGTGACATGCGGCAAGCGCTCGTATTCGACCTTGACGAGCTTCGCCGCCTGGTCGGCGATCCGCTGCGTCTCGGCGGCGACCGCGGCAACGGTCTGGCCGGCGAAGCGGACCGTCGGGTATTTGTTACGAGCCTCGGCCTCCGGATCGCGAAGCCTGGCGGATTGCAGCAGTGTCTCGAGCACATGTACAGCACGGACGCCGGGGTGACGCTCCGCCGCTGAGGTGTCGATCGAGATCACCCTGGCATGCGGCCATGGGCAGACGATCTGCCGTGCGTAGAGCATTCCCGGCAGTTGCACGTCGAATGTGTATTTCGCCGCGCCCGTCACCTTCTGCACGGCATCGAGCCGCGGGATCGACTTGCCGATGGAGCGCAGTTCGGCGTTCACTGGCAACTGCGGCGGCTCATCGTCCGGCACCTGCCGAGTCACCTGCCTCATCTCCTGCCCGACGATACCGTAGAGCAAGGACTGGGACCGTAACGAAGGCCGGTCGGCCCGTGCCTGATTTTCGGTAGCCATCAGGTGCCCCTCCTCCGATTCTCGCCGGCGACGGCGAGCACTGCCGCAAAGATGTTCGGATAGGTGCCGCAGCGGCACAGGTGACCGCTTATCGCGGCCTTCACCTCGTCGATGCCGGCGTCCGGTTTACGATCTATGAGTGCTGCGCAACTCATTACCATTCCGGGCGTGCAGAATCCGCATTGAAGGGCGTCATGCTCGACGAACGCCTGCTGCACCGGATGAAGCTTGCCGCCCTCGGCCAGCCCCTCGATCGTGGTGATGTTCCTGCCCCGGGCGTCGAGCGCCAGCGTCATGCAACTGCTGGCAGGCTGACCGTCGAGCCAGACCGTGCAGGCAGAACAGGCTCCGCGATCGCAGCCGATTTTGGTGCCGGTCAGGCCGAGGTGATTGCGGAGGACGTCGACCAGCGTGGTGGCGGGTTCCGCCTGCACCGGGACCCGTCGTCCATTTATCGTGAGATCGATCGGGATCAGACCAGGGCCAAGAACTTCGTTGGCATCGTCCTGCATAGAACCATCAACGGCTGCCTGCGCTGCCCCTGCTTCCAGCAACGCCGCCCCTACGGCCGAGGTGCCACCGTGCTTCAGGAACGTCCGACGAGAGATGCCCGATTTCGTGGATCCCGGAACTTGACTGCGGCTCAATTCTGCCATGCTGTACCTCCGGATTTGTTACAGCGGTTACCAAAACTAGGGTGATCGGATCAGCACCAAGCTAGGGGACCGATCGGTTCGTGCCAGACGCCATCACAACGAAGTGACCGTCGAGGCGATCGCGACGCTGGGCATGCCGTCGAGGCTTAACGTATTGGCTTGATCTGGAGATGATCTAAGATGCGGCGGCCCGTGCTGCTACCGAGCCTGCTGCGAGAAGAAGTATCGGCTTGAATCCGAACTCACCAAACCCGCCATCGAGAAGCCGGAATAGCGAATCGCCTGGTAACCTGGGGGTGAGTGAGCAGATTGGTCGTCCGGGGGTCAGTTCTCGGGGTTCGAGTCCAAATCGCGGCGCCAAATCGAGCTGGAAAATGCAATAAAATCATATGCTTAATTAATGGTGGGCCCGGAGGGTCAGCGTTTTCTACACGAAATCAATACGTTAGCGGATGGTTAGCCAAGCCGTTTCCTTCGTATGATCTCGTATGGTCTGGCGAACCAAAGGACCAAGAAGACGACTAGTCTCCATGCGAGCGGTGCCTCAGTTCTATCCACAAAGAAGGTCAATCAACGCATTTTGACCATAGCGCTATGAGCGCGACCGCATTGGGACCGGGAGCGGACTGGCCGCTTTCGGCATCCAATTGTCCAAACGACCGCGATAGGTCCC
The DNA here is from genome assembly GCF_000502375.1 of Mesorhizobium sp. L48C026A00. Taxonomy (NCBI): domain Bacteria; kingdom Pseudomonadati; phylum Pseudomonadota; class Alphaproteobacteria; order Hyphomicrobiales; family Phyllobacteriaceae; genus Mesorhizobium; species Mesorhizobium sp. L48C026A00. Next base: position 16,491 of record NZ_AYWU01000003.1, on the reverse strand, counting down.
TAAGCGTTGTCACTATCTTCTCATAGGCATGCTCAGCGTCATCCTGATTGCTTAGATGCTCGCCCAGGACCTTCCGCCACGGACGGAGAGGTTGCTGATCGGCGGTGGCAGGGCAACAAACCCGGCAAAGGCGCGCTCGACCAATCGCCGGAACCCCACCGTTCGATTCCGCGCAACGCTTCAATGGTCTTGCAGATCGCCCAGATGTTTTCCCAGACTTTCAGCCATCGGTAGCACGCGAAGCATTGCGGCCGTCCCTTCAGTTCGAAATACACCGCGACGCCGGTATCGTCCGGTTCTCGCTGGCTTACGTAGGGCATCCCATCGTTCCGCAGCTTGACGTTCGTACTCAGGACGACATAGCGGGCCGCCGAGCATGCGGATCTCATTCAGCAGGGCCCGTTGGGCGTTGGCCTGCGCGGTTTTGAACGGTGACCATCGCAGCGAGTGTTGCGGCGTCCGTGGCTGGCCGCAGGCCATTGGAGGGGGTAAGCGTCGGTCATTTGCCGCCGCCTACTTCCCGATTCAGTCCCGCCCGATTCAGCGGTTTTGCTTGCTTGCATGTGCTTCTCCGTTTTTGGGGTTGATCGATTGTTTGTGGCTACGCGCCCTTTGGGGTCGGTCGGCTGACAATGTCGTTGCACCCCACCCACGCTTGGAGATGTTCCTCGCCTGGCTTCTTGCGGTGCGCCACGATATATTCGTCATAGTCTTTCCAAGTCTCGCGGAGCGCGTCACCACGCATCTCCTCGATGATATCCAGCGAAAAGAGGCCCTCCTCGCCGCCAATGCAGATGCCTTCATACAAATTGAGAAGACGAAAGACTTGCGACTGCACGGCTTCGTTCCCCACAGCATCAATGTATTCGGGTGAAAACCGATCAGTGTCGTCTATCTTCTTGGCTTCATCGAGTTCGCGTTTTTTGTCGATTATCTCGGCAACACGAAAGTCCAGGTTGTTCATTACGTCCAGCGTTCGGTTGCTCTTCGCATCGAGGAACAAGACGAACGGAATCGCGATAGCCGCTAAGGCGGTAACCACTGCGGCAGCGATCGAAACGCAATTCAACTTCTGATCAAAAGTTAGTCGCATCTGCTTCTCCTTTTGTAGGCCCTCTAATCTAAAGTTATATCCCACCCAGCGCTCGCTCAACTTCTTCAGGGCGTAACAGATGGCGGGAAAGCAGCGCGGCTCGCCGCCTCGCTAACCAGCATCCCCGTAGCCTTTCGTCTCGCCAGGATGGGGCCCAGCGACACCGAACGCTCGGCGGCTTTGAACATCGCGATGGCCTCAGTTCCGGATGGAAGTTGCGGCCGGTCTGGACGTCAAGCCGAGCGTGCGCGCCGCGACCACCGCCAACATCACCCTTTCGGGTGCGCAGACCATCGACGGCGTCAGCGTCATCGCCGGCCACCGTGTGCTGGTCAAGAACCAGAGCACGCCGGCCCAGAACGGCATCTGTGTCGCCGCCTCCGGTGCTTGGAGCCGGCGGGACGCTTGGCACGACGGCCATCGCTTGGAGCCAGTGCAGCGGCACCGGGGCTTTCGCGCTGCTCGCCAGCCCCACCTTCACGGGTGTGCCGCTTGCTCCGACCCCTTCGCCCGGCACCAACACCACTCAATTGGCACCGCAGCGTTCGCACCTCAGGAGAAATCGAGCGGATCCTGCGCGACGGGAACAGCAACCCACACGATCCGCGGTCAGTGGCGGCGATGGGGGCTGCTGCTGCTTCCGGAGGTGAATGGCAAAGTTTTTCGATCCTCCCCGTCCCGCTCCCCGTCGGTCCGCGAACAAAGTTGACGAAACAGGCCAAAAAGGTTGGCATTACCCCCGAACAGTTTCTCCGTCGGATCATCGTCTGCGTGCTCGACGATGATCTCTACGAAACCGTCGACGACAGATTCGACGCAAGCAACAAAAAGGGATAATTACTTGCGCTAGCCGGCGCCGATACTGTCTTGAGATCGGCATGGCTTCTTGTGGGAGGGGAGCATGGGCGGCAAGTGGGCTGGGCTCGGCATTGCTCTGGTTGGGATTGCTTCAGCAAGAGCGTATTTTTGGATGCCAGAGACGCACATCGGCGTGTGCGACACTGCAGCGCTCAGCGAGCCGTATCAGAAAACTGTCGAATTTCTCGATAGCATTAGCCAACTCGGGCTGACGCTGGCAACGGCGTTGATTGGTTTAGGAGCAGGACTTCTGCTCGGACTCCAGGGCACTCTGCGGCCGACGCCATGGATTGTTGCCGTTCTCGCAGGATCTATGATCAGCCTGGCACAGGCGATCCTGTATGGGGTTTGGTGGAAAGCGGGAATCGCAAATCTCTGGTTCAACTCATGCTGGGAGAAAATTGACGTGCCGTTCCTTCAGTATCGCTATGGGTGGAGCTTCAATTTTTTCATGATTGGAATTGGTCTGCTGGCGGTGCTCGTGGCTTCGGTCGCAGTTCAACGCGTCAGGGAGGCATAGAGATGTCCAGAGGGTTCGCAATAGCCGCTGCGTTTGCGGCAATGGCGTTCGCAACCGTGTTTGATGCACGGGCGCAGGAAGCGAATTGGGATACGATCGTCTCAAAATGGGCGGATGAAAGAGGTGAGATAGTCACGCCCGCCGCTCGGGTTGCGGCTTTGAAAGCATTCTCCGATTTGTTTATTGCAAGGGCCTTTACCTTGCAAATGCCCCCCGACGCGACCGCCAACATCGCAAAGGTAATAAGCGGTGCCGGATATGTTGCGGTCTTGCCCGACAAAGTCGTCGTGGGATCCGGCGAGAACCGACAGATATTCGCTCTTTCCGGCCAGGCGCAGGCCGATGCGGTGGCGAAGGCCTTGGAACCGGACCTGCTTTTTGCACAACTCGTCGAGTTCCCGCTGGTGACCGTGCACGTCGACCCTGCTCCACCTGTTGACTACACGGTCGAAATCAATGGGGAGCGCGTCCAGGCCCGAGAGAAAGGCGTGTATCGCGTGGACATCGGCGAAATCGCTGTACGTGTGACAAGGGCACCCCATCCAGACTGCCTTTGGAAAGGAACGCTCAAGGCACGCGACAAACAACAGGTGGATTGCCAGCTTTAGGAACCGGCGGCTTTCCCACCTTGGAATGAGCGAAACTCCGAGTGCCACTCGAGCCCGAGCGTTCCGGCTCCGGCTTTCTTCGCGACATAAGTGAGGATGAACCCTTGGATTTTGCGCAATCGTCGCGTTCCTTCTTTTCCCTCGAGGCGGCGCTTCTGTATGCCAGGCGGGCCAAAGCCTCAGCGACGCGAGCCGTGGGGTCTTTGGGGTCTTGCCGTTCCCGCCTCGACAACGCTAAATCTAACGACGCGCTTCAGCCGCCAGACGGGATCCTCGATGCCTGGCCAGAAGATTAAGAAGACTTCGTGCAGGCGTCAGGAACTCGGCTCGACGCGTCCGACTCGCCTGAACAAGCACCGTCAGCGAAACCAACGCCAGATCGGCCAGCACAGAACTGCGAAGCTTTATCATCGTCAGTTGAGCCGACACAGATGCTCCTCGAGCCTCTCCCGAAGTGCTGTCTCGTCCTGGATGCACATGGCCAAGTCTGCCATTGCCGCAAGGGGGTACGCTCCAACAACCTCGCCCTCCCCCAGGAACGCGATCAGCGGCTTGCCGAGCCCGTGCGCCAATTCAAATTCGGCCTGACTCCCCTCGCCGCCCGCCAGCACCACAATGACGTCAGCCGAACCCACGTTCAGGACGTTTCGTGAGTCTGGGCCCTTGGGATCGTTACCAGGGAGATGGGTGAAGATAGGTATTTCCACCCACGGATTCGGGTAGCCCGCCTTCGGAATCAGCATAAGTTTCGACAGCGTTCCAAGCTTGTTGCCCGTCCATCCCTCAACTTTGCCCGGGATAACGCCGATCGACCGACCTATTCGACCCGGTGTCTCGCAAAAGCCCCGCGCGGAGAGATTCATCACCCCCTGACCTCCACCGGTCAGCAGATTGCATCCAAGCTCAGCAATGATGCGACCGGCTTGCATTGCTCGTCGACCCTCATCAGAATCCTCATCAATAGTGCTCCCGGTCCCCACCACGGCGATAGTTCCCATGCGTACTGTCATCGCATTCCCCTTCTGTACTAGCCCCTGGCATCACGCGTCTTGCTGAAGGATGCTTACTCCTACTAGCAAATACAAGTTTGCATGCTGGGCCTCATCGTTGGGAAATAAGCTTGACGGAAGGACAAATTTCCATTTGCCCCAGTCGACATTTTTCCAGATTGGTATGCCTGGCTTTTCCGGGTATTTCACTTCCTCGTCCACTGTGAGTTCGGCACCTTGTATTTGTCGGCCATCGAACGCACCCAACTGAAGAGAGATAGCCTTGGTCATTCCCGGCCAATAGTAGGGCATTCGTTGCTGCACTGCGTCGAGAATCAACACCCGAGTCCCTTTCTCCTCCTGCATGTGAGTAAGGCGATGCCACTCGGACGGAAACTCATCTTGCAAAGAGATCAGTCGGACGACAAAAGGCGTTTTTTCGTCGTTCCGTCGTGCGTTTGCCTGCTCGCGAGCATGCTCTTGAAACGCTCCAGGGCCACGTCGCGCCGTGTACTTCAGATGGATGATAACATCGGTGATCGAAGTGAAGTCGAGTTCACGGTTGTCTTCCCTAGGTAGCTCGAGTGTCCACTTGCTCACCGCCCCGGCGCCTTCGAAGGGCAACAAGCGGCCATCCTGAAAATTGAGCTCGAATAGGCCGCTGTCGCCATGGGCTGAACTGGTTGCGATGGATTCTACACGCGAATAGGTGCGGACGATCTCACTCTCGTCATCGATATTGGTACCAGTTCTGATTTCACTTGAGTTGAGCGTAAGCGTACAATTGATACCCGCAAACGGACCAGAGACTCCCGGAACGCTTAAGCTGACGCTCTTGATTCTACGGTAGAAATGACCGGGAAAGTCCATATCGAACAACCATTCCGGCAACTCGATCGATATCTTCGCCTTCTTACCTCTCTTAAGCTTCAGGAATTCATCCGAATTTAATCGCACGAGCGAGATATGTTTAGTAATTTCCAGCTCTCTTCGGTTTCGTTCGAGATAGTCAACTTCCATTCGCTTCAGGTCGAGTAGAAGTGCTTGTCCGGCAAGCAGTCCCTTATGCAGGCTATCCCAACCGCTGCTCCCGATATAGGAGACGAACGTGCCATCGCTCTTTGGTCCGAGCTCGAAATGGAATGCTCGCTCGGTCCGAAGTGCAAATCTTTGCGCCAAGTTGAAAGCTTGGAAGTACAGGCCGGAGGTCTGGGCGCTCATCCACTCATACAGCTCTTGATTGGTGAACTTTCGATCCTTTACGAACTCCAGCATCGCTTCGGCCTGTTGCATTTGCTTCTCGTGCTCGCGCACTTCCGCCTTGCTAATCTCCACTCGTATTTCTGCAGCGGCGATCTGCCGGTCGATCTGCTTCTGTTCCTGCGCCGCGAGACGCTCCTGCAACTTCCACTCATCCCAGCGACGCTCATAGGCCGCATTCGTGTCGATCAGATGCGCAGCCGAGTGCAGAGTACCGCCGAGACCACCGAAGAACTGTGCCCAATTCATCGAGGAGTCACCGATATTCGAGCCACCATACGCCCAGGTGGCAACGGGCGATCCGCCAAAGCCTGCGCCGCCGAACTCGAATGTCGGGAAGAGTTCAGCAGTTCCGCCGGCCGCATTGAGCACCGTCGCGGCGATCTCGCTTGCGATTCCAAGACCGTGCGAGATCATCGCCAGATTTTCCTGATCGATTACTCTCTTTATGTCGCGATAGAAAACATACCTCTTGTCGACTAGTCTGCGCGCCTCCCGCAGTCCTTCGAGCATCTGTTGCGCTTCCTGGACCTGCTGAATCCTCAGATCGCGTACGAGGCGCAACAGCGAAATCTCGTGCGTCGACCTTAGCTGGGACAGCGCTTCAGCATCCCGCTTCTCCAGTACCTGCAACAGTTCGGTGCCGAATTCCTTGGCCATCTCTACAAGTTCATTGGCCTTCTGCGACAGCACCTGAAATCGATAGTTTGGCGCTTCTCCAGCCCCCTGCGCGACAATATCGCCGATGCTCAATCCCGCGGCTGCGGCCCGCACAAGTAGCCCAGGATCAATCGGCGGCGCGAACAGCGCCAGCTTGCGCTCAATGCCTTCGATGTTCTGGCAGTGGCGGATCTTGAAGAGCCGGTCCTCGATCGTATCCCAATATTTCAGGAGTCTGTCATTTTGCGGGATGCAGAAATACAGACCCGCAAACGACGGCATTTCGGGCAGGCAGCGTAACGGCTGTGGCGGGGCGCCCGCGATATCCTGCACGATGTTTTCAAGTGCGATCCATGCGTTTCCAAAGACATCGATGTCGCTGCGGTTTGAGCCCTGCAGCTCTCGGCCTGGCCGAAAGATCATGGCTTCGCTGTCGTCCACAGCCTCGTGGATCAGCGCTTTCCGTTAGAAAGAATCCGAAGGATTCACAGTTAGAAACGTTAGAGGAGCGGGTTCTGCAATCGCTGCAATGACTTAAGCCCGATTCCGGTTCCTGATAGCACGGGAATCTGGTTCCCGATGGCACGGGAGTCGCGGTTCCTGATAGCACGGGCCTGTCCACAGTCATTTCACAGCCCTATTGATGCGGCCACGTGGCGCGCACGGCGTTGCGCTGGCGCTCGCGAATGGATCGACCGGGTTGAGTTGGAAATTCAGGCGTGACCGACCGTCGGGATCGACGGAGAGTGCCAGCCGGTAGCCCGGCAGTGGCTGGCGACGCACGATCTCGCGCAGGTCGAAGGTGAAGCGCTTGAAGGGCGACAGGCTGCCGGACTTCACGTGGAGATGGGCTAGATCAAAGCTCCAACCATAGGTCTGGCGGCCACCGTGCTTGCGAACGAGACGATAAAGCCATCGTTCCAAGCCTCCTCTCAGCCCGAAATACTGGCGGTCGATGGTGAGGATAAGGGCATCGTCCACGACACCTGCATAGAACCAGTCTGGCAGAATGAGTTCGATACCGAGCGGACGGCCGCTGGCATCAATCCGCTCCTTCCATTCGTTGATCCAGGAGAAGCGATGGCGCCGCCGCTCGGACGACTGGCGGATCGACGTAGCGACCGTCGTCGATTGCAGTCGGTCTAGCGCAGCCTTCAATCTGTTGTAGCTATGGGCGGAATCGCCGCGACCGACGAAGGCAAGGATCTCGTAGGGCGTGGCAGCCATCAGACGCGACGTGCGAAGGCCGTTGTCGCGTGCATCGACGATCTGGCTGGCTGCCCAGATAAGGATGTCGGCGTCCCAGATCGTCGCCATCCCATGTTCGACTGTCGCCTCGACGCGGATCGAGACCTCGCCCATGCGAAAATCGATCGGTGTCACGCGCCGGGATTTGGCGAGCGAGAAGAACGGCCACGACATGAGATCCTGCGCGTCGCGTGCCGCGATGACACTGGTGCGCGCGTGGAACAGATCAAGCTGCCCCTGATCGGTCGAGCGAAGCTGCATTTCCTTGCACCGCAGATCAGGAGACGCAATCGCGCCGGCCAGCATAAGCCGGCGCGCGGGCGGCATGCGGCTTGGCAGGCGGAACAAAGGTCGCGTTGGCATCGCTGGTGGAGGTGCGCGTGCCAAGCTCGACCCAGGCATGCAGGTCGTCGATGTCATAGAGGACGCGTCCGCCGACCTTCCGGTACTTTGGGCCGGTCCCATAGGTCCGGTGCTTTTCCAGCGTGCGGGTGCAAAGGCCGACGATGGGCGCCGCTTCCTTCGTTCGCAGGTATTTCTGGGGCGCGCCCGCGGGACCCTTCGACATCGCTCGATCTCCATTCGGTTCTGCTGTCATCCTGGCCTGCCGGGACGCGCGAAACGGACGATGCTCAAATTGAGAAAAAGCGAGGGAGGGCAAACATCGGGGGATGTGTTTTCGCTACCCATGCGAAAAGGGCTTCAGCGATCGGATTTTCGGCTGCGGCTGTGAGGATAGAAGAGAAGGTCGCGGTAGCCGCCGGCCACAAGGCGATCCACCCTTCGCAGGATCGCCCGAACCTTGTGGCGGAGATGATGGTCGCGCCAGTCTCGAGGCGCGATCGACTCTCGTGACAAAAGCGCCTCCGCGATCTCGCGGTAGGTGGCCCCTGCGCTGCGGGCGTCATACGCGCGCAGATTGAGAGTATGCCTTGTCTTCGTTTGCTTCGGCAGCGCGCCGTAGACCGGGCCAGATCGTCGACCGTTGAGCGCCCGCCAGAACCGGCGTGCTGCGTCGAGCCTCGTCTCGAATGCCGCATCGAGTGGCAGGACTATGGCGTCGAATTCGGTCGCGCCGCTGCCGGGGTCAGTGACGAGATTATTTGTTCCGGTCGATGCCGGCCAGAGAATGTGACGCTCGTCGGCTTTCCAAACTGCGGCGCTGCCGGGTCTGGAAAGTTGAACAGTCTGATGCGAAGAGCTGACTGGCGATCGGATTTGCGTGGTCCGCAGCACGCGCGGCGAGGCCTGTTCCGTCCAGACGATGTTTTCAGCTAACGGAAGGCCGTCACCGGTGACTGTGAAATCGCGCGCCCCAACGAGCGATGAAGTCGGGCGGACCAACAGGTTCTACGGAACCTGGGAGATGTGACGAAAGCTGGCCGCACTCGGCGACGAAGTCGTCGTTCCGGATCAGATACTCGGCAGCGAACTCTGCAGGCTCGTAGCCTTGCAAGTGCGCGTAGGCTGCCGGATCGGTCCAATCGCCTCGCAATGTGCCAAGTCCTCTCCCGATGCCCGCATCAAGCTGCGGGCTTCGGAATGAGCATCCCTGCCGATACGCAAATCGGGTAGTTGGAGAGTCGGCAAACCGCTGTGCTGATTCAGCAAAGCGTGCCGGCTAGGCTCAGTGTGGCGCGCCGCCCGCCAGAAGATATCGATAGCCGTTCGTCGTCATCCACCGCGCGCGGGCGACATGGGTCTCCCAAGACCTGAACGCCCGCTCCGGCTCCTGCTCAGGATCTATGTGAAGGACGATCCTGGCCACCTCGCGCCAGTCCGCATCCTCGGCTGCCGCGTCGAGCAGGCGGATGTAGGTGAGTAGCCGCTCCTCGTCATAGCCGGTCAGGATCGGGGCATCCGGCGCAACGTCGGCGACATCGGGATCAAGGAGTGGTTTAAGCACGGCCCACCAAAAGTCGTGGAAGCACAAGCGGCTGCGTTCACCAGATAACCGGATTTTCTGGTTATCTGGATTTCCATTTAATTGATTTGCCGGTTTCGTCAAGGACCGGCAGCGAATGCAAAAGACACTTCGGTCGCCAAGACATTTGCGACTTATCCAATTGATCGTGGACAAGCGGAAAGCTGCAGGCCTGAGCCAAGCCGACTTGGCAAAAGCAATCGATCGATATCAATCAGTAGTCGCAGCCATCGAGTCGGGAGGACGGCGCTTGGATGTGATCGAGTTCCTCGACCTGGCTGAAACGATCGGATTCGATCCCCATGATATTCTAGATGAGGTGACAACAGTTCCGAGTTTGCCCGCCAGAAAGCGTTAGCAGTCGATCGGCTAAAGGGCGAAATCAGACCTCTGAAATCCAAACGAATTTCTTGTTGCCGTGCTCAATTGGCAGCAGTCGCATCGCGAGCCGGGCGGAGCCCGGCGAGCGGCCGCCGTGTTCAAAAACGGCTGCACGCGCCGACCCAGATGATCTGGTCGCTAGATATTCTTATGCTATGACGGTCTCGTTGATACGGCGGACCTGATAGGCCGCGCGGCGAGACGTTCGCTGCGCGGCCTTTCGTTTGCTCATGCCGCTTTTTCCAGCAAGGTCTTCGCCTTTGCTTCCAGCTCAAGCCGGCTGTCTTGATGGGACTTGCTGCGGGCATGCGCGGTCATGCCTTGCACGAAATCGAAGATGCTTTCGGGCGGACGGCCTTCCTCCCGCAATACGGCCTCAATGATGTTGCCCGTTTCGCTCTTGGAGAAACCGCGCTTGCGCAGGAAGGTTTCACGGTCGTCGTTGGTGCGCGCTACGATCTTCTCGCGCGCGGCCTTGATCCCGGCGACGAACGGCGCGGGGCTTGAGTTCGCAAAGCCCGTCAAAGCGGGCGCTGCCTCATGAGCAAAACGAAGTGCTGCAAACTTCGAATGCCGGATCGTGATTTCCTCGAAGCCTTCCACACCCCAAAGATTGCGGTTCATGCACACGGCGCGGAGATAGAAACTCGCAATGCCCAGCGTCTTGCTGCCGACTTCCGAATTCCAGCAATAGAAGCCACGGAAATACAAATCCGGTTCTCCATTGGGGAGCCGTCCTGCTTCGATCGGGTGCGTATCGTCCACCAGAAACAGGAACACGTCGCGGTCGCTGGCATAAAGCGTGGTGGTGTCCTTGCTTATGTCTACGAAAGGATTGTGCATCATGGTCGCCCAATCCAGAACGCCCGGTACCTTCCACATGGTGTCGCCGGTGCCATTGCCCGCGATCTTCATGACGGCGGCGACAAGCTCGTGATCCCAGATGCGGCCATAGTCCGGGCCGGTCACCGCGCGAAGTTCAACGCGTCCGTCTTCCGTCTCAAGGGTCTTCATCAATTCCGCGCGATGGCTCAAAAGGCCGTGCTGCAAGTTGATGCCGGCAAGCGGTGCGGGCAGCTGGCGCATGTAGGTGACCGGTGCACTGACAAGGCTGCAAAGCTGACCGAAGCTCCAATGCGTGGGCGCGATTGGCTGCTCCTGCCCGGGGACGATAAGCGAAAGCCGCTCTGCATTGTCGCGGATGGCTTCCACGCGCACAGCGCGGCTCCCGACGGTGCGGGCGGTAGCGCGGTCTGCTCTCTGCTTCACGGCATCATAAAGCTCAGTAAGGCTCAGAAAACGCTCGTCATCGGGACGTGAAAACCATTCCGAGGAAACCCGGCCGATCCGCTCGCCGCGCGAGATATCCACGCGGAAGCCGCTGGAAATCGCCTGCTGCTGGTTGTTGCTCTCGCTGTTGATGATGGTGGTCATGTTCATTTTGCTCACTCCTTTTCCGTCAATGCCGAAGGCATGTCCCCCGGCATGCCTTCCGGGGGCGCGTGAGCGCGCGGGAGTGATGGGGGCCAATGCCGGCGCGCGGAGCCGGGTTGCACGGTCGAGCGGAGCGGATGGAAATTGATGGCCATTGTTGCTGCAGTCGGCCGCTTTGCGAGCCTGCGGCCCTGCTCTGCACAGGCGGCAATGGCGGGGAAGCGAGGGGAAGTTCCTCGCTTCCCAACGGACCGATAAGGGTATCCGCAGTCGATTAGAACGATGAAAGCGAAGCTTACTCTTATAATGTTGTGCAAGAGACGTGGATTTTACAAAGAAATGTACTATTTGCCTCGTTGGCGGGACGGTAAATCAAACGTCGCTCAATTCTTCCGATACAATAAGAGGAAATTATATGACCACTGCTCTCGAACAAGACGGCCAACTGGATACCGTGTCGATAGCGGCCGACATCGTCGCCGCCTATGTATCGAACAATCCATTGCCGGTCGGCGAGTTGCCGAAGTTGATCGGCGATATCCATGCCGCGCTGAAAGGCATCGGCACGCCGGCGATAGAACCGGTGATCAAGCAGGAACCGGCAGTATCGGTCAGGAAGTCGGTGACGCCGGATTTCATCATCTGTCTGGAAGACGGAAAGAAGTTCAAATCGCTGAAGCGCCATATCGGAGTTCATTACAATCTGAGCCCCGACCAATATCGGCAGAAGTGGAACCTGCCGGCCGACTACCCGATGGTGGCGCCGAACTACGCGGCCACCCGCTCGGCTCTGGCTAAATCAATAGGGCTCGGGCGCAAGGCGTCTGCGCCCACTCCTGCCGCGGCGGAAAAACCAAAACGGGCTGCTCGTGCGGCAGCAGCGACGACGACTGCGGCAGCCATCAAGTCGCCGCTGAAGAAGACGCGCAAGGCACCAGCCAAAGCCTAGCGCTCTGCACCTGGCGGACGTGCCAGGCTGTGTAGGACCTGAACATGGCAAAGCCCCGCCTTGCGGCGGGGCTTCGTGTTAAGTCGGATCACTCTGCGGTGCGGCGGGACCAGACGAGCGAGAAGTCGCCCTCGGTGTCGGTCTCGACCAGGCTCGCATAGATCGGAGCGGGGAAGCTGGGATCATCGAGCTTGACGGAGTGGTAGTCGCGTCCCTCGCGCGAGGTCTTCTTCCATGCCGCCCCGAACTCGGTGTTATGCGGTGCACCGCATAACGCCGATTATGCGTAGCGCGTGATTATGCGGAGTCGCGTGCTGGCGGCCCCGGTTTTCCGGGGTTTTTGTCGTTTTTCGCTCCGCATAATAACGGGCTGATGTGCGCGGCGCCCCACCGTGTTGGGAGGCGCCGCGGTGTCGATCAGCGCGACCAGATCAGGGCATATTTGCCATCGTCGCCTTCGAAGAGGTTGGCGTAGATGGGTGCGCTGAAGGAGGGATCGTCGAGCTTGACCGAGTGGTAGGTCCGATCCTCCTTGGAAGTCCGGCGCCAGGCGGCACCGATCTCGACGCCGGAGACGATGACCCGCAGGTCGGGCGCCTTGTCGCTGGTGGCGGCGGGATCGCTGGGGATGAGACGCGCCTTGGCGTCGATGGCGAGGGGCTTGATGGCGCCGNAGGTCCGATCCTCCTTGGAAGTCCGGCGCCAGGCGGCACCGATCTCGACGCCGGAGACGATGACCCGCAGGTCGGGCGCCTTGTCGCTGGTGGCGGCGGGATCGCTGGGGATGAGACGCGCCTTGGCGTCGATGGCGAGGGTCTTGATGGTGCCGGTGTAGGTGCCATCGTTGCTGAGGGTGAACGAACCGATCTGGGACATGGTGGAACTCCTGTGCTGTTCAAGCCCGCGACCATCGCGGCCTTGTGGCGATCGAGAGCCCCGGGACGGCCGACCCGCACCGTCAGGCCGCAGCGCATGCGAAGGACGGCGCGTAGCGATCTTGTTGTTGGGCGAGGAGCGGCGCCGCCGCGGGGAAGAAGATCGCTGTCGCGCTGTTGCGGGGAACAGGCCGGGTCGCAGACCGCATCGCGGGGCAGATCCGCCCAGAACAAGGCCCGTCGGTCAAAGGGCATCACGGCACCCGGCAGAACCACCCAGATCCAGCCGTTCTCACATTGCCATGATGCTCATACCGCCCATCCCGCCTTACGTTGACGCGGTATGCGCATCGGCCATCAGCGACGCAATCAATGCGTCGGGGGCCCTGAACCGACCGCGACGGAGCGCCGGCGGCAACACGGCCTCTATGGCCTCGAGCTTCTCGGACGGGTCCATCCGCAGGTACACCTCGGTCGTGCGGATATCGGCATGGCCAAGCCAGAGCGCGACCTTACGGATATCGCGTGTGGCCTGCAGCATGAGGACCGCACAACTGTGCCGCAGAAGGTGTGGCGACAGCGGTCGGCCGATCAACGTCGGGCATCGAGCCGCAGCGGCCTTGGCGTGCTTTTCGAGGATATACTCGAAGCCGGCGCGGGTCATCGCCGTCGCTTGCGCGTTGACGAACAACTCCGTCGCCGGTGGCTTTCCGCGCACCGCAAGCCAGGCTCGCACGTCGCGGGCCGTTTCTTTCCAGAGCGGAAGACTGCGTTCGCGCCGGCCCTTGCCGAACACCAGAATGCTCGGACTGGGTTGCAGCGTGACGTTCTCCAGGGTGAGGCCGACGAGTTCGGAGACGCGCAGGCCAGCGGCGAAGCAGAGGTGCAGCATCGCCCGGTCCCGTAGCCCCAGGCGCGTCGTTGTATCGGGCGCATCGAGCAAGGCGCGGACCTCGTCCATGGTCAGGTGGCGGATGAGCTTGTGGTCATGGCGCTTGCCGGGGATAGCGTTGATCTGGGCGATCTGTTCCAGGGCGCTTGGGTGCCGCAGCTCGACGTAGCGCATGAACGCCTTGATCGCGGCGAGCCGCAGGTTGCGGGTCGCCGCGCCGTTACCGCGATCATGTTCGATGTGATGCAGGAACGCGAGCACCATCTCGGCGTCGATCTGCTCGAGCTGGAGCAAAGACGGGCGCGTATGCAAGCGCCCGGCAGCGAAGACGAACAGCAGCCGGAAGCTATATGCGTAGGCGTCGCAGGAGTGCGGACTATAGCCGCGCTGCTGCGGCATGTGCTCACGCATGAAGCGGGTGATGAGCGGAGCGATCGGTGTCATGCGATCTCTCCCTCGGTCAGCGCCTCGGCAGCAGCCGCGATATCGCCCATGAGGTCGGGCGTGGCTTCCAGATACCAGTAGGTGTGCCGGATACTCGCGTGGCCGAGATAGGTGGAGAGCGCGACGAAGTCCCGCGCAACATCATCCCGGCGCATCGCACATTGCTCCAGCACGCGCGTCGCAAAGGTGTGACGCAGATCATGGATACGCGGGCGACGCGAACGATCCTGGCCGACGCCGGCCATGCGCAGGATCACATGGAAGGTACTCTCGACGGTCCCAAGAGGCATCGGCTTGGCATCGACCGAGAGGAACACATGGTCGTCCGTCCCGGCGAACCGCCGGCGGACCTCAAGATAGGCCCACAGCGCCTCGACCACGCTGGCATGCATCGGTACGAGCCGGCTCTTGTTGAACTTGGTCTGGCGGATGTGCAGCACGCCATCGGGCAGCACGTCGTCCAACCTCAGGTTCAGAGCCTCCGATATCCGTAGGCCCGTCGACGCCAGCAGCCCGAGCAGCATCACATAGATGTGGCGCCTGAGCGGGCTAGGCTTCTGGCGCCGCAGATTGCCCGCGGCATCGAGCATGCGCGCCAGTTCCTCGGATGTGTAGATATAAGGCGCAGGACGTGTGGCAGCACCGTGGTCGGAGTGATAATGCGGCACCTCATGTGCGCGATCCTCGGCATGCAGGAAGCGTGCAAGGAGCGCGATCTCGCCAAGCCGCCGCTGATGACTGCGCGGAGTCGACGACACGGCCGCGGTCCAGGCGATCGCGGTCTCGCGGCGAACATGGGTGTCGCCGCGGTCGACCGCATAGCGCGCGAACGCAGCCAGGTGCCGAGCCGTCTTTGCCAGTTTAAAGCCGAGCGAGCGGCGCAATGCGATATAGCGATCAGCATCGTCGGTCAGCATGGCGACCTCCCCGGCCATGGTTGGGCGATAGCAGCCAGGAGCGCGATATCGACCTTGGCGTAGTGCGCCGTCATTTCTGGCGACCGATGGCGCAGTACCGTGCCTACATCAGTCAGGCTGACGCCGTGGCGGAGCATCGCCGTGGCCGCCGAGTGCCGCAGGATATGCGCGCCTCTATAGTGGCTCTCGACACCCCCGCGTTTGAGCGCGCGCTTGACCAGGCATTTGACCGTGATGCGGTCGATGGGGCGTAGCGGCGCATATTCGGTAAGGAACAGGGATGGTACCGCCAGCGCCGGCCGGCCGCGTTCGATATAGGCAAGCAGCGCGTCGCCGATCTCCTGGGTGAGTGGCAGCAGTTCTTCGCGCCGGCTTTTACCGAACAGGCGGATGCTGCCCTGCCGCCAGTCGATATCGCCGAAGCTGAGCCGTGCGACCTCGCTCGCCCGAAGTCCGAGCCGAACCAACAGCAGGATGATGGCCCGGTCGCGCAGGCGACGCTCACCGTCGCACGCCTCGATGATCCGCGCGATATCGGCATCGGGCAGGAAGCGCGGGATCGAGGCCAGCCGCCAGCCCGCAACGTTGGGCATGGCGTGGTCGAGTCCGGGCCGGCATCGTCCTGTCGCGATCAGGAAGCGCAGGAAGGCGCGGATGCCGACCGATATCCCCTTCATCCGCGCGACCGATACGGCTCGGGCACGGTCAGTCATGTACGCCCGGATCGTCACGGCGTCATAAGCAGCCGGCCTCTCCCCCAGCGCCTCGACGAAGGGCCGGATTGTCCCGAGATACGTGGACAGCGTCGTTTCGGCCAGACCGCGCTGCTCGCGGGCCCAAGCCGCAAATTCGACAACCAGCGGCGCAACCGGTTTGGCCGGCAGGCACGCCAATACGCCGCGATCCTCGAGATAGGCGATGAACAGCTTGGCGATCTCGACCGCGTCCTGGTTGACGTCGCCGCGGAAGCGCGGGCACTGTCCCGCTGCAATCAAGGCGAACGATGCCGTGTACGCCTCGCGGATCGCGGCGAGCGTGTAATTCTCCGCGCGCGCCCAGTGCGTCCAGCTCGCAAGCAGCCGCATCTTCTCGACGATGGTCCGTGGCGTATAGCGTCGCTCACGAAGCCATTGCGCGAAGTCCGCCGCGTGGTCCGCAGCCATTCCCGCCCTCAAGCGGTCCCCGACCGCGTTCTTCCGAACATAAACACCCGTCGGCATGTTGCCTCCTTTTCGCATGTGGAGGCGGGACTATGGTCCAAGGCGACCGTGATCCAGAACGTCAGCAGTTGCGCCTGGTGCTGTCGTGCAATGCCGCCGACCGAAGCTGGGTGGTTCTGCTGGGTGCCGTGATGCCCTTCGACCAACGGGCCTTGTTCTGGGCGGATCTGCCCCGCGATGCGGTCTGCGACCCGGCCTGTTCCCCGCAACAGCGCGACA